>DKLZ01000034.1:5426-27732 GCA_002455955.1 Dehalococcoidia bacterium UBA6627
TATGTTGGTGAGGATGTTGAGAATATCCTATTGCATCTGATTCAGGCTGCTGATTTTGATATTCAACGTGCGGAAACTGGAATTATCTATATTGATGAGATCGACAAGATTTCACGTAAAAGTGACAATCCGTCTATAACACGAGATGTTTCTGGTGAGGGTGTTCAGCAAGCACTATTGAAGATCATCGAAGGGTCGGTTACTAGCGTGCCACCTCAAGGTGGGCGAAAGCATCCACATCAAGACTTTATTCAGATCGACACATCTAACATTCTATTCATTTGTGGTGGAGCGTTCGAAGGATTGGAACAGGTAGTCGGTAAGCGCACGGGTAAAGGTGTGCGGTCACTTGGGTTTAACGCAGTAGATAAGTCGCCGACCGAACTAGAGATAGCTCGCCAAAAGATCATCAGCGATGTCACGCACGATGATCTCTTACAGTTTGGTTTGATTCCTGAGTTCGTTGGTCGACTTCCGATTGTCTCGGTCCTTGAGCCACTTGATATTGAGATGATGACAATGATCCTGACCGAACCAAGAAATGCCGTTGCTCGTCAGTTTCAGCGATTATTCGCGATGGACGATATTGATTTGATTTTTAGTGAAGAAGCCCGGCGTGCCATTGCTGAAGAGGCTCTCGGACAGAAGACCGGAGCACGTGGTCTGCGCACAGTTGTTGAAGAACTCCTGCTTGATGTGATGTTCGAACTTCCCTCGAGGACGGATGTGCGGAAGTGCATGATCTCCGAAGAAACTGTTACTCAGCGTCGGCCGCCTTTGCTTGCGACCGAATCAGGAACGCCTGTGCCGGAGGATGAATCAGGCCAGACCGAGCCCGCAGAGGCAAAAGAATCTGCGTGACGCTTTCTCGGAATACCTTGGCGACCTTATTCCAATGATATCCTCACGCATTGGTTCTATTACGCTCATTGTCAATTAATTGAATCGCACGGAATCTGGGGTGCATCATAGTGAGGAGCCGCTGATGACAGCGACGACGGACACACGTCATCCCGCTAGAAAGTGTCGACTTGACGATCTGCTCGTTGAGCGAGGACTTTCGACAGATCGCGATCATTCCCGTGCTTTGATCTTAGCCCGTGAAGTGCTTGTTGAGGGTCAGGTTGCATTGCGTGCAGCAACTTCGTTAGCTTCCGATAGTCAGATTAACCTCAAGAACCAACCAGCATATGTTAGTCGTGGCGGCGATAAGTTGGCGCATGTACTGGAACGCACCGAAATCGAGGTCGCTGGTCGCCACTGCCTTGATGTTGGCGCGGCTACTGGTGGTTTCACCGATTGCTTACTTCAGCATGGTGCTAGTGATGTTGTCGCAGTAGATGTTGCGTATGGTGAATTGGTTCCAGTTTTACGCAACGATACACGAGTCACAGTGCTTGAGCGTACGAATGCACGCTACCTCCAGCCTCTCGAATCTCCAGTTGAATTGGCGACGATTGACGTTTCGTTCATTTCACTGACAAAGATATTGCCGGCACTAGTCGATTCTTTGCTCCCGGGGGCAGATGTTCTTGCACTTGTTAAACCTCAGTTCGAAGTCACACGAGACAGAGTCAAGCGTCGTGGGGTAGTCCATGCGTCGCAAGATCATGCGCGCGTCGTTGCGCAGGTCGGGGCTTGGGCTATCGATCATAACTTTCGTATCCGAGGTGTCATTCGATCGCCATTACTTGGTCCTGCAGGCAATAGAGAGTTCTTTCTCTGGCTGAGGCTATCCGAGGTGGTGTCATGAATGGTCTAACTTCTCCTCAAAGAATCGTTATTTGTTTTAACCCAGCTATAAATGGCGCAGCTGAAACTGCTAACGAGCTTGCGATTCAAGTCAGTAAATCAGATCGTGAGGCTTGGCTTAGCGCGCTTCCTGATCCAAGCAAGCAACCAGCGGAAGATTTTCGACGGGAGTTGGAAAGAGCTGATCTTCTTGTTTGTGTTGGAGGCGATGGCACTGTCTTGCACGCTTCAGAACATGCCGCGATCACTGGAACGCCGGTTTTCGGGGTGCGTATGGGTCGACTGGGATTCTTGAGTGAGGTGACCGGTGAAGAGGCAGCAGACGCGCTTGATAGTGTCCTCCATGGTGTTGGCCGAATCGAACGTAGATCAACAGTCAGGTCAGAAGTTAATGGTGGATCGCCGAGTTTCGCGCTTAACGACGTGGTAATTGGTCGTGCCAGCCTAGGTCGTACGATCTCAGTCGGTGCACGTGTTGATAACGTTCTTCTCGCCGAATATCGAGCCGACGCCGTAGTTGTCGCTACCGCGACCGGTTCCACTGGCTATGCATTATCGGTTGGTGGACCAATATTGCCACCCGAATCGGACGAGGTCATTCTCGTACCTGTCGCGCCACACCTAACCCGGGCTAATGCTCTAGTGCTGTCGCCTAATTGTGAGATAGACCTATACGTCGAACGAGGCTTCGAAGCTGTAATGACAGTGGATGGCTTGAGGGAGCGTCCGCTCGATTCAGGTTCGAGGGTGGTGGTCTCACATGGCGAACTGGTCGTTGACTTCGTTCGTATCGGCGGACCGAACCAGTTCTATGCCAATATTGCCGAACGGCTCGGTTGGCTACGATCCGACCATGTGCTCGATACTCTTGAAGATTGAATTCGGCTAGCAAGAATCTAAGTAAGAAGGACCAGCTGTTATTCGGGGTTTCCGATGCAATTTGTCATAACTACTTGCTACTGGTCGTGTTAATCTAAACCGCAGTGATTGGCGTTAGAACAGTGCTCAATGTTCTTGGAACAATTATCCTATGTCGATGACTGAAGAAATTGACTCTTTTGCGTAGGTGGACATGCCTCTTTTGTATAAGACTTCGCTGACCCCCGTGCCTGCGACTGTAAATGACGTCGAGGGTATCCATCGCTTAGTTAACTATTGGGCTGCCCAAGGAGAGATGCTGCCGCGGACACTTGCTGAGACATACGAACACTTGCGAGACTTTTTTGTAATTCGTAGGGCGGAAAAGGTGATAGCGTGCGGGGCATTGCACATAATGTGGTCCGACATGGCAGAGTTGAAGTCACTTGCTGTGGATCCTGTAACACAATCAAGTGGGTATGGAAGTGCTCTTGTGGCTGCATGTGTCGAAGAAGGTCGTCGTTTGGGAATGCAACAATTGTTTGCTCTTAGTTACCGTCCTGAATTTTTCGAGAGGCTCGGCTGGGTGCAGGCGGATGTCATGGACCTGCCTCGGAAAGTATGGAACGAATGCTACCGTTGCCCGAAATTTCCAGGTTGCGATGAAATCGCTTTAACTTTCGATCTTGACTAATTCGAGCGGAACGAATCCGACCGGACCTGAAATCCCCGAAACTGTTGCTTCGGAAGTAATTTTCGAGCATAAGATCATTGAACTTGCTCGGGATACTGTGCGTTTTTCTGATGGTCATGAGGCTGAACGGGTTGTTGTACGTCACCCCGGTGCCGTTGCGCTGATCGCGATTGATGAGGACGGAAGGTGGCTGTTAGTGAGGCAATACCGCCATCCTACTGGCAAAGCACTTCTTGAGATCCCTGCCGGTACGCGTGAACCAAACGAACGAGCAGAATCAACGGCTGGCCGTGAACTGCGTGAGGAAACTGGATATGCTGCTTCTTCAATTATTCACCTCGGTGGGGCATGGATGGCTCCCGGGATTTTTGGCGAATATATGGAGTTTTACGTTGCGAACGACCTTAAGGAGTCACCTCTTCCGCAGGACGATGATGAATATATCGGTCAACCAGAAAGGATGACCGAGGAAGAAATCGAAACTGCAATACGCGCCGGTGAGATCAGCGATGCGAAGACTATAATGGCGTTGACGTTATTCAGGATCCATCGTGCGCACTAGCGTTCTCAACTTGGACGATTTCGAATCGCGAAATCAAAAATTATGGATGAGTCATATCTTCGGGATTGATCCACTCATCAAACTGACTGTCAGTGACTAGCCCGAGAGCGGTTCCGGCCTCTCTCAAGGTAGAGTTTTCCTCGTGAGCCTTCTTCGCGATCTTGGCAGCGCTGTCATAGCCGATATGTGGGTTAAGTGCTGTTACGAGCATTAGTGAGGATTCCATCAATTCTCGGATGCGGACTTCATTGGCTTCGATTCCAGAGATGCAGTTTTCGGTGAATGAGTGTGAGGCATCTGCTAGGAGGCGGATGCTTTGCAGGTTGTTATATGCAATGACAGGCTTAAAAACATTCAATTCAAAATGTCCGGTGGCACCTCCCATGGTGACGGTGACATCATTGCCAATAACTTGCGCGCACACCATCGTTACTGCTTCCGACTGAGTGGGGTTTACTTTGCCAGGCATAATCGATGAACCAGGTTCGTTGGCTGGCAAGATAAGTTCACCGAGACCCGCACGTGGCCCTGACCCCAGCATTCGGATGTCATTCGATATTTTCATCATCGATGTTGCTACAACCTTGAGTTGTCCAGCAAGTTCGACTTGAGCATCATGGGCAGCAAGGGATTCGAACTTATTGGGTGCGGTTATGAATGGCAAGCCAGTATAGGTGCTGATCGATTGTGCGACACGATTGGCGAATTCTGGATGAGCGTTAATTCCTGTACCTACAGCTGTGCCTCCAAGAGCCAATTCAAAGAGCCTAGGTAAAACGCCCTCGATGCGACGCATTCCATTGTCAATTTGCTGCACGTAGCCCGAGAATTCTTGACCGAGCGTTAATGGAACAGCGTCCATCAAGTGTGTGCGGCCGATCTTAACAATAGAATTGAATTTATCAGTCTTCTCCTGAAGGGCGTCACGAAGAATAGCTAGAGCAGGTAGTAGTCGGTGGACTACTTCTTCGGCGGTGGCGACACTCATTGCACCTGGGAATGTATCGTTGGAGGACTGTGACATGTTCACATGATCATTCGGATGAACTGGGTCTTTAGATCCGAGCTGCCCTCCGAGGATTTCGATGGCCCTGTTAGAGATCACCTCGTTAGTGTTCATATTCGTTTGTGTGCCTGATCCGGTTTGCCACACGACAAGCGGAAAATGGTCATCCAGTTTACCCTCGATGACTTGCTCGGCAGCTTCCCGGATAGCCTTTCCCAGACGAGCTTCGAGCTTCTCAAGATCTTCATTGACCTGTGCACTGGCGTTTTTTACGATCCCAAATCCTCGAATTAAGGGTCGTGGCATCCGTTCAGTACCTATCTTAAAATTTTCTATTGAGCGCTGTGTTTGTGCGCCCCAGTAGCGGTCTGCTGGAACTTCGATCTCTCCCATACTGTCTGATTCGACGCGTATTTCAGTTGTCGTTCCAGCTTCCATTATTTCAGCCTCCGTCGACTGTGCTTGATAGCGTCACCTCGTGCCCTAATGTGAGGTAACTGGTTAACTACTGGGCGTAGCTGCAACTAGTTCTTTTACGGCATGTCCCGCTTCTTGCATGTCCTTAAGCTCGCCGTCATTGAGATCGATCTCGTAAATTTCTTCAATCCCGCTTGCACCTAATCGGAGAGGGACTCCGACGTACGCATCGGATATTCCATACTGGCCATTGAGCAAGGCACAGGCCGGAATTATGCGGTGCTCGTCGAGCAATATCGCTTCAATCATTTCAACCAAAGCTGCCGCAGGAGCGAATACAGAGCTCCCAGTCTTAATCAAGTCAACGATTTCTGCACCGCCTCGCTTAGTGCGATCGACGATAGCTTGAATGGTGTTTTGGGGGATAACCGTCGCTAATGGAACACCACCGATCATAGCGTTTGAAACAATTGGCACCATCGTTGCTTCGGTATGGCCACCTAGGACCCACGCGTTGACGTCGCGGACTGAGGCTCCACTTTGCATGGAGATAAATGCTCGATAACGACCGGAGTCCAGCAGACCGCCCTGACCAACAACGCGGTTTGATTCGAATCCGCTTGCAGCGAGAGCAACGTGGCACATCGCATCCATAGGATTCGCGAGAATTACGAAGATCGTGTCCGGAGACTGTTCAACAGCACTAGAAACGACTGAGCGGACAATACCGGCATTCGTCCCAAGTAAATCTTCTCGTGTCATTCCTGGTTTACGCGGGACCCCGGAGGTAACGACGACGACATCAGAAGTTGCGGTGTCGGTCCAATCATTCGTTCCATTAACGGATGAACTGAAGTCCATCCATGGCGATCCCTGAGCGATATCGAGTGCTCGGCCCTGAGGCAATCCCTCGACGATATCCATTAAGACAACGTCAGTATTTCCTTTGGCACTAAGTACTTGAGCTGTAGCTGCGCCGGTGTTGCCTGCGCCGACGATGGTTACCTTTTTTCGCACGATGTCCCTTTCTATTTATGTACCTCACCGTGGCTCACAGTCCTGAACCCGACTTGGCCTAGTTTTGATGATCCGACTGATGAACAGGCTGTTGGTTTCGATGCTTTTGATGAGCTTGTTAGTAGTTCGCCATTCTTGATTTCAGCAGTCGTGATTTCAAGGTTTTGCTTGGTTAGTACCTTCTTGTCATCGACGCAGCACCTCTCAGATAGCGCGTGATGCTGTTTGGGACTGCGGCCCCTACAGCGATTGAATCCTAAGAAAGTTGAACCTGTCAGATTATACGTGCTGATCAACCTATCCGCGCGTTTCGAGCAGCTATTGACGAGAGTGCGAGCGAGTCTACCAATGCTCGTAATCTGAATCTGAAACTTTCCCTCACTGCTTTAACTAATGGACTGATGGTTTAGTGCTGAAGGAGATTAACAAGACAGTTGGATGAAGCTTGCTAATAATTTCTGAGACGCAAAGAAGTTTCTCGTATAAACGAAGCAGAGGTGTTAGCAAATGTTCATAATCTACTGGCATTGTCGGATGGAAGATTAGTCATCTCTTTCGTCAAAACAAGGTGCAGCATGTATCGAGGTGAATGCTAGCTCGGTCAATAAATCGCTGAATCTTTCTACCTAATAAAAAAGGAGAGTGACGCCCTAGAGAGGGATAATCCCATGCTTTTTAGCTGGTCGGCTCTCTGATTTAGTCGCTAGCATTTCTAGACCGCGTGAAATTTTAATTCGCGTATCTCGTGGATCAATAACATCGTCGATATAACCCTTGGCTGCAGCGATGAACGGATGTTCCAGTCGTTCTTGATATTCGGATATAAGCTTCGTGCGCTCGTTTTCTTCATCCTCAGCATCTTGAAGTTCTCGGCGGTTGATGATGTTGACTGCCTGCGTACCAGCCATCACAGCTACCGCTGCACCTGCCCATGCAAAGTTGATGTCTGCTCCAAGGTGCTTTGACCCCATAGCGTCATACGCACCTCCGAAAGCTTTGCGGACAATCACCGTAATCTTCGGAACAGTCGCTTCGGCGTACGCGAATACGAGTTTTGCACCGTGACTAATGATCCCGCCGTATTCCTGAGAAACACCGGGAAGGAATCCTGGTACGTCAACGAGTGTGATGATCGGGATGTTAAAGGCGTCACAGAAGCGAACAAACCGAGCCGCTTTACGCGATGAATCTATATCAAGAACACCTGCTAGATAAAGAGGTTGGTTAGCAACGATGCCGATGCTACGGCCTCCTATACGACCGAATCCAACCACAATATTTTGGGCGAAGAACTCATGGATTTCCATGAAGTCACCGTTGTCGACAAGTTCGTCGATAACGTCACGTATGTCGTACGGATTTTGTGGTTCATCGGGAAGAATATTGAGGACATTCTCCATCCTACGAGTTGTGTTATCACCTGTGTCTACTACGGGACTTTCATCCATGTTGTTACTTGGGAGAAATGACAGAAGTCGTCGTACTTCCTCGAAAGCTGCTTCTTCGTTTTCGATCGCAAAATGAGCGACACCCGACTTGCTGGCATGTGATTGAGCACCACCAAGTTCTTCAAAGGTGGTTGTCTCTCCAGTGACGCTAGCGATTACGTCTGGCCCTGTCAGGAACATCTGTGACGTGTTTTCGACCATGAAAATAAAGTCGGTCAGAGCTGGAGAGTACACCGCACCACCGGCACAAGGGCCTAGGATCATACTCAGCTGCGGGATGACACCAGATGCTTGGACGTTCCTGTTGAAGATCGTTCCGTAACCTGCGAGAGAGCTGACACCCTCTTGAATGCGAGCACCTCCAGAGTCATTCAGACCGATTACGGGTACGCCAATTTTCATGGCGATATCCATGATTTTACCGATCTTTTCACCCACTACTTCCCCGAGTGATCCACCAAACACAGTGAAATCCTGAGCGAAAACAGCGATGGTGCGGTTATCGATACGTCCCCACCCAGTGACGACGGCATCTCCATAAAATGAATTATCGTCGTTAGCCTCGTCGTCATTCTTACTTACGGCGAGTGTGTCGAGCTCCTCAAAGGTTCCTTGGTCGAGTAAAGATTCGATGCGCTCCCGGGCGGTGAGCTTCCCTCTTTCATGTTGGGCAGCTATGCGTTCCTGTCCGCCACCGAGGTAGGCTTGTTCCTTGAGTTGTTTTAGGTGCTCAAGGTTATTCTGAATGCCCATCGGTCCTCCTGTGAAGTGTTTCAGCGAAACGAAATCCGTCACGTTTCACATGGTTACGTGGTTGAGAGTGACTTGTTAGCTTCGTTGGAGATCATGGGTGCTTGTAACGACCTCGTGAAAAGTATCTCCGAGTTCTCAGTCGCACGCTAGTTGGATCGTTTTTGGTTATTTATGGCTCACTGATTTGGAATCAGCAATTCCTGATTGACTTGTATATTGCTCAGCTCGTCGATCGAAATACCATTAGCGGCAGCAAGTGCTTCAAGTGTGATGTCAAATTCGATAGCGATACCGAATGCTGTGTCACCGGCCTTAACTACATAAGTTTCTCCGTCAGCGTTCGGAGTTGCGGTAGCTGTCTCTTCGACAGATATGGTCGTGTTCGGTGCTGGAATGCTGATCTCTTGTCCGACAAAAATCATCGTATCCGGAAGGTTATTTTCTTCGATAAGTGCGTCGACGCTTGTATCGAATTCTTCAGCGATACGAGAGAGTGTATCTCCTGCCACGACTACATATGTCGTCGTGGTTTCGGATTCCTCATTCGCGTTGTCAGTGTTGCCATCAGTGCTGTCAGAAAGCCCAGTGGGATCAAGAATTTTGACTGTGGGAGTTTCAGAGATAGGTGATGCGGTTGGGACAGCTGTGGCGGTTTCTGACGGAAAAGTATCAGAGGCGGGATCGCCATCCTCATCTCCGCATGCGGAGATGAGGATGGCGATCCCGATGGATGCACTTATCAAAGCCGCGTGGAGCGTACGACGCACCATGGAGACCTTTCAGGGGATGTTACTAAGCCTACGCGAATGCATGTCATCAAGGCTAGTCCAGTAGGTCATGATAGTTGTAAGTATCGAGCTCTAGAAGAATGCTCTTCGCTGAGGCGAACACGAAATACAGCTTCGGAGAAAAGGCGGTTAGCGGCGATTTCGATTCTCGTTCCACCATTTCTTGATCCGCTCGATTAGACTCGGATGAGATATGTTTTTATGAATTGCTCTGCCGCGCCAACGTTGTTGTGATTCGTTTTTGTGCTTTCCGCTTCGAGAAAACATCAATATTGCAAAACTTGTGACGAAGAGAATGATTCCAGCATAGAGGACCCATTGCATCATCAAAGGATTGAAACGTCTGAAGAAGAATGATCCGAAGATCATCAAGAACGAGATCAATAAAAGTTGCGAGATCGAAATATTACCCAACTGTGTCGCGAGCGCGCGTTGTCGTACGCCTATCCCATTTCCCAACCGGCGGAAATAGTTTCTAAGCGCTTGGGATCGCCGTGAATTTGAGGTTGGGAAGTGCTCGATCTTATCGAGAATTTCCTCTATTTCACGTTCCAGTCGGTCTGACATTGAACTGCCCGATTTCGTTTCTTGAACTGACAAGTGAAACTATTATAGCCATGTGAAGGTGGTGATAGTGATCAGGTGACAGGTTAGTTAATCGCAGCAGCTCAAAGTGAGTTTATTGAGTAGATGTCTCTGTCTTAGAGCATGGTCTACGAGGTTTTACAGCCTTATGGAAGATTCCGAATAACCTTTAACTAGAGATTGTAGTGGGTGTGTAAGTTTCTCCTAGTGCGAGGGATGTTTCTCTGTAGCACCCCAGCCACCACCACCAGGCGTTTCGATTCGTACACGGTCCCCTGAGTTTACATCCACCTCCGCCCGCGCCCCCAGTTCAGATATAGAACCGTCTGCTCGAATGAGTGTGTTACGGCCCGTGGTGCCGCTTTCCCCACCATGAAGACCCCATGGTGCAAAGCGGCGTCGTTCGCTAACGATGGATACGGTAGCTGCGTCATGAAAATTGTACTCACGGATGACGCCGTCACCACCAGGGTGTGAGCCGATCCCACCTGTCCCGCGTCGGAGTTCGTAGCGTTCTACGGTGAATGGGTATGCTAAAGGTAGAGCTTCGATGGGAGTGTTCATGGTGTTGGTCATATGAGTGTGAACACCTGAACGGCCTGCTCGTTTAGGTCCTCCGCCAGCACCACCAGCGATCGTCTCGTAGTAGGCATAGGGCCGTTTTCGAGCGCTGTCGTATCCTCCTATAGTGATGTTGTTCATAGTGCCTGACGAGGCAGCGGGAATTCGGTCAGGTATTGCTTGGGCGAGTGCTCCGAGGGCAACGTCTGTAATCCGTTGACTTGTCTCCACGTTACCTGCGGAAACAGCTCGAGGTGGACCGGCCGCTACTATTGAGCGTTCTGGGAGTGTGAAACGAACAGGACGGTAGCAACCTTCGTTACGTGGAGCATCTGGACCGGCGAGACAACGGATAGCGTAGTAACAGGCGGATCGAGTCACAGTGGCGACTGCATTGATGGAAGCTTCCGTTGTTTCAGGTGCACTGCCGTTGAAGTCGAAGTGCACTTGATCGCCATCGATCTCGAGATTAACCCGGATCATTAAGCCATCTGGTCCGACTTCCATACGGTCTTCGAATGAATACAGACCGTCGGGTATTGTTTCAATAACAGCACAAACCACGCGTTCACCGTGATTGAGAAGTGCTTCGTAGCGCTGTAGTAGCCCAGCTATGGTGAAGCGTGATGCCGCCGTTTCGAGACGTTGAGCGCCTATAGCTGTGGCGGCGAGTTGCGCACGTAGGTCACCACGCCGTTCTTCTGGTGCGCGCGAGTTGCGAACGATCACTGCAAACACAGATTCGTTCCTTATGCCACCTGCAACGAGTCTGATCGGAGGTATGACGAGACCTTCCTGTAGTAACTCGCGCGCCACTGGCATTGATCCCGGGGCCATTCCACCTATATCGGCATGATGAGCACGTGTGGCAACGAAACCGATTAACTGTTTTTCAATGAAAACGGGCGAAGCGATTGTTAGGTCGGGGAGGTGAGTGCCACCCTGGAACGGGTCATTGACAGCAAGAACGTCGCCCGGTGTGAAAGGTTCCAGTGCCATGATTGCTTTGATTGATGCAGGCATCGCACCCAGATGCACCGGCATATGGGCAGCTTGCGCGACCATCTGACCCGTTGGATCGAAAACTCCACAGGAGAAGTCACGTCGCTCCTTGATGTTTGGGGAGTAAGCCGAACGACCTAATGCTTCGCCCATCTCCTCGGCGATCGAAGTTAATACTGCGTCCGCTATCGAAAGGTCCCCGGCGCTTAATGACAGAGCCCAGTTTTCGGAAGTCATTGTCGCTCCAAAATTATGTTCCCTTGATTGTCCACTTCACCACGCCATGTGGGCGGTACTAGTGTTGTACTGTCGATTTGTCGAATGATTGCTGGCCCGTCGAAATCAGTTCCAGGCGATAGCTCGTTGCGTTGGTACGTTCTCGTCTGCCTTTGTTCATTGTCGAACCATATTGGTATGTAGTTGTCAGTTGGTTTTTCTTTGATGAAGTTTGGACTTGGTGATTCAGCCATGCTGGCTACCCTCGCGGTCGCACGGACGTTGACGACCTCGATGGCAGCATTCAAGTCGCTGTGAGCGAATCGTTTTTGATGGAGCGAATGGAAAGTTAGGCTTGCGTCACTAAGTTCTGTCGGATCGGCTTCGATCGTTAGCTCGTAAGACTGCCCCGCATAACGTATGTCGAGAGCGTAGCGGAGTTCAGCAGTTTCCAATCCGGGTTCGTCACGGACCTGTTCTCCTGTTGCCCGCAACGCTTTGGCAATCTTTTCGAAAGTTCTTTGATTGAAGGGGGAGAGTACCGAACGAGTAAGTGTGGCAGTGACATCGCTACCGACACCGCCCTGGGCGGCAAGGACTCCAGGTAACATTGGAATCAATACACGGCGCATCTCGAGTGATTCTGCGAGTGTGCAAGCATGTAGCGGTCCGGCACCACCGAAGGCGACGAGAGTAAATTCACGTGGGTCGTAACCACGCTGGACCGAGACCACGCGGAGCGCTGATTCCATGTTTGCAGTAGCGACTGAGATCACTGCTTGTGCAGTTGCTTCTACACTGCCAAACGAGCTGATCAGTGGTTCTGCGGCGTAGTAAGCACGATCGACATCTAGCTCCATAGCACCGCCAAGTAACCCATCGCTTGTGAGGCGTCCAAGTACTACTTGTGCATCGGTGACTGTGAACGCTTCACCAGTTCCGTAGCTCGCAGGTCCAGGAGTAGCGCCTGCCGATTGTGGGCCTACGCGTAAGGCTCCGCCAGTATCAATCCTGGCGATTGAACCACCTCCGGCACCCACTGTGTGCACATCGACTACCGGTGTGCGGGCTGAAAAACCATCCACTGTAACGTCTGGACGTGTGGGAATCTCTCCGTCGCAGAGAGCAACATCTGTAGATGTGCCACCCATATCGAGGGTGATTATACGGTTGAAGCCAGCTGACTGTGAGACGTCGAAGGCGCCAGCTACCCCTGCCGAAGGACCGGATAGCAAGGTAGCGACCGGAAGCCGTATAGCGCGATGAACGTTAGCTGATCCGCCGTCGGATTGCACGATGCGAAGCGGCCCACATCCGCGTTTCTGAAGACCATTAGAAAGTCGTTTTAGATAGTGATCCATGACTGGACCTACATAAGCGTTGAGTACAACTGTTGCCGTTCGTTCGACCTCGCGATATTCGGGTGAGACATCTGAGGATATCGAAAGGTATAGCTCGAATTTCCTAGCTATTTCTGCGAAAGCTTGTTCCAGCTGAGGATTGGCGTAAGCGTAGAGCAGCGAGACGGCAAGTGCTTCTGCACCATTAGCTCGCGCCTCTTCCAATATCTCTGATGCCTGAGAAACGTCGAATGGTTCAACGACAGTTCCGTTTTGGTCAAGAGTTGCAGAAAGTTCGAAAAGGAGTTCTTCTGGCACGAGTGGTTCAGGAGTTTTAGGTTCTAAGTCGTAAATATCCGACCGACTTTGACGACCAATCACGAGCAAATCACGCATGCCAGTTGTGGTGACGAGAGCAGTACGAGCTCCGTGCCGCTCGAGAACGGCGTTCGTCGCTACTGTCGAACCATGAATGATCAAGTCTGGGGTTACCTGTAATTCATCTATTCCGGCGAGTATAGAACGGGAAGGATCGTCTGGTGTTGAAGGAAGTTTATGAACGCGAAATTCCCCATTCTGCCAGAGCAGAAAGTCCGTAAATGTGCCACCAACGTCAACACCGAGCAAAACAGTCATAGTGAGCATCCTACGTGATGACGCTCTTATCTTGACCGGCGGATCAGCCATTGCTAGCGTCGATCACTCGTTGTGTAGTTAGATCAGTTTCTTGGATATTGTGCAGGAGTATGACCGATGCCAGATACCTATCAAGTTGAACGGCGTGTAATTACAGGTAAGGCGGTTAGAAAACTCCGCCAGGAAGGTACGATCCCAGGAAATATCTATGGTCGTCATCTCGAATCCGTTGCTGTCCAATTATCCTGGGCAAATGCTCGCGAGATGTTAAATGACCATGGTCGCAACACTCTGATTGAGCTTCAGGTTAGCGACGAGCAAAATTCACGTCCGGTTGTAGTTCGTGATATTGGGCGTGATGCAGTTAGCGGCGAATTACACCACATCGATTTTTTCCAGGTCGATTTAACAAGAACGATTCAGGCTAGTGTCCCTATCAATTTCATTGGTGAAGCTCCTGCTGTTCAGACTTATGGAGGAGTTTTTGTGCGCTCGTTGGACGTTGTGCGTCTCGAAGCGTTACCAAACGAGATGCCGGAAGCTGTGGATGTTTTGATTGACGGTCTAGAAGAGCTCGATCAATCGCTAACCATAGCTGACATTGCTATTGCTACAGGCGTGACTATATTGAATGCTGAGGACCAATCAATCGCTCAGATTGCTCGACCTCGCCTTGAAGTCGAGGAGACGGAAGAAGTTCCGGAAGGTGAAGAAGGATTGCTGCCCGAAGGCGAAGAAAGTGAAGACGGAACTGGAGCAGCTGAGTCGAACGAAGAGGACGGGGAATAGAGTTGAATCGGTTGAAGCATTCATTTCTCAGGGTGCTTTAGCCAAAATTCTTGACATTAGCGTCACGCGATTTGCAGTAGCCGCATGGCTTAGTCGGAAAACATCTTGTTAGTAATAGAATTAATTTCGTAGATGTTTTTGTTATCAAGAAACTGCAGTAAATGTTTTTCGAGAACAGACAAGTTCTGTATTACGGAAGCTTCTCATGTGGTTTGTGAATTATCCAACATATCCGTTCGAAGTTGACCGCAAGCAGCTGCGATTTCGATTCCACGTTCTTCACGGACCGTGGTGTTGATCCCAGCGATCCGCATTTCTCGAAGAAAAGCTAGGACTCGATCGGGTTTGGGGCGACGGAGGTTATCTCCGGCCGTGGGATTATAAGGAATCAGATTCACGTGGATGGGCCTACCTCGAAGTGTTTTGGCAAGAGTTCGTGCCTGTTCGGGTTTGTCATTCACTCCCTCGAGGAGAGCGTAAGCGTATGTGATGCGACGCTTTGTTGCCTGTTGATATTTCGTGCCGGTTTCAAGGAGTGCGTTGATAGTGACGTTACCTGCATTCGGAATCAAGTAGCGTCTTAGCTCGTCATCGGGGGCATGCAGCGAGATTGTAAGACCGATTTGAAGTTGTTCCTTTGCAAGGCGTTCTATTGGACGGATCAGCCCAACTGTCGAAACTGTGATACCCCGCTGACGAATATTGAAACCTTGCTCGTCCACCAACCAACGGATTGCACGGAGCATTGCATCATAGTTTGCAAGTGGTTCACCCATTCCCATAAAGACGACGTTTGTGATGGGGCGTTCTCGAGTGAAGTAGAGGACTTGGGCGACGATCTCAGCGGCTGTCAGGTTACGTGTGAAACCTTGTTGGCCAGTAGCACAAAAGATGCAACCTATAGCACATCCGGCTTGCGTCGATACACAGATCGTACTGCGCCCTTCGATTCTGTTTGAATCAGGATCGTAGTCCATGCGGACAGTTTCGATGGCTTCACCTTTGCCAAGATCCAGAAGCACTTTTGTGGTGGAGTTGTCGTGAGCCGTTTGTGTATCGAGTGCGGGTGGCGAAGTAATAGTGAATTCGTTGTTGAGTCGGCTACGAAGGGTACGTGGGAGGTCCGTCATTTCTTCGAAGGATTTAGCACCTTTGCGGAGTGTCCATAGCGCGACCTGTTCGGCACGATAACGAGGTTCGCCCCAAGTATCGAAGTGAGCAGCGAGCTCACTAAGAGAGAGATTAAGAAGGTGTTGTTTCACTCTATAAAGTCTACGTGGCAACTAGTTCTATTTCGCTAACTAAGTTGCGAGCCAAGGAATGATGTGTCGCCATTTAGATAGCTTTCGATGTTTTGGGCTTGGCGGCCTGGACGCTGGACGCGCAGTAACACTAGCGAACCTTGACCACATGCAACGATGGCGCGTCGAGTGCGATTTGGCAATAGCCGAGTGAGAGTACTCCCGTCTCCTGTGATAACAGTCCCAGGTACTTCGTGAGTATCGAGCTCTGGCACAGGCCACGCTTCATGGATGGTGAAACGCTGGTTCTGATAGGTAGTGACAGCAGATGGCCACGGGGTGACTGCACGAATGTGACGGTCGATTTGCGTTGCGGACTGAGTCCAGTCGATATGACCGTCGCTCTTAGTGAGGCGCGTGGCATATGTCATCTTGGATTCATTTTGAGGGGTCTCTGAAAGCTCGTTGGTGAACCAGGGAGTGAGTTGCTTCGTGAGGAGATCGGCACCGAGCTGAGCGATGGTATCTGTGAGTGAACCAGTGTTATCGAAAGGCCCAATAGGGACGCTAATTTTGTCAATAATTGGTCCGGCATCAAGTTTTCGAACAACGCGCATGAGTGTGACTCCTGTTTCCGTATCGCCCGAACTGATTGCAGCTGCGACAGGTGCAGCGCCACGGTGTCTTGGCAAAAGCGAAGCATGCACATTCAGAACTTTGCGTGGAAAAATATCGAGTAGATGAGTTGGGAGTATGTTCCCGTAAGCAGCTACTACGCCGATATCAGGCATTAGTTCTGAGAGAAGCTGTGTTGTTGCGCGGTTCGTTTGTTCCGGTTGGAAGATCGATTCTATGTTCACTTCCTCAGCGAGTTGTTTCACGGGTGTACGCAGCAGTTTCCTGCTGCGTCCTTGTGAGCGGTCAGGTTGTGTGACGACAGCTACCACCTTGGCAGATGGATGCTCAAGGCATGCACGAAGTGAAGGGACGGCGTATTCGGGGGAACCGAAGAAAACGATGCGCACGAAGGAATAGTAGCAGTACCGCAGTACTATTCCGCAATGTCGAGATTCCAGAGATGTATGTTTCGGAAGCGATCCGAAGGTTCGAAAAGTAGTCCAGGCTCAAAGTTTTCAAGGTTTTGCGGATGGACGTATAAGCGATATGGGTAAGTTAGTACGATGCTTGCTGCTTCACTAACGAAACGTTTTTCAAATGCAGTGTAGAGCTGTCGCCGCTCGCCCATGTCCACTGTTTGGCGCGCATTTTCGAGCAATGCATCGGCTATTGGGTCTTGGTAACCCGCAATATTCCATCGCTTCTCTGATATCTGTGATGTATGCCATCCCAAGTACGGATCAGGATCAGTGTTCACTTCCCATCCAAAGACAGCAAGCTCGTAGTCATGTGGTAAGAGTCGCTTTGAAAGGAGTTCATTGGTGGGCAGAGGAATCACAGTTGCCTTAACTCCCTGAATATCGAGCGCATCCGCGACCGCCTGCGCAATCCGAATGTGAGCAAGATCTTCACTGGTTAATATTTCCAAGTGGAGCTCTCGATTCTGCTTATGGAGATAGCCAGTTTCATTGAGTGAATACCCAGCAGTTGTCCACTCATTGTAGGCGTGAGATGCGGATGATTTTTCGGAGTTATCTGATGTTGTGGTGCTATAACTCCACGAGCCAGGGATAAGTACTCCTGCGCCGGGGAGTGCGCTGATTTCAGCCTCACGAATAATGTTGGCTGGTTCGATCGAGGTCGCGATCGCGCGTCGGATCGCCGGATCGTCAAAAGGTGCGCGTTGATTGTTGAGGTACAGGATCGTGAAAGCATGGCGAGTTAGAGGTGTTGCGACCAGCTCTCTGCGCTCAAGAATAGCCGCTCGTTCGTTAAGACTAGCTTCCTCGCCGAAAAGTAGAGCGTCGAATTCTTGTTCTGAAAGAGCTTCAAGTAGTTGCATCGTAGTGGAATAGAAGTGCAGTTCGATTTGATCGATTGTTGGTGCTCCTCGGTGGTAACTCGTATTTCGTTCGAGTAAAGCGCGGTCTTTTTTCAGTGAGGTGAGACGGTAAGGGCCCGTACCGATTGGGGTTAAATTTGCAGCAGCAGACGCGAGTTTGGTTGAGTCAGCAGCGTCGTATAAATGATTAGGAATGATTCCGATATCGAGACGTGAAAGAAAATCAGAGGAAGGAGCCGGAAGACGAAATAGTATGGTTCGTTCGTTGATTACATATGAATCGATGCCGACCCAATTCGCGGCTAATCCTGGACTGCCTGGGAAATTCTTGTCTTGTAGTAGTGAAATTGTGGTTGCAACGTCCGTGGTGGTAACAGGGCGACCGTCATGCCAAGTCAGGTTTTTACGCAAGACGATCGTATAAGTCAGTCCGTCTGGAGTAATTTCCCAATGCTCGGCGAGATCAGGAAGAGGCATTCCGTCACTGTCAATACGTATCAACCCATTGAAGAGCAATGCGGCTAGATCTGCATCCACCGAATCAGGCTCGGCAAGCAAGGGATTAATTAATTTAGCAGTGCCAACGAGCCCTTCGGTCCAGCGCTGTTCAACCGGATTCGCATCGCGGGCCACTATCATCCAAGTGAAAGAGACGAGTGCTAGACCAAAGGCGAGTAGTCCGATGTGGATGCCGCGAGTGGTCATTCGATCAAGTGGTAGTAGTCAGCATTCCCCGGCTACGAGGATGCGACGCTCCATGCGGAGATGATTAGAAAGATACCGACAATAACGATCGTCAGATTGTGCAACGAACGTTGTAATCCTCGACGCGTCCGAAAGCTTTGATCGGCGCCACCAAGCGCCGCTCCGAAACCAGTTCCTTTAGCTTGCATTAGCACAAGTAAGATCACCAGTGTGGATATCAGGATCTGCGCCAGAGAGAGGAAGTGTTTGAGTTCCATTAGGCAATTGACGTTAGGGCGTGCTTGAGTGTGAAGCAAGCGATAATTTCCACCAGATTCTGTTGGTGGGGCTGATTGATGTCAATGTTAAGTCTTTACGGTGCAGCAATAGAGGTAGCGTCGACCCACCATTGTTTTCTAATTGCCTTGAAGCAAGTACCGTTCCTAGATGTCGTAGTGAGCTGATTTCAATTACTGGTGATCAATGTTTCAGAAGATGTGTCGCACACTGCCCGGAACTTAGCTAAAGCGGTTCAGCTTGAATAGCTTTCGAAACGAGTATCGACAAATTTCAAGACTTCCGTGGCGATTGAGACTGCTCGATTGGAGTCGAAATCGTCGTACACCTCGGAAGGGACGCCCGCAGGGAGACTACTCGGGTAGCGAGCACCCAGAAAATGTTTATCCAGATGTACTGCGCTTGATTTTACGAGATCGAAGGAAGGGTCGAAGGCCATGGCATCTTCGCACAGATCGGCTAAGCCGTGCCCCCAAACGAACTCGGCACCGCGAAGGTAGAGGTAAGCGACGACGGCCTTTTCGGCTGCTTGGTGGCTTAGGAAGCAGGCAAGCGCGTGGCGACTATTATCGCGTGCAAAACGAGCATCTTCGAGATCCATTGACGCCTGTTTACGCCAGCGCTCATGTTCGTTGTTGGAAAGGGAGTCTTTGTCGCTTGAGGTAGGTTCGTCATACGGCATAAGCAGGCTCAGCAATCGCCAATCCCCGGATGAGCACCGGGTCAATTTCGGTAAGTGTCTCAAATTCGTCTCGAGTGTAGACAAGAAAATGGGTTTGAACGCGAGGCCGAAGATGATCCACGAAAAAGTCAGCGCGTCGATGGAATGGTTCCTCAGTCTCGTGAACAACGATCACTTCTAGAGGAGTGTCGGGATCAACACTGTGACGACCAAAGTCTCCTGTGACATAAAGACGCTGGACGCCCAGCGCCGGTAATTCTTGAACGAGACGAACGAGTTCGGCCTCGAGGACTGCTCGTCGCTGCTTCGCGAATCCGATCATCATTGGCATGGCAAGCCCCGGTCGAAGTGTCTTGTAATTGCTGGACGGATGCTAGACCGTCTTCAACGTAGGTGAACGTGGGTAAGGCATGACCTCTTCGGCAGTTAGCGGGTAGGCTTCTTTTTTATATATCTGAATGCGGTGGCTGCCGTAGTCACCAACAAATAGATGTCCCTGATTGTCTACATGCACAGAAGCAGGAGCTCGGAAGCGCTTCTGCGGTTCGAGTGAGGCCATATCGCGTAAGCGCAATACTAGTTTGTTTGCGAGGATGTATTGTCGCCCCATCTTTGACAGAGTAGCGTCGCCAATGAACTGTTCAACGTAGCGAGTGTTGCGATCAAATAGTTGGATTCGGTTGTTGCGCCGGTCCGCGACGTAGATGTCTCCGTGATTGTCTACTGCGATCCCGGCAGGTCTGTCGAATTGCCCGTCGCCGCTTCCTGATTCTCCGAATTGTGTGAGGAATTCGCCTTCCGAGGAAAATTTCTGGACGCGATCATTGCGCCAATCAACGACGTAGATGTCTCCATGCAGATCGACAGAAATACCCCATGGGGTATTAAATTCTCCGGGGCCGTCACCGTAGCTTCCGAAGCCAGTTATGTATTTACCGTCCTTACTAAAGAGTTGTACTCGATGGTTCATCGAGTCGCTGACCCAAAGTCGCTCCTCACGGTCGAACGCCATGTGGGAGGGACGATTGAGTTGACCAGGTTCCGAGCCGTGCTCGCCCCATCGGGTGATTTCGTCACCTTCATGAGTGAGGACAGTGATCTCATGTTTTGCTTCGTCAGACACATATAAGTGTTCGTCAGAATCACGGACGATTCCCGCAGGCCATGCGAACCCGTCGCCGATAGCACCTAGGTCTTGGTCATCCCAACTGATCGAGCGGATAGATCCCGAACCGTCGAATCGCGAAAGTGAGTAGATACGTCCTTCATCTCCTAGAGCAAAATCGATCGGATACCAGGTAAGTCGCCGCATTCCCAAGGTTTTTAAGTAAGGAAAGCCTGCCCTCAGAAGTAGTTCATGTTCTAATGCCTGACCATTCTGGGCCATTTGCTTGATCCTTGTGTTCCGCGTGCTCTTTTGCTCAAGCGTTATGCCAATGATGAATTGTTTCTTCGCATTACGCAGCCGTCACTGTGTACGGATTCAGTTGCTCGTATTGGCCATTGACGATTTTCGTCGGATCCATCTTCATCCATTGTTCGAGGACGGTGCCATAGATACCTCGGAAGTCGATTGTATGTCTCAAGTCTTCACCATATAGCCAGTCTTCTGGCTTTATCGAGGGGTATTCCGAATACAGGCCACCCTCGACATGCTCTCCTATGATGTACGCTCCACCGCCTGAACCATGGTCGGTACCAGAACCGTTGTCTTTGATTCGACGACCAAACTCCGTGAAGACGAGGACCGTGACTTCCTCTGCTGCATCGTGTTCGCGTAGATCGGCTAGAAAATCGGAAATTGCCTCGGTTAGTTCACGTAATAGTCGAGGATGTGTTTCCGGTTCCAATGAGTGGTAGTCATAGCCTGCGTGTTGTGTATAGAAGATGCGCGTACCAACGCGGGCCGTATGCACACGTGCAACATCACGCAACGCGTTAGCGATCGGATTCTGACCGTACTCAATGCTTGAGCTGTACTGAGATGGCACGTCACGAAGCATATCGATGCCAGTCAGGACATCACGGCCTGTTTGCGCGAGGTAGTCTCCAACGATGCCAGTACCGACTGCCGGGGTGTACATACGCTTGAAGATTTCTAGGTTCTTCTGGCGGTCTTGCTCAGCTTCAACTTTGGTCATGAGTCCAAAGTTGTCAAGGTCGCCAACTGAAGTTGCTGTCACCCCTGGTGCGGCGAGGGCACGCGGAAGTCCTCGCCCGAAGCTCACAGCGGTTAAAGGATTCTCGTTGTTGGGATCTAGATCACGAGTGGCACGGGCTAGCCAGCCCTCGGTAGAGATCTTGTCCGGTTCACAGGTATGCCAGATGTCCATTCCGCGGAAGTGCGACCGACTCGAGTTTTGGTAACCGATACCTTGGACGACTGCGACATCTCCAACATCGTAGAGTTCTTTGAGAGCGGCAGCAGCAGGATGCCATCCTAGTTCGCTCCCAGAATCATTGAATGGCAGCACATCGTTTGAGGAGATCCCGACGGTTGGGCGAGCGTCTCGATAAAACTGACTTGTGTGAGGTATCAGCGTATTCATGAAGTCAAGGCCGCCAGTGAGTTGGATTACGACCAGGACCGGATCTTGGTTGTTCATCTTGGGCATGTTCTGACTCCTGTTCGTTTTCCGGTTCTTTGTCTTTTCAGAAATAGCAGTTTTAGGCGAACTGGTACTCGGGGCTTGAGACCACCAGTTGGAGCATGCGACCGATCCGTTCTTCGCTTTCCGAACGTGCTGTTTCATCACCGAATGTCAGAGGGCCATCCTCTTCAGCAAATTCCTCAAGCGTGCGTCGGGTGTCTTCGCTTGCCTCTATTGGACCGGCTAGGTCGAGGCATTGGTCAACAAACTGAGTCGGACTCACTGGGCTACCATCCGCGGTAATTCTGCGGACGATTGATTGTACACCTGGCTTTGAGGTGTCTGACACCTGATCAACGGCGAAGTTGACGCGCTCGCTGAGCGTCCCTCCGTCGAGCCACTCTTTACCTGTATGCCATCCTTCAAC
>DKLZ01000034.1:28039-60946 GCA_002455955.1 Dehalococcoidia bacterium UBA6627
ACCTGTATGCCATCCTTCAACACTCGGCGGATCCATCAGTTTCTGTCCCATGGCAGCTGTTGCCGATGACCAGCCATTGATCTCAGGGTCTGGAGCCTGTGGCCAATTTGCGAGCTTGATGGCGCTTCCGACAAGCTCTAATGGGCTTTTCACACGAGCAAATCGGGATTCTTTAAAGAAATCAGAATTGAGAAGTGTGCGCATCACTACACGCATGTCAGCATCGGACTTCATGTAGCTGTCGACGATCTGGTCGATGGCCTCAGGATCTTGTGGAGGTTCAATGCTCCATGAGGGAATCTGTAATTCATCTGCTACGAAGAAGGTATAGAGATGGCGTCCGATGAAGCGAGCCGTTGCTTCCTGTTCAACTATCACATCGATAATGTCTTCACCGTTTAGATTTCCAGTTCGTCCGAGGAAAGTTTTTTCACCGTTGTCATGATCGTCCTCTCGGAAGACAAACTCGGTGTCGTAGCCTCCAAAGGGATATAACGGGATGGGCTGTTGAAAGGTCCACCCAGTGAAAGCTCGAGCAGCTGCCTTTATGTCGTCTTCGCTATAGGTGCCGATCCCCATCGAGAATAATTCAAGTAACTCACGGCCATAATTCTCGTTGATTTCATCCGCATGATTCTCGCAGTTGTCGAGCCAGTGGATCATTGCTGGATCTCGCGAGAGGTCGAGCAGGATCTGGCGAAGGTTACAGAGTGAGTTGTTACGGAATGTTTCGATCTGATGGACGATTGCAGGTCCATGTTCTCCTTTAAACCACCCGGTAGCGAATACATGATGCCAGAAAAGTGCCATCTTTTCGCGCAATGGTGCACCACTATGTGCCATGTTGAAGATCCATAGAGAGCCATGGGTTCCAGGGACGTCAGGACTGTTTTGTCCTGGAAAGTAACGATCTAGAAGATCTGCATTTGGATTATGGTGAGTCTCAGGATGGAGCAGTTCTTCGACGATTTCTTCGTACGGTCGCTCGGCCAAGACTTCTAGCTCGTCGCGCGTTGCTCCTACTCCAACACGTCGCATTAGATGAGCTCGTAATTCAATCGCTTCTGTCGCCATGGGTCACTCCAGGAACCGTAAATTTGGAATAAGGCTTTGTTGGGTTATACCAGATGTGAATTATTCACTGCTATTACTTTGCGAAAGTGATTAAGTACTTGGCTTGCTATCAGACTATCCGAATTCATTAGCGTATGACGCTCGATGGATTGCAAACGAAAGATGCTCAAAAATATCTTTTAAGCGTTGGGTAGCTATCTGCAAGTAATTAATGTTCATCAAGGTTGGCTCGCATATTTCTTGGGTGTCGAGATATATTGGCTGCGAATACGCTTTGGAGATTCCTCATGGCAGGTTTTCGACAAAGTGATCAAGTTGTGATTCCTATACTTCGGTGATCACGGTGGCCTTCGTTCTAGTCAGAGGACGTACAGATGGCGACACTTTTAGCAGAAGCGCGTACAGGTGAAGTCGGGTCTCTCTATGAGAAGCTTGGAGAGCGAATACTGGAACGTGATCAGGTTGCTGTAAGTAACGTGTTCTATGACCTGATTCGTAAAGAACGTCCTCTTGAGGAATTGTTACGCGAGACGATTCACATACATGCACCATATACACACACCCCCTACCATCAACGGATTGATGATGGGATCGTTCGATTTGTTAACAACGACCATTGTCTTCTGAGCGCTCGAGCGAGTCTCCGAATGCCTCAGTTGCTACCAGAGTCACTGCGATTCTTGCCTATGGCACAAACAATGTGGTACGTGCCGACCGGTCTGGATGCTTGGAACCAACTACTAGGAAAGGCTCCAGGTCACTATGGCAGGCGTGTCTATGATGCGGAGAAGTATCCGATCCCGCCTGCTCCCACTCAGCACTGGCAGGATGTTGATCCGATCGCGACGGAAGGTACTATTGATGAGAGATTGAACCATTGGTTGACCTTGGTTCAATACGGGCATGTAGAGGAATCGTACGCTGTATTTCAGGGTATAACTGCAGATCCTGCGAATCGCCCGAAAGCTATGGCACAGCTGATGTTTGCTGGACTCATTGATGTGCAGGATCGGATCCTTCATAACCGGAGCTACACTACAGGCCACAAATCATTCCGTGCCCGCGCAACAATCGAATTGACTCAGGCTGTTGGTTGGGAAAACGCTCACGACGTGATGTTCGCGGGTATACCAGACATGGCGGTTGGTCCACGTTGGTATTCTGCATACGAAATGGCGTGTGAGATCGCCCTACGTTATCTGGATGAAGCCCCGTCGGTATCGTCACTGGCTGCTACAAACGTTACGACACTCGACGCGGATTTGTTTGCAAACACTGCACCGTTGTCATCTTCAGAACGCAGCATGTTAATGCGCGCACTGCTAGAGGATCCTGAACCTGCTTACATTGAAGCAATTATTGAACTGCTGAATGATGGTAGGTCGCCGCAATCGATACTTGATACGATTCAAATCGCTGCGGCTGAAGTGGTGTTGCGGTGCGGTACTGGGCCAAGTTTCTCAATGCCGCAGCATGGTTATGAATACACGAATATGCTGGCTTGGTTCTATAAAAACTTCGAGCATCGTCACAAAACGAAACTCTTGTTTGTCGCAGGATCATTTATCAATCAAACGGCGGGATTGGTGCGTCATACTCCTGGGAACGGAAAGCCACTGTTTGAGGCACCGGCGTCGGCAGAAGGGCTATCTAGGGATCAACTACTTTCGCGGCTGGACGCGGCGATGGCTGCTCTCGAACCTGATGAATCTGCCTGTTGGGTACAAGCTTACTTGGATGCGGGCCATGACAGGCGTCCTCTTGTGATGACCTTGACCCTTGGTGCTGCGAAGCAGGGGAACGATCCACATAATCAAGAAATTGGACTATGCATGCTAGAGGATTACAGTCGTACGTCTTCGCCCGATCGAGACCGTCTGCTGCTGTCTTGTGCGAAGCATACGGCGGGTCATTCCAAGTATGGTGATTCATTAGAGTCATATAACCGCTTCGCACAAGCCTTTGATCTGCCTCCAGCGACCGGTAATTCTGGTGATCGTGACCCGTTGGAAGCGGTGTTGGAAGAGATCGAAGAAGTCCCACTCTCTGATGAGGAGTCAGTACCGGCCGGACTGCTGACCGACTAAGTGTTTATGACTTCGTGTCAGTTGATGTTCCAGATCGTATTTGGGACGAGATTGTAGTGGATCTGAAGTTGAAAACGTGCCGGGCATTCTTTTGAGACGTAAGCGATCATGTATCCGATGAACCGAACGGCACAGCTCTCCGTGGACTCTAGGTGCATGTTCTATGTGGAGAAAGGAATCCTCTATGGGCAGCATAGAGTTTGAGGCACGCGAGTGGGTTGCGGAGTCTCGAAACTTCAGTCCGGATGGCATCCATGATGACGAACGGGCGCGCAGACTAGGTTTCGACGGAGGTTTCGTTCCGGGTGTAGTGCTCTATGAGCACATCGCTGCCGAGTTAATGAGGCAAGGTGTGCCTTGGCTTAGCGAAGGTCGAGTGTCGTTGCGTTTTCGTAGACCAGTATATGGAGGGGAGTCGGTCACTTGGTCTGTTGATCCAGAAAGTAAAACCTTTTCCATTCACGGAGATGATGGAATGGGCGTTCGTGCTTCAGGTGAATTTACGGTTGGAGACAATTTTCCACAGGTATCGAATGATGAAGCATTAGCACCACCGTCTCCTTTGCAAATGGGTGATCCATCCTTGATAGGGTCGGTGATGCGGATAGAGAAATCTCTCGATTCAGGCAAATTCGACGAAATCGCGGTAATTTCAGATTTTCCGAGAGAGTTGGATGGTAGGAAGCTGATCCCTATCGGGCAGTGGATTAACCCGATGGATCTGATATACGCGTACTTTGGCCATACTACGACGGTTCATTTTGCCGGCCGAATATGGCACCACTCGCCTCTGTTTGAAGACGAATCATTTTCAAAAACGGGAATTATTACTGGATTCTCCGAGCGGCGTGGAAACAAGATCGTGGAATTTAACTGTCTGGTCGCAGCGGCCGACGGACGGTCAGTAGCGACCATCGAGCATTCAAGTATCTACCAACTCGCTCGCGAGCGGGTTTCCGAGAAAGATTAGGTCGCTACGAGGCCGATTGGATCGCCCAAGGTCTGTGCTGCACAGACGATGAACTCTAAATCAGAATCCTCATCTGCATGAATTTCATGCTCGATTGCCGCTGGGAAGAATAGAAAATCACCTGGTCCGACAGGTTTTTCCCAAGGTCCGCATATTACTTTCCCACTGCCTGCGAGAAAGTAGTACACCTTTTCGACATCCGCGTGAATGTGACGCTCGTTTGCTCCACCCGCGGGGAGTCTATTGCGAAGTACGAACTGGAAACCACTTTCGAAATTAACTGAGCCTTTATCGAAAATACGGCGAACATGAAGATCTCCGCGAGATTGTATTTCACTGACTGACAATTCGTTAGTGACGATTAGACGCTCTTCGGTCATAAGTTTTTCCCTCTCAAGTTGGTCTCAGCAGAACATTTGGTGAATGTTCCTGATGAGCATATGAATTTTCAATTAAATTAGGTCGGTTGAAAGGCAGTTTGTATCGTAGCGAATACCGTGCGATTGAACGCAAGAGCGATTATTCCATTCGCGCGCACGTTGAAGACGTTTACAGTTTTGCGTCATTCACCTAGTGCAACAACAAGACTCCCAGCAGAATAATCGCGACATATATAACTCGATAGAACGAGGCGGTGGGAATCCACGTACTGATGCGCTTACCAAACCATAGGAAGACAAGGCTAAAAGGGAAGAAAACGAGATAAGCGGTCAGTATTTCTTTTGACCAAAAGCCTGCGACACCGTGTCCAATGCAGACTACGAGAGCAAGTGGGAGGAAGTACGCTTGGAGCGTTGCACGAAAGATTCTTGGTGGCCAGCGGCGCATCGTGGCATAGACGATCACTGGTGGTGAGTTCGTGTTGTAGGCGCCTCCTAGGACTCCACTCATGAATCCGAGGCAGTAGGCCCAGATAGGGTTATTCACTTTGGCGACGCGTGCGCCAACTAAGTTATAGATTGCATACGCGACCAATAGCACCCCGAGAACACGTCGGATTACATCGTCCGGCGCATTGGCGATCAGAAAGATTCCGATAGGGACCCCTACCAATGAGCTAACAACGAGCTTCCAGGCAGAACGTGCTTCGATATGTCCAAGATCACGACGAAGCATTAGGAGTGTTGTACCAAGGATCGCAAATGCGACTAGTGCGGTTGCATCCTGTACACCTATGAGTAACGAAAGTAGCGGCATCGCGATAAGCCCGGTGCCGAAGCCGGTTGTGCTATGCAGTAGTGTTGCTACGCAAAGGACGGCTATGACAAGGAGTGATTCCATCGGCTGACGCTACGCTTAATTAAGGATAGCGGCATGTCACTAATAGAGAGCATCAGGAATCGAATGTATTTTGCGCAACATAAGATTGATTCACGATGCGACTTCATACGATCCCAAGATGGAAAACAACCTAGGTAAAGTCGAAGTTCAATCCTAGTTCGGTCTCGATCGTCGAAAACCAGTCGATCACCTCACGATGATATGGGATGCCATCGGCAGTGCGTATGACTTCTTCCTCGGCCTCGAGTTGTCCAGGATAGATGACGCGCTTGTGACCGGGGGCAGGTTTCGTATTTGCGAGGCCACGGAGAAATTCGTCCATACTCGCTTTGAAGTCGGCAGTATCAATGAATGCATCGATACGATATGCGAGTAGGTGGAATCCGGGTTCGAAAGCTAGGAAACCAGGGCCGAGTCCGCTCAGACTGCTGCACATAATGTCAATTATCGCTCCGATCCCGTAACCCTTGTGAGAGCCTTGCTCACGAGTGCCACCGATAGGGAGCATGTATGACTGTTCTGGTACGTCGACTCGCTCCATGATCGGAGAACCATCCATGCGGGCGAGCCATCCGGGTTCGACTTGCGCTCCGAGTCGTCTTGCAAGACTCAGCTTATTGTTAGCGATCTGGGTAGTACCGACGTCGATCATAAACGGTGCCATTTCGCCAGCGGGAGCAGCCCATGCGAAAGGATTAGTTCCGAGCCGAGGTTCAGCTCCAAAAGTGGGTACCATGACTGGGCGCCCACTGGAGGACATGGCTACGCCGATCATGTCATGAGGGATCGCACGCATCGCGTGGTAACCGGTACCTCCCATATGACCGACGCCAGTGACGCATACTGCACCGAGACCATATTTGGCTGCCTTCTCGATGGCGATATCCATTGCACGCGGTGCGATGTGCAGCCCAAGAGCACCACCTCCATCGATTACGGCAGTAGTTTCGGTCTCACGAGTAGTAGTGATTTCTGGACGAGCTTTGAGTGAACCGTTTTGATAGAGAGAGACGTAGTTACGAAGCATGTTCGATACACCGTGTGTTTCGACTCCACGGAGGTCATTGAACATCAGAACGTCAGCGGCGAGTGCGGCATCCTCGTCGGTTAGGCCCATTGCCTTGAAGATGGCATTAGTAGCATTTCGCATCTGTGGTTCCATAACGATCACTCGATCGGCATCAGAAACTTTGAAACGTTCAAGCATGGCTGCACACTCCTGACTTTCTTGCTCCAGCCTAACGCATGGCACTCAGCATTTTCTCAAAACACGAAGCCAATCTTGATATCAGATAGGACGCTTGTATAAGCCAATAATCTAGGAGGATTAGGCTCAGTTTAGTTGGAACTTTTCCTTTTTAGACAGCCCCATTTGTGATCGATGAATGTTCCATTATCTATCCTGAATCTGCTCGTTATCCTTGAAAGGTAACAATTTGATACGGCTCATGATTGATAAGCAAAGTCCGGATAGGTGCTCTGATTGATAGCTGAAATAATGGAATGAGCAGCAGGATGTGGTACAACGCGGATGGAGGAAATGTGGCACTGAGCTGACTTTTGCTCATGAAGAGTTGATTTGGTCGCTATGCGATTGAGTAAAGATTAGGTCGCTAAGCCGATTCTTAATTAGGTACTGACGACTGGAGGAACTGTAAATGGGTGTTCTTGATGGTAATGGATTGATTGTCACGGGCGGAGGTCGTGGTATTGGCCGGCAAGTGGCACTACTCGCTGCGTCCGAAGGTGCGACAGTCGTAGTAGCAGACAACGGTTGCGAACCGGATGGTACCGGGTCGAATCCGGCAGTGGCACAGGCAGTAGTTGATGAGATATCGGAGTCTGGTGGTCAGGCCGTAGCAATGACCGCGGACATGAGCACAATGTCTGGCGCTGAGGAAGGTATAAAACTGGCACTTGATTCGGCTGGGCATCTTGATGGGCTAATCACTTGTGCTGGGGTACGACGCGATACGCCGATCTGGGATATGACAGAGGAAGATTGGGATTCGGTGATTAACGGAAACGTCAAATCGATTTTCGCACCCGTTAAGTTTGCGACTGTTGTAATGCGACAGCAAAGATACGGGCGTATTGTCGTGATGGTATCTGATGCGGGTCTCGGTGCGGTCGGTGCTTCGAACTATGCCGCAGCTGGCGAGGGCGCGGTTGGTCTCAGTCGTACTATCGCTCGTGATGTCGGCCGTTATGGAGTGACTTGCAACGCGATATCACCTCTGGCACGAACTCGAATGTTCGGAGGAGCATCCGAAGAACTGCGTCCACCTGCCGGCGTTCTTTCATCAGATGAGGTAGCTCGTATCGCGCCGCCATTTCCAACTCGGCAATGGGAAGGTGATTTACACCCGGACGCTCCGCAGAGTGTGGCCCCGCTAGCTGTCTATCTTGCTAGTGAAACTTCAGGCGAAGTGAATGGCCAACTCTTTGGCGTTCGCGCTGGCGAGATATATCTCTATTCTGCTCCTGAAATAGACCGGCAAATTCTAAGTTATGGACGTCGGTTCACTATGGATGAACTTGATGAGCAGGCTCCACGAACGCTGGCCTTTGGTTCCAGCAGCCCGTTGAGCAGCTAGCGTCGAACGAAGTAAAGGATTAAGACGATGGGTAATCGATTAGAAGGACGTGTCGCGATCGTAACTGGCGCAGGACGTGGTATTGGACGTGGTGTAGCAATGCAACTTGCTGAGGAAGGAGCGGCTGTCGTCGTCAATGACTTTGGTGGCAGCCTTGATGGGACTGGCGGAGATGCGGGACCTGCTGATGAGGTCGTGAACGAGATTCGAGCTACAGGTGGTCAGGCTGTTGCACATTATGGTGATATCTCCAAATTTGAAGATTGCACGGCGTTGGCTCGGACTGCTATCGATGAATTCAGTCGACTTGACATCCTGTGCCATGTAGCAGGAATTCTGCGTGACCGAATGGTTTTCAATATGACAGAAGAGGAATGGGATGCAGTGTTGGCAGTTCATCTCAGGGGAGCTTTCAATACAGTTCGAAACGTGGTTCCCACGATGCTAGAGCAAGGGTACGGACGGATCCTACTTTTTTCTTCAGGGTCGGGACTTGGAGCATCAGGACAGGCGAATTACTCAGCTGCGAAGGAAGGAATGGTTGGATTTACAAGAGCGTTAGCTAGAGAGCTAGGTCCCTTTGGGATCACGGTGAATGCGATCTACCCTGGCGGAAATACCAGGATGACTCAGTCGATACCAGACTCCACGCAAGATCTTCGTGCGCAGGCTGGGATTACAAGGACTGGACGTCCTGCGGTGATCACTAGTTGGCCAGAAGGTGGGCCGACCCCACGAGACCCGGAGAACAATGCGCCGATGGTGACGTGGCTTTGTACCGAGGCCGCTCGCGAAGTTAGCGGTCAAGTGATCGGAACCCCAGGCTTCCAAGCCTCACGTTACTCGGTCCGACAGGTGATTCGTTCGGTCGCGAAATCAGATCATTGGACCTTAGATGAATTGGCACGAGCAGTTCCCTTGCAATTAGTTGCGGGGGTCGATAATCCGGCGCCAAAACGAGTAGAAGATCCGAAGTAAAACTGTCATCTGTAGTGAGTAAGCCTTGAAACACACCCACTATAAGAAAATAAATTGCCAAGTTTCATCTGACGTTGATGGAACTTGTAGGAGAGGCTAGGCGATGGTTTCAGGACCACTCGTTGGAGTACGTGTCCTCGAATTTACACAGATCATTGCCGGACCGTTTGGTTGCCAATTCCTAGCTGATCTTGGTGCCGAAGTGATTAAGGTGGAGCCGCCACAAGGTGAACCATGGCGTCTATCCCAAGAATTCATTCCATTGGAATCGAAGACATATCAATCGTTGAATCGTGGCAAGAAGTCGCTTTCCGTTGACCTTACGGACGAACGGATACAGGCAGCGATCCATGCCCTCGTACCGACCGTTGACATCGTAGTCATCAACTATCGGCCGGATGTCCCAGAGCGATTGAAGATTGACTATGAAACGCTCAGAAGGATTAAGCCTGACCTAGTGTATGTGGACAGCACTGCGTTCGGTCGTAACGGACCGTGGGCAGACAAACCTGGGTACGACATTGTTGCTCAGGGAGTCTCTGGGCTGACCGCCTCCGGAGCACGCTTTGATGATCATGGAACTCCACTGCTGCCTTCGATCGGTGTACCAACCGCAGACATCACGACCGGGTACGCAATTGCGATGGCGACCCTAGCAGCGCTGTTTCATCATCAAAAGACAGGGGAAGGTCAACTGGTAGAGACGTCGCTTCTGGCGAACGCACTCCAAGCTCAGGCTACAGGATTTATGTCGCTTCCACTTGCTGACACGCTGATGCGGACACCTTTCCTCGAGGAATTGGAGCAGAGCAAGAAGGATGGAAAGTCGTATACGGAAATGGCGAATTTGCGTCGAACGATGCAGCAAGGACGGCAATCCGGAAATATCTACTACCGCAACTATTTGACCAGCGACGGCGCAATCGCGATTGGAAATCTTTCACGGTCATTGAGGCAAAAGATGCGTGATGCGCTCGAAATCGAATATGACCCACGTGATGATCAGCCGGAGTACGATCCGCGTGCAGAAAGTTCAATCAAGTTCGGTGAAGAGCTAGTCGAACGTGTCGAAAGGATGATCGCTGGGAACACCACTGAATACTGGGTAAACCACTTTGAGGCAGCAGGTGTCCCGGTTGGCGAGATTCTTTTCGTAGAAGAGCTAATTAAGCATCCACAGGTTACCTCGAACAATTATCACGTTGAATTGGAACATGAGTTAACGGGGCCGCAGACGATGGCTGCAACACCGTTCACGATGAGTAAGACGCCACCCCAACCGCAGGGAGCATCGCCGCCATTGGGTCGAGATACAGATGCCGTTCTTGCTGAAGCCGGGGTTAGTGTCGAAGTGATAGAGAGCTTACGTGCGGACGGTGTGATTCGGTAGTCAATCATTTTTGGCAGCAACGGCTGCTTGTTTCCTAAGGTCTCGCTCGTAATAGAGACGCATCACGGCACTTGCGAGCCGTTCACCGTCATGTTGATAACGGCGATCATGGTCGACGATATCGAGTAAGACGAGTCTTGCGCCTCCGTAGTCCGCGTCGCCGGCTGCGGTCACCGGGATGGATTTCCACTCTTTCGGTAGCGGTTCGGAAGGGAGGTTGCTGTTGGCGAGAACAATTTGTACTGCATCGGTTCGGCCGATATGACGTTGAATTGCGCTGATATGGTCTGCGGCTGTGTACCCGTCGGTCTCTCCAGCCTGTGTTGCAACGTTACTGATATAGAGTCGGTTTGCATTCGAATCAAATAGCGCCTGCCCAATTTCGGGAACCAGCAAGTTTGGAAGGATCGATGTGTAAAGACTTCCTGGTCCGATCACAATGAGGTCAGCTTCGTGAATTGCACGCAGAGCTTGAGGGTGTGCAGGAGCGTCACTCGGTTCGATGAAAACTTCAGCTGGAGGTTCTCCTGTTTCGGGAATATGTGATTCACCTCGGATCATTCGACCGTTTGAAAGCCTCGCGTTTAAGGTAACGTCCGCTAGTGAAGCAGGTACGATTTGGCCACGGACAGCAAGCACTCGAGATGTTTCCGCGATGCCTCGTTCCATTGAGCCAGTGACATCTGCCATTGCGGTGATGAAGAGGTTGCCGAAGGCGTGACCTCCTATCGTGTCTCCATCACGTTCCTCAAACCGATGTTGAAATAGTTCGGTGACGAGTGGTTCTGCTTCTGCTAATGCGGCGATACAGTTCCGAATATCGCCAGGCGGGATCACGTTACGGTCGCGGCGGAGTCGCCCACTTGAGCCGCCGTCGTCTGCAACCGTGACGATTGCTGTTAAGTTGCTTGTGTACTGTTTCAGTCCTCGCAACAAGTTCGAGAGGCCAGTGCCCCCACCGATCGCCACGATTTTTGGTCCCCGGGCTAGCGTGCGCCGCTGGTAGACGAGATCGACGATGTTTGACCCGGAACTGCCGGGGACCAGAGTGGCAGCTAGTGAGCGATTAAGTCGCCATGCTGCAAAGACCGCCAGCCCTGAGGCAACGGAAACAAACAGCAGTCCACGGCCCCATCGTGGAATAAATTGCAAAGTAGCTTCATCGGCCCAGTCGGGAAATGTTAGGACTGTGTAGGCTTCCCTGAGCAAATAGGCGAAACCCAGGCCCATGATAGCGACCGCAAGTACCAGCAACACCAGCCAGCGCTTGATGTGTAGCCCGAAATACATCCACTTGGTTAGCCCGGAGCGGCTCACGGTGGTCCCTTTTATGCAGCCCGCCACCATCGATAGAAGCGCGTTCTTGGGTAGGTAGTCAACTGATTGCTACCGTAACTTGATAATTAACTCACCGTGAGTTTGTTCGTTTGCCAGCATTACGAGTCAATTGTGGTTTTTATTAAGTCCGCTGCTGAGTTTGGATCGGTGCGACCTTTCGTCTCACGCATCACTTGGCCGACCAAGAATTTGATGGCGCTTTCTTTACCGCCTCGATAGTCATCAACTGCTTTTGGGTTGTTCTCAATAATAGTGACAACGATATCCTTGATCGCGTGCACATCTGTGACCTGCTTTAAGTTTTGTTCTTCAACGATTGTTTCGGGTAAGTCTCCACTATCAAATGCGAACCCGAGTACATCTTTTGCCGTACTGGCTGTGATGGTTCCTTCATCCACCAGTTGAACAAGTTGCGCTATATGTTTTGGTGTTATGCCGGTGTCTATTAGTTCCGCATCTGCGCGTCCGAGTTCGTTGATACGGCCAGCAATGTCTCCTATGAGCCAGTGAGCAACTGTGCTTGCAAGGTCTAGATCGCCCACAAGAGTGACGGCCGCTTCGTAGTCTTCAGCGCGTTGTCGAGTCTCAGTGAGGGTGCGCGCTTCATCTCTCGAAAGACCATACGCTGATTCGAAGCGAGCAGCACGTGCGCGTGGGAGCTCTGGAAGAGATGCACGTAGCTCGTCAACCATCGCTGTTTCGATTCGTAGTGGCGGTAAGTCAGGTTCGGGAAAATAGCGGTAATCGTGGGCGCCTTCCTTAGAACGTTGTGAAACGGTCTCCCCTGTTCCATCGACGAAACCGCGTGTTTCCTGTTCGACAGTGCCGCCAGCATCTAGAACCGCAGCTTGTCGAATAATCTCAAATTCAATCGCACGCTGGACGGATCGAAAGGAGTTCATGTTTTTTATTTCGACTTTTGCACCTAGTTCCTGGGCACCATGGGTGCGAAGCGAAATATTCGCGTCACAGCGAAAGGATCCTTTTTCAAGGTCGGAATCAGAGACTCCTGTATAGCGGAAGATCTGACGGAGGTAACGAAGGAAGACAACTGCTTCCTCCGAAGTATGCAAGTCCGGTTTCGTGACCAGTTCCATTAGAGGGACACCTGCACGGTTGAAATCGATTAACGAGTAACCTTTGCCGCCATCGTCTCGGTGTAGCAAGCGGCCAGTGTCCTCTTCTAGGTGAATTCGTTCGAGTCTAACTGTGCGTTCTCTTCCATCTGCATTGATTGCCACCTCACCGTCAAGGCAGAACGGCTGGTCGTACTGTGTGATTTGATAACCCTTCGGTAGGTCGGGATAGGGATAGTTCTTGCGGTCGAATTTGGCGAACTCTGGGATCCTGCAGCCGAGTGCTAAACCTGCCAGGATGGTGTATGAGACGGCCTGCTCGTTGATCACAGGTAGTGTCCCCGGTAGTCCGAGCGTGACAGGATCTATCAGAGTGTTTGGTTCGCGATCAAAGTAATCGCGAGGGCAATCAGAGAACATTTTCGATTGTGTTCGAAGTTGGCAGTGCACCTCGAGGCCGATGACAACCTCGTACTTGTCTGTCGGATCTGTGGTTGTGGTCACAGGATTATCCTCTGCCCTTAGGGTCGGCTAATCGACCAATTCTATCTGCCACTGGCGAAGAGATCGTCTATGTTCATGAGAAAATGTTGATTGTCCGGATCTGTCCGGTCATTTCCGATACAAAGTTGATTCATGGAATTTTCAATTGCGTCGACTGCTTATTTCGCAGCTTCTATTTTCCTAATCCGAAGCACGATAGAAAGGGTAGCTTGTAATGCTCATTCGGTATCCGATGCGGTAATACTCAGGATAAGCAGCGTAGACTGCTCATGATGAGCAATGTGCCTTCTTCTCGTAGTCGCTTCAATTCAGGCTCCACACCGCCTGGCGTTCAGAGCGATCTCTTTGAACAGAACTCCGAAGTTCCAATGTTGCCTACCGGCGCACCGCTTGCGGCTCGGATGCGCCCTCGTTCCCTAGAGGAATTCGTAGGACAAGAGGACATCGTTGGCGATGAATGTCCTTTAAGACGGATGATCGATGCGGATGAGGTAGATTCGATAATCCTCTGGGGGCCGCCAGGCTCTGGAAAGACTACGCTTGGTTCAATTATTGCCGCACAAACTCAGCGTTATTTTGCAGAATTGTCCGCCGTCACTTCAGGCGTTGCTGAGGTTCGTCGACTGATCGAAGAAGCACGTGACCGCGAAAGTATATCCGGACGGCGCACAATTCTCTTTATCGACGAACTTCATCGGTTTAACCGTGCTCAACAAGATGCATTACTTCCGCACGTCGAGGTTGGTACTGTGACGCTGATTGGCGCTACTACGGAGAACCCTTCCTTTCACATCGTTGCACCGCTGTTATCCCGGTGTCGGGTATTTCGCCTTGAGCTACATAATGGACCAGATTTGGTTGCGATTATTCATCAGGCGATAGCTGACAATGATCGTGGCCTCGGAAATCATCACGTTGAAGTAGACGAAGACACATTGTTCAGTATGTCAGAATTGGCAGCTGGCGATGCTCGTACCGCACTGAACTTGTTGGAAATGACTACACGTGTGACTCGCCCCGATGATGATGGAATTCGGCATATCACTAGAGAGGCGCTTGAGGCGGTTGCCCAGAATCCAACTATGCTCTACGACCGGACGGGGAATGCGCATTACGACACCATTTCGGCGTTTATCAAGACCGTTCGTGATTCTGATCCAGACGGTGCTCTTTACTGGCTAGCGCGCATGATCGAGGCAGGTGAAGATTCACTTTTCATAGCACGGCGTCTGCTAATTCTGGCTTCAGAGGATGTTGGACTTGCTGATCCTCAGGCTCTGCCTCTAGCCGTTGCTTGCCAGCAGGCAGTGCATTTCCTAGGCATGCCAGAGGCAAAGTTCCCACTTGCCGAGACGACTGTATATCTTGCACGTGCGCCGAAATCGAACTCGGCTAGTTCCGCATATATGCGAGCCCGATTGGATGCGGAGCGCACTCGTAATGATGCTGTGCCACTTCATCTTCGAAATGCAACAACTGAATTGGGCAAGGAACTTGGTTACGGCGATGGCTACCAATATGCGCATGATCATCCAGGTCACATCGTTCCCGATCAGAGTCATCGTCCGATTTCCGTGGAAGGTAACGTATATTATGAACCCGGAAGCCTCGGTGCAGAACGCTCGTTAGGTGATAGCGATTCTGATCGCTAGGGTCGCTCGTGGCGGAGATAATAGAGAGATTGTATGGCATTGGAGGCACGAATGCGGCCAACCCTCAAGGAGTATCTTGCCTACAAGAAACGTTTTAATAACTGGGGGCGCTGGGGTACTAACGATCAGTTAGGGACTCTCAATCACATTCAGGATGAAACACGTCGTCAGGCAGCAGAACTTGTGTCGTATGGGCGTACTGTCTCGCTAGCAAATCCGATCGCAACAGAGGCGGTGATCAGTGGGCCACGAAATCCGCAGCCAGCTGATCATCGGATGCGTGTTGGTCCAACATCATCAGTCGACTATATCGGTGTGTCTTATCACGGGTTTGTGAACACTCACATTGATGCTCTGTGCCACGTCTTTACCGGTGAGGATGGGCAACTCTATAACGGTCGCGATCTGTCGCTAGTGACCGAGGAAGGAGCATTGTCAAATTCAGTCGAGCATTGGCGTGATGGAATTATGACACGAGCAGTGCTCTACGATATCCCCGTGATGCGAGGAGCAGCTCACGTCACGCTAGATGATCCGGTTGAAGGATGGCATCTTCAAGAATGGGCTGATCGACAACAGATCGTTCCGCGTGCTGGAGATGTGGTGCTGATTCGATCCGGTGCTGAACCGTTTTATCGACTCAATCCTGATCACGAATTCAGTGGCGTGCCATCGAAGAACCCAGGTGTTAATGTTTCAGCCATTGAATTTCTCTATGACACGGATGCAGCATTGCTTGGGTGGGACCTACAAGAAGCTGGAAATCAGGAAGAATATGGACGAATCCCGATTCATGAGGTCCTGATTCCGCACATGGGTATGCCGATAGTCGATAACGCTAATTTCGAACGATTGTCTCAGGTTTGTGCGGAGTACTCGCGCTACGAATTCCAAATAGTGATCGCACCACTGATTGTGGTCGGTGGTACCGGATCACCAGTAAATCCGATAGCGACATTCTAGGTCCGATAACTGCCAGGAACTTCATAGTTGGCGGCAGTTGATTAGCTAGCTATCCCTTGGTGTTTTTTTTATTCGTCACGTATTTTGAGACCCGCCTCCTATAGGTGGTACGAGGTATATCTCAGTATCCGCTTCGACTGCCTCTGTCAGAGCGCTTTGGTCGAGTATTGAACCATCGATTGCCACAGCGATATCTGGTCTCAATCCTTGATGGTCTAGGATGCGTGATGCCAGATCGGGGTGCCGTGTCGCGACAGCGCTGAAGATAGCACGGAGTGTCGAACCTTCGACTTCGATCTGAGTGCAGTCATCACAGAGTGAGCGCAACGACGAGGGTATGTTTAACACTGCCATCGTTATCCTCGATCTTTGTCTCTACCCTATGAACTGGAAGTCTCGAGCTCATCAAGTATCAGGGAGGGTGTCGCCGGCAACTCCGTGATACGAACCCCAACGGCATCGTAAATGGCGTTAGCGATTGCTCCGAGCGGTGGCACGATTGGGACCTCTCCGACTCCACGTACGCCATATGGGTGGCCAGGGTTTGGCACTTCAACGAGAACGGTATCGATCATCGGAACATCGTTTGTAACCGGCATCCGATAGTCGAGGAATGAAGCATTGGCCATACTGCCATCTGAGTTATAGATGTAGTCCTCGTTCAGTGCCATTCCGATTCCTTGAACAGCTCCACCTTGAATTTGGCCCTCAACGTAGGCGGGATGGATTGCCCGTCCGACATCCTGCAGTGCCGTGTAACGCAGGATCGATACTTTTCCAGTGTCACGATCAACGTGCACGTCCACTATATGTGCACCGAAGCAAGCTCCAATCTTGCCAACGCTTGTCGAAACAACGTTGGCGCGTCCTTGAATGTTGCCCCCGCTTCCTGGAAGCCGAGAAGCTGCCTCGACGAATGACATCAACTGGTCATCAGGTCCATGAATGCTAGCGTCCGTCGGGTCGTAGTTGACTTGGTCTGGTTCGACCTCCCAGAGCGAAGCAACTCGTTGTTCTAACTGTGCTCGTATGTCGAGAGCTGCTTGATAGGCAGCCCAACCGGTCGCGAAAGTCGTACGACTCCCGCCGGTGTTCCCTGTGAAACCAATTGTGTCAGTGTCTCCTACTAGCGAATTGACGTTCTCATACGGAATCCCCATAGTCTCAGCAAACTGCATAGCTAGTGCAGCGCGTTGTCCCCCTATATCAACTGAACCGGTGACTAGCGTAACGGTGCCATCAGCGTGCACATTTGCATACGCGCTGGATTCGCCTCCACCGTTTTGCCAGAAGCCCATCGCTACTCCGCGACCAACATCCGGTTCACTGATTTCTGATCGATAGTGAGGGTGTGCGACCGTCGCTGCTATTACTTCACGTGTGCCGACCGATCCGTGAGTCGCACCGTCACTGCGAGGGTCACCTTCAACTACGGCATTTTTTTCTCGTAGTTCCATTGGATCGATGCTTAGTAGCTCTGCCAGCTCGTCGAGTACCGCTTCCACTGCAAACGCTGACGCTGGCGCACCTGGCGCACGGTAGGCGGCAACTTTTGGTCTGTTGAGTACGACATCGAGTCCGATAATTCGCTGGTGAGGAACGAGATAAGGGCCAAGTGCACAGCGCGCGCCGCCAGCGACTGGCGAGCCAGGATATGCCCCTGCCATGTACTCGAGCCGGATGTCAGCAGCGACGAGCGTACCGTCACGCTTAGCGCCAAGTTTGATAAAGGTACGGGCTCCTGAAGTTGGGCCAGTTGCCTCGAGCACCTCAGCGCGATTCATTGTGATTTGGACAGGCTTACCACCCTTCTTCGCCAGTAAGGCAGCTAATGGTTCGAGGTAGACGACATTTTTCGCACCAAAACCCCCTCCGATTTCGGTTGGGATCACTCGAACATGCCCGAGAGGGATATCGAGTATTCGAGCGATGTTCTGACGGTGTCCGAAAGCTCCTTGCGTACTGGTCCAGATAGTCAGTTTGCCGTCCTTATTCCATACAGCAGTGCCATTGTGCGGTTCTATGTAACCCTGATGTGACATACCTGTTTCGTAGACTCGCTCAATCACAATATCTGAAGAAGTAAAGCCTTCCTCGAGATCTCCAAAGCCCATCTCTATAGTGCGTGCGACGTTAGAAGGCTTGCCGTCAATAGGTTGAAATAGATCGTCAATTAAGCCGTCAAGGCCGTCGTCATGAAGGATCGGTGCATCGGGGGCAAGAGCATCGTCAAGGCTGACTACGGCGGGTAGTACCTCGTAGTCTACTTCGATTAGCTCGAGAGCATCCTCTGCGAGATGCGGATCAGTAGCACAGACTGCTGCTACCGGTTGCCCTTTGAAGAGCACCTTTCGCCGTGCCATCAATCTCTCAACGTCCCAAAGTGCCGGCATAGGGCCGCGAATCGTTTGCATCACTGGATCGGTCGGTGCTGGAAAGTCTTCAAAAGTGATCACTGCAGATACGCCAGGCAGTGCTAGAGCTTTCGAGGCATCAATTCGCTTGATGATCGCGTGTCCGTATGGACTGCGCTTTACGCGGCCATGGAGCATGTCTTGCAGTCTCACGTCAGCACCGTAGATGGCGCTGCCGATTACCTTCTCCACCCCATCGGGGCGGACTGGGTTCGTTCCGATTACGGTCAGCGGACGTTCAACTGTAGTCATCGGTGATATTCCTCTCGAGGGAATGGGCGCTGGTAGTCACCGCAATTCGATATGAGTGATGATACCTCGCTGTTGCTGTCTTGGTGTTCAATCTGTGAAGTGGTGTCGAGGTATCTCTTGATTTTCTTCAGTCGTGATTGTTGGTGCCGGGGGTGGGATTCGAACCCACACGCCCGAAGGCGGCGAGTTTTAAGCTCGCTGCGTCTGCCCTTCCGCCACCCCGGCTTGCTTTTCACAGCAGTCAATCAACGCGCGATCTATTTTTCCAGATCACAACATCGCATGCTGGGTTCTTCTGATTGTGCTCTATAGATGCCGCCTTGTCTCGAATGTCATTGCATAGGTGCGTTAAAAGCAAACCGGCGTGAGGGATGTTGATCCCTCACGCCGGTTTGCTTCGTACTTATGCTGTCAGCAACAACGTCATTCGCTAAGCAGCATCCCGTGCGGTCTGGAGCCATTCGTCCCAGGTCGCTTGATTTGCGGCTATCCAGTCATCAACATGACGCTCGATGTCCTCCTGCGAATCCTCGCCGGCGTTCATGAGGTCGTTCTGAGCTGCGATGTCTGCCAGCGACAGTTTCATCGCCTCAAAGAGAGCTGCGACCGCAGGGTTGTCGGCCAACATATCGTTGTTCGCGACGACCTTGATGTCGCTGGAGGCGAAACCCATCAGCAACGGATCAGAAACAGCTCCAGGGATGCCAGTTGCCGTCAAGGCGGCTTCGCTCAATCCCTCGGGGTGTGATGCAGCAGGGACGTTGATCCAGACCACATCTTCGCCAGGGGCGAGCTGGTTAACCGTCCAGTTCGGTGTCCATGTGTAGAACATCACGTGCTCGCCCGCGTCGAAGCGCGCGATCGTGTCAGCCATCTGGACATTGTAACCTGCAGTACCTTCATCGATGTGGTCGCGCAGACCGAAGTCATCGAGATGGTGACCGATGATTGTGTTACAGCCCCAGCCTTCTGGACAGGCAGTCAGGTTGGCCTTGCCATTGCCATCATGATCGTAGGCTTTGGCTACCTCAGGGCGCTTGAAGTCAGCGAGGCTCGTAATACCGAACTCGTCGGCTCCAGCTTTGTCTATTAGGTAGCCCTGCAGTGCGCCGCCGGCCACGACGGTTCCTGCCAGAGAGGCACCCGCTGAGAACAGATCGCGATACTGGTCGTGAATGGGGAACCATCCATTCGCCCAGAAGTCCACGTCACCGAGAGCAACGCTCTGATAGAAGATTGGATTATCCAGCTCTTGGAAGTCTTCGACGGTGTATCCGAGCTCCTCTAGCGCTCGCGAGTACAACGCTTCTTGGAAATAGCCTGTATTCCACGTCGCACGAGCTGGTTGAATCGTTACACCTGCACCAGGTTCGCTTGAGTCAGCATCGTCGTCGGAACATGCTGCGAATACCAGAGCGGATGCGAGAACTACAGCGAGCAAGCCAGTCCAGCGCTTGAATGGTGTGAAGTAGATAAGTGTCTCCTGTCCTTCTACCTTGTTATATACATTTGGATGTCGTTGATCTAGTCCTAGAAACTTAATGCAGCTAAGAATCGGTCGTAGCGAGAGCCTGTGTAATGCGGTCGAGCACCATCGCGAGCAGTACCACGGAAACGCCGCCGATCACTGCAAGCCCGGGTTGGAGGTTATTAATCCCCTGACGCACCGGTTGTCCGAGGCCGCCCGCACCGATGATTGAAGCAATTACGATCATCGACATTGCCATCATTAGGGTCTGGTTCAGCCCCGCCATAATTGTCCTAAGGGCGAGAGGGATTTGGACGTCGATGAGGACCTGACGAGGTTCCGCGCCGAAAGCATAAGCTGCCTCAACTGCCTCCGGGCTCACGCCCCGAATTCCGAGGTTCGTCAATCGCACGATCGGTGGCATAGCGAAGACAAGCGTCGCGATCACCCCGGCAACCGTGCCGGTGCTGAATAACATGACCACTGGTACGAGGTAGACAAACGAAGGTGTGGTTTGCATCGCGTCGAGCAACGGACGCACGAGTTGATCTGCCCAATTTGACCTAGCTGTCAGAATCCCCAGTGGGATGCCAATCAGGGCGCAGATCAGCACAGCACTTGCAACCATAGCCAAACTGACCATCGCTTCGTTCCACAGCCCGAGAAAGCCGATGACCATCATCGAGAGCGCTGTGAATATCGCTACGTTCCGACCTGCAACTCTGAACGCAATCAGCACCAGAATTAGGATCACTACCCAGTCGGGAAGCCACAACAGGAAGTCTTGAATGTTTTCCAACAGCTGCTCGACCGGCCACTTCACTCCTTGGAAGAATGGTCGGTACTCGCGGACAAGCCAGAAGGTGAAGTCTTCTGCCCAATCTTCGAGTGGGATCGTTTTGTGTCCGAATATATCTAGCACCGCTACCTCGTGCTTTCAGCGGGTAGCGTCTGTTCCGCACCTGCTTCAGTTGAAGCATGCGCATTCGCTGGGTGCGATGATCTGGAGACGGCTGGCGTGATCTCCGTCGCGGGAGCGAGACTACTCAAGATGTCTAGATGTTCGGCAACTCCTGCTAGTTGTCCATGCTCGTCTATCGCCACGATGCACTGCCTCTCGATCACGGAGTCATAGGTGTCGATTAAGAGGTCATCAGTTGAGCAGGAAACGAATGAGTCACTGACCACGTCACCCAGATCGTTGACTCCACGCTGTATTGCAGGGCCGACATACTCTTCAAGCACAAGTCCCAAGGGCTGGCGATTCGAATCCACCAGCACCATGTAGTCCGAATCCGATGCGCGCATCCTCGCAGAAGCGGTTCGCACGGTGTCGCGACCCTGCACCAAAGTATCCGGCTGCCGCATGATCGATCCCACCGTGAGTACCCGTGAGCGATCAACGTCGCGGGTGAATTCGAGCACGTACTCGGTCGATGGCTGAGATACGATCTCGTCGGCGGTACCAACCTGAACCACCTGACCGTCCCTCATGATCGCCGTGTGGTCGCCCAACTTCAGTGCTTCGTTGAGATCGTGGGTAATGAAGACGATAGTCTTGCCAAGATCTCGCTGCAGCGTGAGCAGGTCGTCCTGCATCTCCCGTCGGATCAGTGGGTCGAGCGCGCTGAAGGCTTCGTCCATCAGAAGCACGTCCGCGTCGGTCGCTAAGGCCCGCGCGAGTCCGACGCGCTGCTGCATACCACCGCTGAGATCTCCAGGGCGACGATTACCCCAGCCCTCAAGGCCTACTTGTTCAAGCGCGGTTTCTGAGCGAGCACGGCGTTCGTCGACGTCCATCTTCTGCATTTTCAAACCGTATTCAACGTTTTCTTGAACAGTTCGGTGCGGAAACAGGCCGAAATGCTGAAATACCATCGCCAGCTTGCTACGACGCAATTCACGCAAGCGATCTGTGGATGCTGAGACGATATCTTCGCCATCAATCAACACTTCTCCGGTTGTTACCGGATGGAGACGATTGATGCATCGAATGAGAGTGGATTTTCCGGAGCCAGAGAGCCCCATGACGACGAAGATTTCTCCGTCCTCAATATCAAGATTCACATCGCGAACAGCAACTACATAGCCGGTTTCAGCGAGAATTTCGTCTCGAGATCTGCCCTCCTGTAGGAGTGCACGGGCTTTGTGTGAGTCGTCCCCGAAAACCTTGCTCACATTCCGGAGCCGTATGGTGGACATCGACGGGAGAATACGGGGCTCGACTTGTAAACTCAACTTTCGCTCTGATCATCGTACTGACGAGCGGAACGGATATCAGTGCAAAATCTGGTCACCTATTGGGAGTGAGCTGTGAGTTTCACTCATTCTGCAGTGCTGATGTTGCACCGTTCGAATCTGCTTAAGTTGGCAATATGGTTACTATTTCTGGTCGCGTGCAATTCGGGATCTACGCTCGACGTCAAAGAGTTGCACCACCCAAGAGGACTGGCGGTTACAGCCGACCTGACACTGCTCGTCGCCGATGCTGGGAACGGCCGGATACTTGCCGTCACAGCGGGTGAGACTCCCTATACCGTAGCGGATGGGTTGCCAGTGACCTGGGATGGTGGCCCTGGTGCTGACATGATTGTGGGAGTTTCCGGTCTTGCTCTCGATGGCAGTGACATCATTTACGTTGTTGGCGAGTTCCGCGGTGACCGGTTTCGGCGTGTTTACCGTCTGTCACCTGACGGCACTAGTGTTCCGCTCACCAATGCTAGAGAAGAACTCCTGCAAGATGGACTTGTGAACCCCTACGATTTGGTTGTGCTCGACGGAGATGTCTTCGTGAGTGACGCAGGTGCGAATGCTGTCTTCCGCGTTCAGTCCAACGGTGAGGTCAAGCCATACGCTCGTGTCGCAGAGATTCTTGTTCCTGGTGCGGTTGGAACTCAGACTGCAGACGCTGTACCCACTGGTCTCGCAGCCGGTCCGGATGGCGCTTTGTACCTCGCCACGCTCGCTGGCGCTCCCTATGCAGTTGGAACGGCTGCGATCTACCGGATCGATGACGTCAACGATGATGGTGATGCTCTGGACGATGGCGAGATCAGTGTCGTACTGGATGGTCTCACTGCGGTCACCGACCTCACGTTCACCAACAGTGGTTGGCTCATTGTCGCCGAGTTCTCTCGCGACATGGCTTCCTTGTATGAAGATCTCACACCGGAGCGTGCTGCCGAATTGCCAGGTCGTGTGACTGCCTGGTGTGGTTTAGGTCAATCCTCAACTTCCGTGAGCACAGCGTTAGTTGCCGACCATGTCTCGAGCCCCACGTCAGTTGTGTCAATTGGCGAGGTTATCGTCGTGGCCGAGGAGTTGGCTGGCCGCATCACCCAACTACAACCCAAACATCGCCCCTGGGCTGAACCGTGCCGATCAAAGGCTCGGTTGCGAACCCACGAAGTGCCGTAACGGAATGGATTCTGAACCAATGTCAGGAGTGTACGAGTGCTCAAGAGAGCGTTTCTGCTAGACACGAGAAAATGTGCGATTACGTTGAGGATGATGCCATTTCAGGCGTACGCTAGGGAGCCCCGGCGTGACGGCTCCTCTCCCCACGGAGGATGCGCTCCTGACGGAACTACAGGGCAAGGCAGAGCTTGCGGAGCGCGGAGCGCGGAGCAAGACGCCTGAAACAATCGATGCCATGGCACTTTCGCAGGGAAGGTCTGATTCTGCTGGCCGTTCAACGGGAAAGATCGCCCCGAGCGAAAGCCTCAAGTTAGGGTCACCTAAGCTCACTCCTGTTCGGCGTCAGTACCTAGCCCTTAAGTCACAGCAGGCGGATGCGATCTTACTTTTTCGCATGGGCGATTTCTATGAGTGCTTTGATGAAGATGCCGCGATTTGTGCCAGAGAGCTCGGGATCGCGCTGACTTCGCGACCAATGGGGAAAGATGAGGGTCGGGTCCCACTTGCAGGAGTGCCGCATCACCAACTCGATCGAGCGCTTGAGCGTCTTGTTGCGTCTGGATTTCGAGTAGCGATCGCGGAACAAGTCAGTGAGCCTGGTCAAGGGCTTGTTGAACGCCAGATTGTGCGCGTTGTTACACCAGGTACGGTTGAGAGTAGTGCGCTTGTACCGGATGTACATAGCTGGCTGGTTGCCCTCGCTCCTACTCAGCAACAGCATGATGGTCCGCAACAATGGGCACTGGCAGCTTGCGATGTGACAACAGGAGAACTCGAACTTCAACTGATTGTCTCCAACGAACTTGGTGGTGAACTGTCGAGGCTTCAGCCTCGCGAAGTCCTGTTACCTGAGACAGATTCTGGTGCTCCGATTTGGGAGGGATTCCCTACAGACGTCCTGCTAACCCATCGCACCTTAAATAATTTTAACGTCACAGGTGCGCGGGAAAAGCTCTGTGAACAATTCAAGGTCGCAACACTTGATGGCTATGAACTTGGTGGATTCGAAGACGCGATTGGTCCAGCGGGTGCCCTATTAAGCTACCTCGCTGAGACATGGCCTGGTGCGCTAGACAATCTTCGGCCGCCGCGTGTTGCTAGGGGAGATGAGTTTGTCTTTCTCGACAGTCAGACAAGACGCAATCTCGAATTGTTTTCGCCAGCTAACGACTCTTCACCTGAGACAGGGATCGGTCAGACAGGTGCTCTAATAACTGTTCTTGACGAGACAAGAACAGCAATGGGCGCACGATTACTACGTACTCGAATCGGTAGACCGTTACGAGAACCCGAACGCATTGAGAATAGACTCGATGCAGTCACAGCATTTGTCGATGCCGGAGGGGTGCGTCACGAATTGCGCGAGGCTCTTAGAGGCCTACCTGACATTGAACGTTTGGTGGGGCGTGTCAGGTCGGGGACTGCTCATGCACGTCATCTTGTTCAACTCGCTGGCGCACTAGGGCGATTACCGGTCGCTGTGAAAACTGCGCTTAAAGCAGGAGAATCAGTAGCTGCTTTGCTCGACGATATTTCTTCGGGTGGAGAGATGCTTCCAAAGTTAACTGGTCCGTGCTCCTCAGTAGAATCAATGGCATTGGCTGCTGAAGTTGCTATCACAGTCACTAGTGCATTGAACGAAGATCCACCGATTGATCCAGCGGATGGTGACACTGTTCGGACTGGCTTCGACCATAAGGTGGATCGACTTCGCGATCTTGCCTCGGGAGCCCGGGGCAGACTTACGGAACTAGAGCTTGCCGAGCGTGAACGTAGTGGTCTCAACGTTAAAGTCGGATACCACCGCGTGTTTGGTTATTACCTAGAATTACCGAAAGCGCAGGCCGATCGCGCGCCTGATGACTACGAACCTCGACAAACCCTGACTGCTTCACAGCGCTTCCGTTTCACCCCGTTGACAAAACTCGAAGATGAAATTCTCACGGCCAAGGAAGACTTGTTAGCGGCCGAACGAGATGTAATAACCAGAATTCGTGAAGAATTAGCTGAAGTAGGACCGGAGATTCTGCATGCTGCAGGCTTAATCGCGTCTCTCGATGTGGCAGCTACATTGGCCGAGATCGCAGTTGATCGTGACTATGTGCGACCAGAATTAGCATCAGCTGGCGAGCTACTGATCGAGGATGGTCGTCACCCCGTGGTTGAGCGTGAGTTGCCTTCTGGGGAATTTGTTCCGAATGGTACCGCTCTTGATTCTGGAGCAGAGATCGTACTTCTGACTGGGCCAAATATGGGTGGAAAGTCAACTTACCTGCGCCAGACCGCGTTAATCGTGCTGCTTGCGCAGTGTGGAAGCTTCGTTCCAGCACGCCGAGCACGAGTGCCAGTAATTGACCGAATCTTCTCTCGCGTGGGAGCTCAGGATGATTTAGCTGCGGGTCAGTCGACATTCATGGTCGAGATGGTTGAAACAGCTACGATTTTGCATCGAGCGACTGAGTGTTCACTAGTGATTCTTGACGAGGTAGGGCGAGGAACTGCAACTGATGATGGATTGGCGATTGCGCAGGCGGTGGTTGAATATCTGCACGATCGACCAGATGGTACTCCGTTGACCCTATTCGCTACCCACTACCACGAACTGACTACATTATCGGCAACTTTACCACGCGTGATGAACCGCTCTGTAGCAGTTAGCGAAATCTCTGATGAAGTAGTGTTCCTGTACCGAATCGTTGATGGCGGTGCTGATCGTTCTTATGGAGTGCATGTAGCAGGGTTAGCAGGACTGCCACCGTCTGTAGTGAGTCGTGCCCGGGAATTACTGGACCATCTCGAGACGAGGTCAGTGCGGTCGAGGAGCTTAACTGAGAGCGATCAAGAAATTATGGGGAATGAAGTGGCGATTAAGATGTCTCAGACTGAACCTTTACTAAGAGCTATAGCTGATATTGAGCTCGATTCAATGACCCCACTCGAATCTCTTCAGGAGCTCTATGAATTACGTTCTTCAGCCCGTAGCCAGCTGGGCATAGAGGAGTAGCAATGTGTTCTGTCTGATGAGCGATATCCGGGAAGTTTGTTACTTCGAGAACAAGGACGGTGGTACCGAAGAATTCTTTCCGAGGGCGAAAGCGATTCCCAGGTGGTAACAGCTCCTGATAGTCGTATAGCAGTGCTGCCACCAGCGATTGCAGCTCAAATTGCCGCCGGGGAAGTGATCGGGCGCCCCGCGAACGTGGCAAAGGAATTGCTTGAAAATGCGATCGATGCTCGTGCGACAAGGATAGAGGTGCTGATTGAGAATGGTGGTATCGACCGTATACGAGTTCGTGATGACGGTATTGGTATACCGTCCGATCAGATTACCGATGCATTTGAGCGTCACGCGACCTCGAAGCTTAGGCAGGCAGAGGATTTAGCATCTCTAACGACGCTTGGTTTCCGAGGGGAAGCGTTAGCTTCGATTGCAGCGGTGTCAGAGGTCGACATAACAACGCGCACTCAAGATGATGAAGCAGCAGTTGAAGCTAAAGTGCATGACGGCCAAGTCAGGCGTGTGCGTGCTGCAGCCGCTGCACCGGGTACTACGGTGGATGTTCGTCAGTTGTTTGTTTCATTTCCGGCTCGGCTACGCTTTTTACGCACCGCAAAATCCGAGACTCAGGCAATTGCACAGGTAATTATCGATAGTGCGCTCGCTTACCCGATGGTTGCATTTCGCTTCGAGAGCGATGGCCGCGAGCTACTTAGTGCACCTGGTGGTGGAGATCTTCGTGACGCCGTGCAGGCAGTGCATAGTCGCGAAGTTGCTCAAGAGCTTTTGACACTCTCACTTGATGAACGATTACCTCACCATCCGGTTTCCGATCTGAAGGTTGATGTCGGTGAAGATGATAGGGATAGCCCTGATCATGATTCAGATATAACTCACTCAAGTGAACTTGTACCGATGATTCGGATCGATGGTTTGATTGGGCCAGCCTCGCTGCATCGAGGAAACCGACGTTATATGCACCTCATTGTGAATGGGCGCCCAATCAAATCGCCGGCTCTGTTGGTAGCGATTGAACAAGGCTATCGCGGACTGATAGCGGCCGGACGCCATCCTGTCGCAATTCTTGAGATCACGTTGCCTGGCGAGCAAGTTGATATCAACATCCATCCGGCGAAGACTGAGCTGCGGTTCAGGAATGAACGTTTTGTGTTTGCAGTTGTCCGGCGCGCAGTGCTTGCAGTACTTGCCGCATCACCGACTATCCCAACTCCGAATGCAGACTGGTTGGGCTTGAATGAGCTAAGACAGACTACGAAACCTTCTGCGTCGAAGTCCACGAGCGGCAGGCACATACTTGAGGCTGTCCAGGGGGCATCACATCCCACGCCTGAACTTAATCAGAACTTTGATTCGGAAACCTTTGCACTCTCACTGCGGGAAGGTCTTCCTGCGTTGCGATTGCTAGGTCAAATTGGTGGTACTTATCTAATAGGCGAAGCACCGGATGGGTTTTATCTCATTGACCAGCATGCTGCGCACGAGCGAATTCTCTATGAGCGAATCGAAGCACAACGTGATGCTACTGCTGCCAATGGATACTCGCAGCCTTTGCTCGAACCAGTGCTTATTGAACTAAGTCCGGCTAAGGCAACGCTTGCTAGTGCACTCAGTGAAGATTTTGTATCGGTGGGTTGGTCATTCGAATCCATCGATGGCAATGCAGTAATACTCCGCGCAGTACCTCAGACATTGCATGGCGATTCGATTCGACGTGGTAGAGCATTTGATGCGGAGCGTACATTTCGTGATCAGCTTGACGTGGTGGAATCTGACGATCGAATCACTGGCCCTGATCGGGTTGCCGCATCGTTGGCCTGCCATGCTGCTGTTCGCGCTGGAGATGTGTTAGCTACTAGCGAACAAAAGGCACTACTGGCTGCACTCGAGAACGCCAAAACTCCACAGAATTGTCCGCATGGACGCCCGACAGTACTTCACATAAATGCGAAGGCTTTGGCGCGTGCGTTTGGTCGTACATAGATATGTCGTACATAGATATACAGAAATCACTGGGCAGTTAAGGCACGAAAAATATCGCGTAAGATGAAGATGAACGATCGGTGGCAGCAAGACATTCCCAAGCAGGAGTGATGGAAGTAATTTTGTGAGTAGCTCTCAGGGTCAGGGATGGGATCCCGATCGATATGGTCAGTTCGAGACAGAACGAAGTCAACCATTTCGCGATCTCGCGGCACTAGTGGAACAGGAAGAGGCACTTTCAGTGCTTGATCTTGGTTCAGGGACCGGTGAACTCACCGCCTGGTTGCACCGCAAGTTAAGTGCAGATGAAACAGTTGGGATCGACCGGTCGGAGGCAATGATTAATCGTGCTGCTGTCCATGCTGGGGATGGTGTCCGCTTCGAGCATGCCGAGATAGAAGCATTTATTGATGGTCAGCCGAATGGCGTCTGGCCACTTGTCTGGTCTAATGCTGCTCTACAGTGGCTTCCCGATCATGGCACCTTGATTCCTCGCATTTTGGAACTCGTAGCACCGACTGGTCAGATCGCGATCCAAATGCCGGTTAATGTTGATAATCCGTCCCACTTGATCGCTCGTCAACTCGGAACTGATCCTCGTTTTGCTGCATCACTGGATGGATACGAACGGAAAGACACTGTTCAATCTCCTGAATGGTATGCAGCGATGCTTCATGAATCGGGTTTTACGATTCAGCAAATTAGTGTTCAAGTCTACGGTCACGTGCTACCAGAGACTCGTTCGATCAGTGACTGGGTACAAGGATCTTTACTCACTCCTTACCGAGAACGTTTGAGTTCCGAGACGTATTCTGAATTCATCGAAGCTTACGAGCTTCGTTTGATCGAACAGCTTGGAGACCACCACCCCTGTTTTTATCCGTTCAAACGACTGCTAATCTGGGGAAGACGGACTATCTGATGTGATGGTGAGCGTGACTCAATTGCTTCTGAAGTTACGTTATCTTCTGAAGCTGTTATTGCTTGATCGCTTGCCCTCACCTGACCGTCCGCTAGGCTAGTCCATCAAGCCGAGGTAGCTCAGTCGGTAGAGCACGCGACTGAAAATCGCGGTGTCGGCAGTTCGATTCTGCCCCTCGGCACCACATCTCACCCATAAAGACAGGTGATCTCCAACTCAGCTGTCTTCCCTTGCACTCATCTGACACACTAACTCGCCTCGACCTGGTTCGGCCTAACCCAACGGCCGTTGGCATACATGATCCCGGGGTTGCACTGGGCCTCGGCATCACCGGCTTTCGCCAGAGCCAGTAGGTCCTCAAATTCGGTCATATCGCTGTTGGTGTAGCTACCGCTGACGGGTAGGAGGTTCAATGCACACAGGCACTGCTGGATCTGAATCCAGATTTGGGTGACTCGGGGCGAGGGGTAAGAGGGGAAGCCCTCCGTGGGCAATCCCACCCACGAAACGCAGACTGAGACGTTAACGCGGTGACTCACTGAGGGTGCGCAGTTATCTCGAAAGGCGACAAATGTCGACAATTTTTTTTACTGTCGGCAGCTTCAATATTCCAACAGATGCTTTCACGACCTCAATGGTTCGGTGAGCATCCAACGTGACCCTGTATTCCAGCAAGGAGACTTGATGCGAAAAACAACCTGTGGCTTGGCAATCCTGATGACAGCTAGCGCCGTCAATATTGCCTTAGCTCAAACCCCTGGGGTCGTCGATCCGGTACGTCCGGTCGCCGTCGAAACCTATCTCTGCACACTCAACCCTGGCAAAACGATGGCTGACGTGGACGCCGTCAACGCAACATGGTCAGCTGCAGTAGCAGAGGGCCCATACAATGGCTTCTCGACCCAGTTAACCCCACGATATAGCAATGTTCCATACGACGTACTCTTCTTCGATTAATTTGCTTTGGACCAACTCGCAGAATATCAAGAGTGGCACGACAACAATGGGCAAGATACCAATGCGGCCTTCCGTGAGGTCGTTTCATGTCAGACGTCGCTGAACGGCAGTGATCAGGCATATGTCAGTGAAGCAATTCTGCAAGACGACAACCAGGCGTTTGTATCCTTAAACTGGTGCACCATTCGGGGATGGTGTGAGCGCGGAGGCACTCGCGGCCGAACGGAACGCGTTCGCTCACAGATTGAATGATGCCAACGTACGTGCCGCGTACTCTGTGATGTTTCCCAATTTTGGGGTCAGGACCGGGAACCGCTTGGGGGACTTTGCGCAGGTTATGGTTTATCCGGACTGGACAGCCCTGGCTTCGTCACACCATTACTGGGCTACGGGCGGCTGGCGCGCCCGAAGCGAGCACCAGCGAAAATTTACCCAGTGCACTGGGTCGAATGTCTATGACGCAGTGGTCCTTAGCCGTCCACATACGCCGTGGTTCGAATAGTGTAATCACTGAAGAAGGTCATCGCCTGATGGCCTTCTTCTCATCCGACACTGACCCGCTACTGCCGTTCATCAAGATACGTATGCGCAGCCTCTTCATCCATAAGAGGCACGACCTTATTCGGGTCGACCCGAACCATGAGATAAGTAATGTGGTCGTCGATCTTGGTGAACTGATGCCCCGTGCCAGCCGGGATTACGAGCACGTCGCCTGCCTTCAGCTCATGGGTAGCGGCATCCTCGATGTCAGCCGAGTTACTTCCAGGACCGTTGAGAAACTGCACGGCGTAGTTGTCGGACGGTCGTGCTTGACGCCCGACCAGAGTCGGACCGGTCCGATTCGTACCTGAACCGCTCAGCACAACGTAGACCTCCGTCACCAACTCATGTGACGCAACCGAATTCTGCCGTGGCCCGTCCAGCGCACCGCGGTGCCCCACTGCCACCTGAACATTGGCCTCGCCGATATCAATAGACCGCACCTGCTGGTCGACGCGACTCTGTTCTCGCCCTACCGTCGCATACTGTTCGACCTCCTCAACGGAAATATAGGTGGACGGGCAGCTGGGGCAAGACGGCTCAATATCCTGCGCCGACAAACGCCCCAGCCAAAATGCCGCCACGACCACGCTCACACCACAGACTACTCTCTTCATGGTTGCCCCTCAGACCCAGGTTCTCTTGTCGCCGAACCCTGACATCCTACTGTGAGTCACTAGCATCAGCCTGCCTTTTTGCCTCACGAGCAGCGGAGAGTTCCTCGAACTCCGTGTCCTCTAGATACGTAATACCGATCCACGCGTGCGACATTTCATCTGCACCCCTAGCGCCGAACACAACCCACTGGTCCGGATCCGGGTTGATACGGTTGGCTGAAGTGTTGTCGAACTTGGCGCGCAGGAACACCACGGTACCACGAGGCAACAAAGGCTGTGCGTCGTCATCGTAGATATAGGCAATCTGCCAGTTGTGGTCGTATCGATTGACGTTGCTCAACAACTCGCGGCGTCCATCTGGATAGAGCGCGGTCATTGACATTTCCGTACCCCGCATGTGCATGTGCGGCCGAAAGCTTTGGATGAGTGCCGGCTGTTCCATGACGTACTGGTCCTCGAGCACCAGATAGCCGTGTGGCGGAATAATAAGGTCACTCGCTCTGAGCCGCTCGCGATGTACCCCATCGACGTAAAACTGCTGCTCGCCACCCGTCACTTTGAGCGGCTCCTCGCCCTCGGGATAGAGCCACACGCCCACTTCAACAACATCCGTTACTTCTTCGCCAACCGGAAAATAGTGCAGGCTAAACCGCAGTTCAGCCGGGCCCTCTGGCAGCAGCTTCCCCACTCCATCCGGGAGCAGATCCCATCGCTTACCAACCCCCATTCCGATCAAACGTACGGATCGTCGGCGCTCTCGCGACACACTCTGCCCATCGTCACTCTCCGCGTCGTCCTCCCATCGCAAAGAGGCGTGTCCGTGATGGGCAACCTTGATTCCGAGTGGGTACGAGGGTTTAAGCTCGGCACCGCGGATATATCGGTGCGTCCCGAAGCCATCGAAGTCGAGCCGGGGCTCCCACCATTGATCCTGACCATTCGCCACAACCTTGTATGGGGTGGATTGAACGATGAAATCGGGTGGGCGTCCGAGAATTGCCTGTAGCTCCCACTGGTCTGCGGGTGGAAATTCGAGCGCATGAGGCAGGTCGGCCGAGTTGCCTTCCGGAGCACCGGCCTCAACCCATCGAACGATGGTATCGATTTCGGTCTCAGTTAACGAAATATCATTCTTGAAATCCTGAATACCCACCGTCGTATCTAAGTGCCAAGGCGGCATGAGACGTCGCTCCACCCGCTCCTTAATGCTCCTGGCCCACGGCCGTGTCTCGCGATAGGTGAGAAGCGACATCGGGCCTATCCCGGTCGGCTGATGGCACTGTTGACACGAGCGCTGGAGAATGGGGGCGATGTGCCGGCTGAAGGTAGGAACGGTGTCGTCCTCCTCCGGAGCCCCTCCCACAGCAGGGCTCGTCGAACCGATCAGGGCAAGGCCCGCCACCGCTCCAAA
>DKLZ01000062.1:0-36972 GCA_002455955.1 Dehalococcoidia bacterium UBA6627
GGCGAGACATGTACGTCAGTCGGATGAAGCAGCTTCTAGATACAGTCTGGGACGAAGACGAGTTACTCAGGAGTGTTGACGCACTAGCAGCCGTCGTCCAGCAGCATGCTCTACCCAAAAACAAAGCAGGAGCCGCTGTTGATGCCGAACGAGTGCGTCAGTTCATTCTGAAGCGACGAGCCGAGATCCTGGAAGACCTCATGCCGGTTCCCCCAGCGTGGCCAACCCCCGAGTTCCAACCAGAGCAGCGCGAAGCAGAAGACATCTCGGAAGATGAGTACGGCACGTTAACAGTTCATTTCGAGACCAACTGGGAAAGTGTCGAGAATGAGAACGTGTTCGAACAAGGAAAGGTTTCCTTTCTTGAGATAGACGGAGAAGAGATAAATCCCGACCAACTAACCCTGGGAGTACTTGCCGGATATGCAGACAAAGAGGAGCAGGCCCTTCTCCCAAATATCAAAGCCGCCACCATCGTTTTCCTCAGCATGGAGGAGGACTATTCCGTATCAGGGTTCAGCCTTGTCCTGCCTATTGCTGACCTAACCGACGGCACCACACTTATCTTCGGCAGGGACCAGATCGCTGGAGGCGTATGGTGGATTCCTGTTGAGAGCCCAACACCCACCGACTTTATTCCCTTCAGAGAAGGCCAGCTTCAGCTGGTAGAGGCGAGTACGAGCGGGGGGGGGACCATCTCAGGCACCTTTTCCGCCTCCTGGGGAAATCCCCCAGATGCCCCCCCTCCTGCCCAGTCGCAAGAAGCAGAGGCTAGTACAGAGGTCAGTCTTTTAGGTCTCGTGATCAACGAGATCGCTGCCCAGGGGGAACCCTTGGATTGGTTCGAACTCCACAACTCTTCCGACTCTTACCTAGCCCTCGCAAACTTCGTCATGGCAGACGACCTCTCAGATCCCGAGAAGCGAGTAGCCTTTCCTGATGACTTGTTACTTCCTCCGGGCGGATACCTTCGAATTGAACTGGATAAGGATGGCTGGCCCGGTTTCGCTCTAGGTAGAGACGAGGAGCTGGGAATCTGGACAACCGATGGAACTCTCGTAGCCCAAGTGGACTGGGAGAAGGGGCAAGCCGATGAGGGTACTAGCTACGCACGAGTCCCAGACGTAACCGGTAACTTCCAGACCGTAAGCAATCCCACTCCAGGGAGCGCAAATCAGGCCGACTAGTAAGACTCCTCAGATATACCAGAACCCAAGGTGGTGGAGCTGGGGGGATTCGAACCCCCTACCTTTTGACTGCCAGTCAAACGCTCTCCCAATTGAGCTACAGCCCCACATCGGAGGCCCGATCGTAGCAGGCGATTTGCTCTCGGTCCCGCATCGCCAACCACCCTAGTAGCTAACACGAATCTAGGAGGGGCATGGCAAGCCAGCGAGCACGCGGGTAAACTGAGCAGTGGTGGGGTGTCGACCATTCTCGCGTCGATTGCCTTGGTGTGTTGCAAGGAGCACTTGATGCGAGCAGAGACCGGCGATGTCGCCTTCCGACTGCTTCTCGCCCTTGGCGAGAGTTGGGATGCCCTCCAGCGAGCGTCGATAGACCCGTCCTCAAAAGGACTCTATCTAACAAAAGAGTATCTCGGGGGATACACCCGCTTCAGCGCGGGCCCTTCGACAAGCCCTCGATTGATAGTCGAATGGAATGAATCAACTCGTCATCTGCGAGTGCTTCGTTGCCATGATTGGCCAGGTTTCGAAGCAGTAGTTTCAAGCACCGTGGCCTATGTTCGCGATGAGGCGCGCGAACAGGGAATTATCGACAGTGTTGATGACGTGTTGGTCAGGGCTTGCGAGGAACCCACATTGCCAGCAAGGCGCACAGTGCTCCCCGGAGCAATGGAAGAACCTGATGTTGAGCCAGTGCGAAAGCGTGCCTAAAGGCCCTTCGTCAACCGCTATTCTCCAAGTTTTCCAAAGTAACTAATTTAGCTAACGCATTATCTCTGGATCATCGGGTGTCTCAGCGAGTCGGGAAGCACGTCGGGGATTAACTCCCGTGCGACGACGCCAGTGAATGAACCTATCAGCAAGATCAGCCAAGCGCCTTTCGATACGGCCAAACACCCATGAGTGAGTCTTTCCAGTGTTTCGATAGCGATCGCGACGACGATTAAGGCGGCGCCTAGGACGCTCACTCTGAATTGCAGTTAACGCTCGCACAACTGAGCGACGAAGCAGTAACGAAGCCTCATCATGATTCGTGTGAGCACCATCTCCTGGCTCAGGAACCACTGTATCGACGATACCCAGACGGAGGCAGTCATTGGAGGTAAGCCGCAAGCGTTCCGCTACCTCGTCCACATGCGCAGCCTCGCCGTAGAGACGCCGCGCGGCATCCTCAGGAGAAACAACTTCATATACAGCGTTCTCGAGCATAAGCAGTCGATCGGCAACCCCCATCGCCACGGCCGCCTCAGAGGCTCCCTCCCCTGTAATCACAGCTACAGACGGGGACTGAAGACGAAGCATATCCCGCATACATCGGGCAATCGCATTTCCTAGGCCATCCTCCTCAGCTACCAGATCAGGCCTGGCACCGTCCGAATCAAGAAGCGTAATGAGGGGAAGCTTAAACTTTTGGGCCAGACGAATCGCCCGCCTGGCTTTGTGAAAGCCCGCTGGACCGATAGCACCCGGACCAGCGATACCCTGAAGCCGATTCTGACCAATAAGCATTACAGCTTCTCCTCCAAGAAGGCCTATACCGGCACTAACTGAGGAGTCATCTTCTCCACTACGGTCACCGTGGATTTCTATGAAGGTTGTCGTCATTCGGCGGATAAAATCAGGTGCAGTAGGGCGGTTTTCGTGCCGCGAAAGCTGCACCTGTGTCCAGGCTTCAAGATGTGAGTACTCTCTGGGTTCACTCTCTGGTCGACCTACTGACCGCAGCTCGTAATTGCTCATTAGCAAGTCAACGAGAAGACCCAGAGAAGGTCGCAAATCTTCTCTCTTTACGATGGCATCAATAAGACCACGCCTGAGGTGAGCCTCCGAAGTATGCGCGTCTTCTGGGAGTTCCTCCCCCATCTTTTCACGCATCTTGCGCAGTGCTGAATAGCCAACCAGTGCATTCGGTTCGGCAATAATGAAATCCGCGAGATTGGCAAGGCCAGCAAATGCAGATCCCGTCGATGGGTCCGTGAGAAGAGTCACATGAGGAAGACCCCGCTCAGCTAGCTTTTGATGAGCTGTCGCAAGGCGAGGAAGCTGCATTAGCGCCAGCAGACCTTCCCGCATACGAACGCCTGAGGTTGAAACCACAGTGACGACCGCGATACCGCGCCTAGCAGCATGCTCAAAGGCCCGGGCTAGGCGTTCCCCACTGGCAACTCCGATAGAGCCACCTAGAAAGCTAAAGTCCAGCGCAGCAACCATGACCTCGCGGCCGTAGAGAGTGCCGGTTCCAGTGAGCGCCGCCTCAGCTAGACCTGTGCGGCGCTGAGCTTCCAACACGCGGTGCCGATAGGACTGCCGCTCGCGAAACTGGATGGGGTCAAGAGCTGTAACGCTGCGGTCCATCTCTCTGAAGCTCACAGGGTCGAGGATGCTGGCAACGCGTTGTCGGGCATTCAGATGATAGTAGTGACCACAGGCCCCGCAGATACGGTGACGCTCATAACTTTGGGAATCAGTTAGGTCGGAGTCACAGTCAAGGCATCGCTCCAACCGCTCCTCCTCAGAAGGGTCTTCAGGGCCATCAAGACGAAGGAGGCCACGAAGGGTCATGACTTTGAGTCTATCAAGCGTCTTCCCCAGCGGCTGTTCCAACAAGCACCTCGCGGGACTCACCTTCAAGCCTTGGCCCAACAACACCTTCCCGTTCAAGTGCCACTATTAATCGTTCAGCCTTTAAGAATCCAACATTTAGCCGTCGTTGAAGAAGCGACGGAGATAGACGTTTGTGACGGGCTGCAAGGTCACGTGCATCTTCGAGAAGAGGGTCATCTTCTTCGACTTCAAAGTCATCGCTCCCATTTTGTGAGATAAGTGCCTCTTCCAACAGCCCGTCGGAATTTTCGGGGCGTAGAGCGTGGAAGCGCTCATCGGCCCAGAATTCCACGAGTCGTTCAACTTCAGCATCCGATACGTAGACCCCCTGTATGCGCTTAGGTTTTCCCGCATCAGTGGGGAGATACAGCATGTCCCCTTGCCCAAGCAGCTTTTCTGCACCGCCCATGTCCAGAATGGTCCGCGAATCTGTAATCGATGTAACAGCAAAAGCGATCCGGGTAGGGAAGTTGGCTTTTATAAGTCCTGTAACAACATCTACCGAGGGCCGTTGGGTCGCTACAACAAGATGAATACCTGTAGCTCGCGCCAACTGTGCCAAACGACACAGCAGCTTCTCCACTTCAAAGGGTGCCACCATCATTAGATCGGCAAGCTCGTCAATGATTAGAACCCAATAAGGAAGTTTCTTGAGCACCCGGGCATGGCGGTTATAGGCCTCAATATTGCGAACTCCGACATCAGAGAATTTGCGGTAACGCGCTTCCATCTCAGCGACCACTGCTTGAAGCGTGCCTACGACCTTGTCGAGGTCGACAATGACCTCACTGAATGCCAGGTGGGGAAGGCGTCCATAGGTAGTCATTTCAACCCTTTTAGGATCGATCATGATGAAACGCACTTCATCAGGCGTTGCATTGGTGATGATGTTTGTGACGATGGCATTTAGGCAAACGCTCTTGCCACTACCGGTGGCACCCGCAATTAGGAGATGCGGCATCTTTGCTAGGTTCGCAACGACGGGAACCCCCGAAACCCCCTTTCCCAGAGAAATAGCAAGCTTTGAGCTCCCGCTAGTTTCACGGTACTGCTCGCTCTCCATGACCGTTCGCAGAGTTACTACGGAAGCAACCTCGTTAGGCACCTCAATACCCACGATGGCCCGGCCCGGTACAGGAGCCTCAATACGAAGACTAGGTGCAGCCAGGGCAAGGGCGAGATCACTCTGTAGAGCAGTGATCTTATTCACCCGTACGCGGGTCCGTCCCGTTTCGACTCTCTCCTTGGCTGGACGGCCATCCGATCCCATCACTGGCTTACCATCGCCGTCCTTGACAGGAATGTCTTTGTAACGAATCTCCCAACCTGGTTCGACACCGAACTGGGTTACTGACGGCCCTTCATTAATCTCAACAACCGAAGCGTCGACCCCGAAGCTAGCGAGAGTGTCCACAATAAGCTGGGCACGCGCGGCGTTGTCATGCTTATGGTCACTGCTGAGCTTAGGCTCCTGGAGCAGCTCAATAGGAGGTAACTGCCAACCACTTTTATCTTCAAAAGCAAGTTGTTTCGGCTCCTCCTCAGCATCAGGCTCCGGAGGGTGTTCAGGTTCTTCGTCCATTACACCAACGGCTACGGATTCGTTTGTTGCTGTCGTTTCATCCTTTACAGGTAACGGAGTAGCGGGGATAGGCATCATCCCGGCGTCCTCGTGAGGAGCGCCCGGCGCCACGCGAGGACGGAAAACGATAGGCCCCGGCTCAAATTGGACGGGGACACCAGCTCCACCTATTACCGGGTCATCCGAACGAGCTCTGCGCCAACGGAAGAAACGGAGGAAACGGAACAAACGGACCGTTTCGTTTAAACCCCTCCAAATCCCCGAGAGGGCACGGTGGGGCCATCGCTCAGCCCAAGCATGAGCGAGACCGCGACCCACATATCGCACGACAAATTTGGCAAATCTCGGAGCAAGGAGACTAAGCGCGAAGATTCCAGAGGCTAGCCAAACGAGTACGCCCACCCAATTGCTCACGATAGCGTGACCAATATTGCCACCAAGCGTAACTGTGCCGAGTTGAACCCCAGCCACGGACCAATCAGCAGAATTCAGACCGAGGGCTCCCCAAGTAAAAACTCCAAGGAAGGCGTATCCCGCACAGCGCCGGCAAAAGCGCAACCATTCATCGTTTTCGTGGCGCCATAAGGTAATTGCCCAAGCAACCAACACCAATGCCACAGCACCAAGCCCAAAACCAAAGGTCTCTAATAACCAGGTGCGAACATCTTTTGCAAATCCAGCAATGTCAAAAAACCAAGGAAGTGCCGCAGCCGCGGTCGCCAAAAGTAGAACGACTACAATTTGCGCGCGGAAAACACGGGACTCCGGGAGGCCGAACCGAGGCCTCTCCTGATTACGCCCGGACGCAGACCGGGCTCGCGTGCGAGCCGCCATACGGACGATACCCCGACGCGGACGAACTCCCCACCGGCACTGCTCTAGTCAAAGGTTCTCGACTACACCTCGACCGTCACGGGCAGCACCATCGGCCGTCGTCTCGTCTCATCGTACAAGAACTTGCCCAAAGCGTCCTTCATGCCGGCATTAACCGCACCAATAGGATCGGTTTTCTCCCACCCCTTTAGGACTTCCTCCGCAACACGGGCTGCTCGGTCCAAAAGGTCGCCACTTTCCTCTATATCAACGAATCCCCGAGAAAGAACCTTGGCGGGACGGGCCAAAAGCCCTGTCTGCGCATCAACAGTGAGAATCGCTATTACCACACCGTCAGTCGAAAGACTGGCTCTGTCACGCAAGATGCTTTCGCCAACATCACCAACACCAAGTCCATCGATATAAACCAAGTCGGCATCAACACGCCCAGCAAGGCGGGCCTCTTCCTGATCTATTTCAAGCACATCGCCATCGGTGAGGACAAAAGCATTACCAGCGGGTACACCAACTCGCTCAGCCAGGCGAGCATGTGTAACTAAATGACGATATTCACCGTGGATAGGAACGAAGTATTCAGGTTGAAGAATGCTCTGAATGATCTTGAGTTCGTCCTGACTGGCATGCCCTCGAACGTGCACATTTTCAACACGGTTATAGAGGACACTCGCTCCCTGTCGAAAAAGGTTGTCGACGTTACGGGCGACAGCCTGTTCATTACCAGGAATCGGTGTTGCAGAAAGAACAACAGTATCCCCCTCTGCAATAGTAATGTGCCGGTGTGTCCCATTAGCCATGCGCGTAAGCGCACTGGTGGGTTCGCCCTGGCTGCCAGTAGTAATGATTGCCAAGTGGGACGAGGGAGTCTTCCTCATCTCCTCGACATTGATGATTGTGCCCTCAGGTGCTTCTAGATAACCAAGTTGTCGAGCCATTGCGACGTTATCAATCATTGAACGGCCCGTTACGAACACCTTGCGACCCGTGAAGACAGCTGCATCCACCACTTGCTGCGCCCTTGAAATAAGGGAAGCAAATGTTGCGACCACAACACGTCCTTCGGCATTCACCATGATGTTGCGGAGGGAGTCACCCACAATCTGCTCACTAGGGGTGTGGCCCTCTATCTCTGCGTAGGTGGAATCAGCAAGAAGAAGGAGACAGCCTTCACTCCCGATCTGACCGAGTCGCATTAGATCTGTGTGCTGATCCATAACTGGTGTGTGGTCAAGTTTGAAATCACCTGTGTGAACAACAGTCCCAAGAGGAGTTCGGATAATGAGACCGCACGCATCAGGGATGCTGTGAGCAACCGGAAAGAATTCGACCTGAAAAGCGCCTGCTTCCACACTCTCGCCGGGTTGAACTTCCTGCAATACCTCCGTCGGGAGCTTGTGATCCTGAAGCTTTACGCGGACTAGGCCCTGAGTAAGCCGAGTGCCATAAATTGGGACACTAAAGTCCCGGCAAAAATACGGAATGGCGCCCACATGATCCTCATGTCCATGGGTAAGAAACACACCACGCAATTTCTCACTGTTCTCTTCTAGGTAAGAAAAATCTGGGATAACAAGGTCAACGCCGAGCATCTCCTCCTCAGGAAACATGAGTCCCACATCAACAACAATGATGTCGTCGCCATACTCGAACAGCATCATATTTCGCCCTATTTCCCCCAGGCCGCCAAGAGGGATTACACGCAACGAGTTTTGAGTCATAGAGCTACTCAAACAGCTTCATCTGTTGGACACCAGACGCCTCGGTGGACAATTTGGGTTCGTCAACGTCAGTTGCTCCGACATGCTCCAAAAGATCGGGCAGAGTTCGAAAATCATCGATGATGACACCTCGTAGTCGTCGCTGATGCAGGGCAGCTGCCGGATGGTACATGGGAACGACGATGCGCCCATTAACATCGCGGGGTTGGCCATGTATTCGAGAAATAGTTTGCTTAGCAAAGAAGCGAGACATCGAGAAACGTCCCAAGGTAACGATAATGCGAGGATCTATCAGCCGAATCTGGGCACTCAGGTAATCACTGCAAGCCTCAATCTCAGAAGGAAGTGGATCTCGATTACCAGGAGGACGACACTTGAGAACATTGCAAATGTAGACCTCTTCGCGAGTGAGTTTGGCCTCAGCCAAAAGCTCCTCTAGAAAAGACCCTGCTTGACCTACAAAAGGAAGCCCCTGGCGGTCCTCGTTCACACCAGGCGCCTCTCCAATCAACATCACCTCAGCACTAAGAGGGCCCTCGCCTGGAACAGCGTGTGTGCGAGTTTGAGCTAGTGTGCACCGCAAACAACCCTGAACTTCTGAGCGGAGCTGCTCTAATTCCTGGCCCACCGTCATGCGAGAGTTTCCTCCGACTCTCCTCGAGGTTTGTATAGGAACTTCGCAAAGAGCACGCCGAGGAAATAGAGCCCCAAGAGCGGTACTGCCACTACCGATTGGGTAAGGGGATCCGGGGTAGGAGTGGCAATCGCAGCAAGCAAAAAGACCAGGACAATTGCGTATCGCCAAAACCGTAAAAGCTGCCCTGCCGACACGAGGCCCACTCTGGCAGAGATCGCGAGGACCATAGGCAATTGGTAGGCGATCCCAACCCAGAGAATAATTCGGGTGACGAAGCTGATGTACTCATGGATACCAGTAACATTTTCGACGTTTTCAGCAGCAACCCCCAGTAGGAAGTCGAGGGCTCTAGGTAGTACCACGTAATAGGCGAAAGCCATGCCTGCAAGCATGAAAACAGCTGAACCCAAAATTCCTAAAAGCAACGTGCGCTTCTCGCTGGACTTGAGACCGGGCACGATAAAAGCAAGTGCCTGATAGATGATTATCGGCATCGCCAGGAGTAGGCCGGCATAGATAGAGATCTTGAAAATTGCTGAAATACGGTCGGTAGGAGAGAAAGATGCAAGACGGAAGTCCTCTTCACTCTTCCCTCCCAGATAATCAACCGCATCTTGAACGGTGACGATATCAATCAGGTCCCCGTATGGCACTTCAGGGGTGCTCAGCCCACTGGACGCCCGGCGCAGTACCTTATGCAAGATATCTTCGATCTGGCCATCAGTGAGCCCAAGCCCCTTGGGGCGATCGCCTCGAAATTCTGTTTCGGCCGGGATCGCACCAGGAGTGGGATTCTGCTCGTGAACCTCATATGCAGTGACTTCCCGTACGAGGTCCAGGTCAACATCGATACGATCTCGGGCTGGCGCAAGAAGAATATCGAACGTGTTTGGCAAAGAAGACGGGGGGTCCCACGTAAAGAAGAGGGCAACTATCACCCCAAGAATTAGCGCCGCAGAAGCAATAACGATGCGATTCCGTAGCTCAATGAGGTGCTCCATGATCGTGAGATCGGAGCCGTCCTCCTGCTCTATAGCCCCATCGGGCCCATCATCGGCGTTGGCGGAAGTACTCTCGCTGACCATTTGAGCTAAAAGACGAGCGGCTTCTCAGGTTTCGTTTCGTCCTCGACCTCTTCAATGGCTTCCTTGCCAGGTTGCGAGGAAGAAGCGACGGACTTCGCTTCGGGTGCGGCCACAACGGGCATATGAGATGGACCCGGGACCCCCCTGGGCGGCTCATCTCCATTCACATCAGCACTGACAATCGAACCAGTGGTGCTAGCCAATGAACTACTACTTGGCACTTCATCTTGACCATTGGCAACTTCCTCAGGGGCCTGCTTATCAGGAATCAGCCCCCCACTGTGTTCTTCAATACTCGAACGGACTTCTCCCAGCTCCCCAGCTGCCTCAGAACTAACCTCCTCTACCTCACCCTTAACTTCGGCCAACTCCTCCCTCACTTCCCGAACCGAGATTTGAACCTCTTGCATATCAGAACGTACGGCCTCCATCTCCTCATTGAGGTAGGTGAACTCCTCACTAAATTCATCTCTCACAACCCTGGCATAGCGCTGGAGCTTCTTGACTCCCCGCCCAAGGTAATAGGCCATCTCGGGCATGCGACGGGGACCCACAACGATCACGATGAGTACCGCGACGAGGAGTATTTCCTGGTAGCCAACGCCCAGGACTTCCAAAGCTGACGCTCCAGAGCGGCGGGGGACAGGGACCTTAGTCGCTGTCCTCGATGCCGTGGTCTTGGAGATAGTCTACCGCGTCCTGCACGGTGACGATCTTTTCGGCATCTTCATCACTGATCTCAAGCTGAACGTCGCCGGAAAATTCTTCCTCCAGCGACATTATTAGCTCGACCAAATCAAGGGAATCCGCCTCAAGGTCATCAACGAAGGAAGCTGTAGAAACAACATCGCTTTCATCGACGCCCAATTGCTCGACAACAATAGTTCGGACACGCTCAAAGGTAGAAGCCACCTAAGTCTCCTGGGGGGTTGATGTTGGCTCGCACAGCTCTTGTTCTCTAGCTGTACTGATCTCTTTGCCTAAGGTCCGCAGCACACCGTTTACGAATCCCGCTGACGTCTCGCTACCATAGCGATGCGCAAGCTCGACAGCTTCGTTAACAACAGCTCCGATCGGGACCGAATTATCGTGAAGGAGCTCCCAGACCGCAAGTCTCAAGATGATACGTTCAACAACGGGAAGAGTTCCAAGGGGGTGCCGAGGAGCTACCGGCTGAAGTCGTCGGTCAAGTTTTTCCCGCGTAGCAAGGACACCTCGAAGGACCTGCCGACCATATGCAGATGGCCTTTTAGAGGTTACCTCTTGGTCCTCTTCGGATACTTCTCCTAAACGGCGATCAAAGGCTACTTCAGCATCATGACCAGCAGTTTCTGATTCGTAGAGGGCCTCAATTACCAAGCAGCGGGCGCGACGCAAGACGTGGTCGGTCACGCCATCACCATGCCGCCATCAACATGAATACACTGGCCAGTAATGTAAGAGGCACCAGGACCAGCCAGGAAACGCACCAGCGGTGCAACCTCTTCGGGGCCTGCAAACCGATCTAACGGAACCTGAACTCGAACACTATCCCGTTGTTCCTCTGTTAATGGAGCTGTTATATCCGTTTCGATAAAACCCGGAGCAATAGCATTCACAGTAACTCCCCTTGATGCTACCTCCCGAGCAAGTGAGCGGGTGAATCCAATGAGGCCGGCTTTTGAGGCCGCATAGTTCACCTGACCAGCATTACCCATTACACCGATAACGCTACTGACGTTGATCACACGGCCCGCAGGAGAACGGAGGAGCGAGCGAAGAGAGGCTTTCGTAACAGCAAACACACCTCGTAAGTTGGTCTCTTGAACAATATCCCAGTCGTCCTCTGACATACGCATCAGAAGTCCATCGCGCGTTATGCCGGCATTGTTCACAAGAATATCTAGACCGCCCAGCTCCGCAGATGCCGTTTTGACGAGCTCTACCGCCTGAGCACTTTCAGCAATATCAGCAGAGATAGCAGTAGCCACCCCTCCTTCAGCCTGGATAGCATCAACTACTTCCCGAGCTGCTTCACCACTAGCGTTGTAGTTCACCGCCACGCTAGCACCAGCACGAGCAAGCTCGAGGCAAATCGCACGGCCAATGCCCCGTGAGCCACCCGTTACCAGAGCTCGGCATCCTTCAAGCTCGGACATAGCTATAACTCGACGCGGACTGACTCGGCACTATTGACGGTGATGCAAGTAGAGCCGCGGAGCATACGTTTGATGATACCGCTCAGAACTCGCCCTGGGCCGAACTCAATAAAGGTACCCACGCCCTGCTCCCCCAAAAACTCTACAGTGCGCGCCCATTGGACAGGCCGGTGAACCTGATCCACCAACTCGTTTCGCACGTCAGTTATGTCATTGATGGCAGTCGCCGTACAGTTTCCAACAACAGGAACACTTAGCTCATTGAATGTCGTAGTTGCCACGGGATTGACCATTCCCTCTGCCGCGGAGCTCATGAGGGAGCTATGGAAAGCACCACTCACATTAAGAGGAATAACCTTTTTTGCACCCCGGGCCTGAGCATAATCGAGAGCCCGCACAACTGACTCACGAGACCCGCCAATCACAATTTGGCCAGGAGCGTTAATGGTGCATATCTCGGCACCAGACTCACGACACACATCCTCGCACTCGCTGACATCAAGACCAATCACTGCAGCCATCGTACCGGGGCGAGCCTTGCCAGCAGCAGCCATCAGCTCTCCCCGCATTCGGAGGAGGAGAATCGCATCATCGAAACTAAGGGCACCAGCGGCAACCAAGGCGGGATACTCACCAAGGGAGTGCCCTGCCACGAAGGCAGGCCTCTCCAACAGGTCGGGGTTCAGATCCGAGGCAACTCGTAGCAGGGCAAGACTCGTCACTGCGATGGCTGGCTGCGTGTTTTGTGTCTCCTGCAGCTCATCTTCTGGCCCTTGGAAACAAATGCGCGAGAGGGGCACCCCTAGAATCTCATCGGCCCGATCGAATAGCTCTCGCGCCGCTGGAAATTCGTCGTACAGGTCCTTTCCCATGCCCACTACCTGTGCTCCCTGTCCGGGAAAAACGAAAGCACGTAAGTCCTGGACGCTCTCTCGAAGCGCAAGGAAAGAAGTAGAAGACGTGGGAGCTACCCTTCCAGATTCGGATCCGGCATCCTCAGAACCTCTCGACCTCGGTATGTCCCGCATACCGGGCAGGTCTGGTGGGCGAGCCGCGGCGCGCGACACTGGGTACACGTCACGATATGGGGCGTGCGCAGGCGATGATGGCCGCGACGCTTGCGCTGGCGCGTACGTGGATACTTGCGCTTGGGAAGGGGGGCCATCGTTCAGCTCCCTAAGAGTTATTGAACTCGCAGCCTTCTCGCTCATGTTGGTCAATTCCGGTCCAGCACGCGAGTCAGAGCTTGCTCTCTTTCAGCTTGGCCAGAGCAGCCCAACGAGGGTCACTGGCCTCAGACACACAGGCACATTTACCTGTGTTTAGATCTATTCCGCAACTTCCACAGAAACCCTGACAGTTAGTGCTGCAGAGCGGCTGCATGGGTGCAGAAGCCTCACAATATTGCCGTACACCTTCCGTAATGTCGATCAGGTGGCTTCGAGAGATGGTAAACGCCTCTGGATCGATATCGGAGTTGCCTAGCTCAACTCCGCTGCCAACATCGAAGCGCTGCTCGTAGACCTCATCGAACTCAATCGGTGTGGGTAGAGCAAGGGGGGTAAGGCACCGCGCACACTCTGCTTCTATTGCGATCTCTAGAGAAGCTCTTACCAAAGCACCAGAGCCTATCCGTACCAGCTCGACCTCTCCACCAAGCAGAGACCCTTCGGCCTTAAGTTGGTGGACCTTAGAGGCACTCGTGTCACCAGAGAGTAGCTGAGCAACGTTGAAAGTTAGGCCAGGAAGCTCCAAAAGCCCCTCCTTCAAGACCAAAATCAGTATATCCCTGCATGTACCCACACCATATCCCCATGCCATATCTGCAACCCCAGTTTGCATTCTTCAGAGTCTCGTGAAACATAAGGATGCAATGGCGAAACAGATCCGGCCGAGAGAGCTCCTCGGCCGTTTACGGGCCCTACATCCTCGTCCTACTCTTTGCCGATAGGGTTAGCCTCCGTATGCCTAAGGTCGCAGACCTCGCTTCTCTCCAACAGCACGACGATATCCTCGCAGGATTGACTACAAACCTGAGCGAGACGCGAGCGGATCTGGAAAACGACTCAGCACACCGAGCGGCCCAAGCCGCTGTCGCTGAGGCAGACGAACACTGTGCGTCCTTAGAACGTGAACAAAATGGCCTGGAAGATGAAATTGCCATCCTCCGTGAAAAGATATCCCGAGAAGAGGGTCGTCTCTACGACGGCACTGTGAATCTCCCTAAAGAACTCACAGACCTCCAACAAGAAATAGCGTCCCTTCGCTCCCATCTTTCCGACATCGAAGATACGGAGCTTGCCTTGCTGGACAAGCTCGAGGCAGCAGAGACAAGCCAAAAGGAGGCTCATGCCGCACTTGGGCGAGAAGAAGCCGCAACTCGGGAGAAACAGAATCGCCTGGAAAACATCATCGTCAAAGTAGAAAGTGAGATAGCAGCGACGAATTCCGAACGAGAGTCCTGCCGGGGAAGGCTAACGGCATCGCTATTAGCCCAATATGACGACCTGCGGCGGCGGAAGGGCGGGATCGCAGTCACCCACCTTCGAGCAGGAGCCTGTACAGGGTGCCGGGTAAGCGTGCCGCCCTCGGCACGCAAGCGCTCACTGGACCCAGAGACACCGGCGCCATGCCCGAACTGCGAACGTATTCTGGTGGGTTACTAGAAAGATGAAGGCTATCGGATACTTCGTAGAAGGAACTCAGGCCAACGGAGCCGAGCGCACCCTAAGCCAACAAACTGACCGGTTTCTTGCCTTCTGCCAAAAACACGGCTACCAGGTGGCAGCTACTTTTGTTGATACAAAAGAAGCAGAAGAAGCGGAGAACGGCTTTCACCAGATGCTGAACTTTATCGAGCGAGGAGACCATGGTTTTGTTGTAGCAGTAGTAGACGGCTTAGGGGTGTTAGGAAGCGACCTGGGCAGAGCTGCTGTAAAGATGCTCACCATCGAAGAAGCAGGGGCCACCGTATACGAAGCAGAAAGCGGAGAGGAGGCGGCCCGCGCCATAGTGGGCCAGTGGAGTGAAAAGGAGGCAGGTACCCCCGTTTCCGAGCGCGTTAGAGCGGCGATGCGCCGCAGAGCAGTCCGAGGAGAGGCACTCGGACGCCCACCCTATGGCTATTGCGTAGGTGCTAACCGGCGCCTCGAGATCGTCCCCGATGAAGCAGTGGTCGTGCAATACATTTTTCGATTGTATTTGGACGAGGCACTCGGAATCAGGCGCATAGCAGGACGGCTAAACGAAGAAAACATCCCCACACGTAGAGGTGGCCAGTGGAGCATGGTCAGTGTGAGGGACATCCTGCGGAATCGCGCCTATCTGGGAACCTACTCACGCTTTGGCGTACGCATTCCCGACAGCCATCCTGCCCTGGTCAGTCCTTCGGATTTCCGAAAGGTGCAGGAAAACATGGCTAAACGCCGCCGTGGAGGCACAGGACGGTCACTCAAGCCGTTTCTGCTAAGCGGCCTGGTGTTCTGTGGGCGCTGCGGTAACCGCATGATAGGTGTAAGTCGACGGCAAAACTGGACCACGCAGGGCGGAGAAGAGCGCAACGCCATATATCGTTACTACCAATGCGAAAGCCGTACGAACCAGAACACATGCTCCTATAACACCCAGCGAGAGGCGGAACTGGAGCTCCGCGTAAGAGAGCTCCTAGAGGAACCAAACGGCAAAACGGCACGGCTACAAAGAGCTGGAGGGGCGGATGCCTACGCTGAGGAAATAACTGGCCAGCTTGGACGCATTGAAGGACGTCTCCGACAGAATCGCCGTCAGGTGGAAACGCTAGTGGGAGAAGCTGCAAGTGGCCAAATCCCCATCGAGCGAATGAAGACCTTGGGATCCTCATTCGTAAGGGAGCAGCGTGAGCTAGAGAAGGAAGCCCAAGACACTCGGGCACGCCTCGCTGCAGAGCGCACTGAAGCCGAACGAAAAGAACAGGCAGAAGCTACTCGTCAACAACTACTTACCCGCTGGGAAGACCTCGATCTAGACAAACGACAAGCCCTGCTCCGAGAAATCGTTGACCGAATCGAGGTCGATGGTGAGGACGCCCACTTATTGAGGCGCAACTGATGAATTTAGCGGTCTTTGCTGATGGCGCTAGTCGAGGAAATCCGGGGCCCGCTTCTATCGGTGCCAGTGTGCAGGACGATAGCGGAAATGAACTCACATCCGTAAGCCAGACGATCGGCCAAGCAACCAACAACGTGGCCGAATATCGAGCCGCTATTGCTGGAGTACACGCCGCTCACCAGCTCGGGGCAACCAGCATTGACCTTCGGCTAGATAGCGAGTTGATAGTTCGTCAGTTAGCAGGCCGTTACAAAGTAAAGAATGCCGCCCTCCAACCCCTTTTCATAGCGTTGGTTGAAGCCCTGGAAGCTGTCGGACCATATACGGTCGGCCACATACCCCGGAAGAAAAATGCGCGGGCGGATGCGCTTGCAAATGCTGCACTTGACCAGGCCCAACGCTAGTCAACTGGCAATTACCGCCGTACGCTGAGGGTGGTCAGCGGGCCGGGCGGCCGCACTGAGGCAATTACGTCACAGTGAGGAAAGTCCGGACTCCGCCGGGTAAGGGCGCCAGGTAACACCTGGGCGGCGTAAGCCGACGGAAAGTGCAACAGAAACATACCGCCCGCAGTGCTGCGGGTAAGGGTGAAATGGTGCGGTAAGAGCGCACCGGTGGACTGGTAACAGGACACGCTGAGGCAAACCCCACTCGGAGCAAGACCAAATAGGGGAGCATCGAGGGTCCGGACTCGCTCCCGGGTAGGTCGCACAAGATGACGGGTAACCGTTATCGTAGATGGATGATCATCGCCGCAAGCTTTCGCAGTGCTGGCGGTACAGAATTCGGCTTATAGGTCACCTGAACAGCGACACACACCCTCGGATATCCGGGGGTGTGTGCTATGACGAGACTGTGGCTAGGATTGCTTAAGAAAACAGATCCGATAGGGGCATTGCGCTAGCATCTCCTCGGAATGTTCCGTCACGAAATCGTGGCCGCATATTAGATGGAGTTAAACGTGATCGAATTTGTAAATATCGACCACATTGCTCAAGCCGTAAGGGATGCGGACAAACAAGTGCAATTCCTAAGTGATGTGCTGGGTCTAAGAGTAGTAGATGGTGGATACGCTGATGACAGTTTTCGAACGGTCATGCTTGCTGTCCCCGGAACTTCAAAGATCGGTTGGGAAGTTATGGAGCCAGTCGGGCCAAGTTCTTACCTCAATCGTTTTCTAGAAGGTGTGCGTGGGCCCGGTCTACATCATCTTTCAATGCGAGTTCGATCTGTCGAGAAGGCTCGTACGTCGATTCGCGCACTTGATATTGAACCGTGGGGAAATGAAAAAGGCATCACTTACATACACCCGATGCAGGGTGGGCAAGGATTTTTGTATCAATTCTTTGAAGGGGAGAATTGGTACAAGGCCGAAATATTTGAGGACGATAGTGATCACACTCTTGGAATTATTGCTGTGAACCATATCGCGCATGCTTGTTCTGATCGTGACGAACTCAGCGCGTGGTACGAACGGACAATGGGCTGCGAAGCGTTTTGGCGTGCGCCCGATAACTTGCAACGAGATTTCCAGACATGTGTTTTAGAGTCCCCCACCAAGCAAATGCGTATAGAGACAATTGCACCAGTGGGTGAGGAATCTTTTGTCAGGCGATTCCTTGACCAGAGAGGCCCTGGCGTGCACCACCTTACCGTTGAAGTTGCTGACTGGGACCGTGCAGCGAATGCGCTCCTTCATCACGATATCCGCTCTTTCAGCGAACGAGAAGGGACTACCGAAGGAGTCTTGTGGCGAGAGGCGTTTATTCACCCGAAGGAGACCGGAGGAGTGCTGCTTCAATATTTTTGGCAGGAAAAACCCGGTTACTGGATCTAATCAATCGTAAATCTATCTCCGAGCGAATGCTGAACGTCTGTGGGATTTAGTGCGACAATTTGCTGCATTTGTTTGAAGTGAATCTTGGAATTCGATACGGGAGTTCTTTAGGTTTTCATCAAAGTTGCACCACGAGCAGTGACACGTTCGATGTCGATCACTACAGCGCATCCTAACTTTTCGGGATCGCGATTCCGCTCCGGTTCAGGGGAATGTTCATAGACATGTTGAGATTCTTCTCCAGCCTCGAGGACACGCGCTTGACCGTAGAACTGCCATGAGAGCTTTTCAATGGGATTGCGATAAAGAAATGCCATGCGCGGATTACTGGGGATTCGATTAAGTAGACCGGCTTCTGGGTTACGTACCCAAATTGCGAGTTGATCGGAGGAATGGACTTGTGCGCTCCCGTAGAACGAGATGGTAGGTTGCCCTTGGTCGTCGACACTACTAGCTATTAGGGGCAGTTGATCGGCCAAAGCGCTGCCGATGAACTTTCGCATTTGGTCAGTGAGTTTGATCATCTGTACACCTTCAAGAAATCCATCACAATATAGTTAATGCTATATACCTCCATTGCTGTGCGTCCTGCCATTACCATCGTCATATGAACGAACCGTTGATGATTCGCGGAGATTGGCGTGACGGCCTGCCAGAGAATGTAGATCGTGCTTCGCTGCCAACGATCACTCGTGTTGTGAGTGATTCTCGTGCGGTGGAACCGGGTGACCTTTTTGTGTGTATTGCCGGCGAGCAGTTTGACGGACATAAGTTCGCCTCGGAAGCGGTCAGATCCGGAGCGATTGCGCTTGTTGTTGCGAATGAACGTGCTGCTGAGATGCACTCGCTTCGCGTACCGGTGGTCGGTGTATCAGACCCCCGTGCTTCGATGGCATCGATCGCAGCAGCACATGAAGGATACCCAGGGCGAAATCTCACTGTGGTAGGAATCACAGGAACTGATGGGAAATCAACCGCAGCGTTCTTGACCGTGGCAGCTCTGGAAGCTTGTGATCTTAAAGTCGGCCTTTTGTCCACTATCGAGACGCGGATTAATGGCAACGTTATTCCGATCATGGGACGTCTGACGACGCAGGAAGCACCGCTGGTTCAGCGTTTGCTAGGTGACATGGTAGATGCGGGTTGTACGCATGCAGTCATAGAGGCCACATCGCATGGGCTAGAGATGCAGCGACTTGATCACTGCTACTTCGATATTGGTGTTCTAACCAATATCACTCCTGACCACCTTGATTTTCATGGAAATTTCGAAGCTTACCGGAAAGCCAAGGGAGCACTATTCGAAATGCTCAATGATCAACCTCATGGTGCACCTCGTAGAACCGCAGTGCTGAACCGGGATGACTCAAATTGGGAGTATTTCGCGGGGCGAACGAAAGCTCGAATAGCAACGTACGGTGTCGAAAATTCTGAAGCTGACGTTCAAGCCAAAGACGTAATGGAGTGGTCTGACGGTTCTACATTCTATCTTGTTGCAGGGACTGACAGCATTGAGGTAAGTGTTCGTTTGCCAGGTAAATTTAACGTAGCGAATGCTGCTAGCGCGGTTACAACTGCAGCTGCGCTTGGGCTTGATATCGAAAGGGTGGCATCAGGTGTCGCTGCCTGCCCGGGAGTACCGGGACGAATGGAGCGAATTGAAGGAGCCCCTTTTGATGTAATCGTCGACTATGCTCATACACCTGTAGCGATGCGGTTAGTTCTTGAGTCACTGCGCGAGGAAGTAAAAGGTCGCTTGATAGTGATTTTTGGGTGTGCGGGGGAAAGATCCCGAGAACGACGATCAGGGCTCGGTTTAGTAGCAGCTGAGTTATCTGACTATGCAGTGATAACTGAGGAAGATCCACGATCTGAACCACCGAGTCAGATTATTGATGAAATTGCTGAAGCGATGCTTTCACATGGCGCTTCTGAGGGGGAAACATTCGAGCGGGTGCCCGATCGACGTGCGGCAATCGCTCGCGCCCTAGAGCTCGCTGTCGAAGGTGATTTGTTGTTACTTGCTGGTAAAGGGCACGAGCGATCAATTGAGAGATCTGATGGTTCACACCACTGGGATGACCGCGTGGTGATGCGTGAGGAAATTCGACGACAGTTTCCGGAGGAGTATGTCTAATTCGTTGATATCTGCAGATTCTGTCATGAGTCGGAGATTGCAATACATATCGCACTGACCAAAGATTAGTTCTGGATAGAGGAGTAGAAACGTGAAAGCTGCAGTGATGAGATCGGGTGAGACCGCTTTGCTGGTAGAAGAATTGATCCAGCAAGAACCACAGCACGGTGAAGTGCTTGTGAAGACCGGAGCAGCTGGGGTATGTGCGAGTGACCTCCATGTCATTCATGGGACTGCTCAACTTCCGTTGCCGTGTGTTCTTGGCCATGAAGGTTCCGGCACAGTCGAAGCTGTGGGCCCTGGTGTGACTAACGTAAATCCAGGGGATCGTTGTGTGCTTGCGTTTGTGTCGAATTGTGGACATTGTCGCCAATGTCGATCTGGCAGCCCTCAGCTCTGTGAGACGAATGCTGAGACTGGTGCTTTGCAGTATGACGGCACTAGTCGTCTGAAAGACGGGAATGGAAATGAAGTGTTTCAAATGTCAAAGCTCGGAGTCTTTTCTGAGTATCAAGTAGTACCGGCTCAAGCCTGTTACCCAATGCCAGATGATGTGTCGATGGAAGTTGCGGCATTGATTGGGTGTTCGGTAACGACCGGCGTAGGGAGCGTAGTGAACGCTCCTGGTGTGACGCCCGGAATGACCGTCGCCGTTTTCGGTGTGGGCGGAGTCGGCCTGAACTCAGTGCAGGGTGCGAAGCTTATGAACGCATCACGGATAATCTCCGTTGACATTGCTGAACATAAGTTGCACTTTTCGACACGTTTCGGAGCGACCGATATCGTCGATTCGACTACCGACGATCCGGCGGAATTGATCAAAGAGTTAACTGATGGTGGTGTAGATTTCGCCTTCGATACTTTCGGTGGGATTGAAACGACACAGCAAGCGATCGCTTCACTTCGACGGAATGGTACGGCAGTAGTTGTTGGACTTGCGCCTTTGGGTGATTCGGCGGCCGTAGATCTCGTTGACATAGTGCGTTTTCAGAAAACGGTTGTTGGTGCCTACTATGGTTCCGCAAGCCCTCACGAGAGCTTTCGCACCATGATTGATTTGTATCGATCTGGTGACCTAAAAATTGACGAGCTGATCGAACGCCGTTTCAGCCTAGATGAGATTAACGAAGGTTTTGACGCTCTGGAACGTGGCGAGGATGGCCGCGGAGTAATTGTGTTTGATTAGACGGATTTCACTAAGGCATACCTGCTGTACCCTACGGCCAGTAACAAGTGAGCTTGCATAACCTTAATAAAACGCCAGCGGGAGATGCCCATGACGGCGACCGAAATGGAACCAATTCTTGATGAAGAGGCGATAGCAGATCTTCGAAGAACTGATCACGCCCATCTCTTACATTCTCAGCACTATGCACCGGATCATGAGCAGGCACTGATTTTTGATCACGGTGATGGCGTTTGGCTCACAGACGTGCGCGGGCGTCGTTATATCGATGGGCTTTCATCACTATGGAATGTTGCGGTAGGCCATGGTCGGGTTGAACTAGCGGATGCAGCATCCGACCAAATGCGCAAGGTGGCGTTCGCGAACGGTTACAACGGATTTTCGAACGAACCAGCGATTAAGCTTGCAGCCAAGGTAATCGATCTCTGCTACGACAATATGGAGGCACTTTTTTTTGCGAATTCTGGAGGCGAAGCAAACGAAGGGGCATTTAAAATTGCTCGCTTCTATTGGAACCTCCAAGGTCGACACGAAAAAGTAAAACTGATCGCAAGGCCGGGTGCATACCATGGTTCGACGCTGACGACTGCATCGATGACGGGGTTACCACCGTTTTGGAAATATTTCGGCCCACTTGTACCGAATATCAGTCACACTGAACGGCCCGGTAATCCAGAGAGTAATGACGAACCGAACACCGACGGAGAGACGGCTGAATGGTTAGAAGAAGCGATTCTACGTGAGGGTCCAGATACGGTTGCCGCGTTCATTGCTGAACCTGTGAAAGGTGCTGGCGGAGTATTCACACCTTCTGCTGATTACTTCCCACACATTCGCGAGATTTGCGACAAGTACGAAGTGCTACTGATAGCCGACGAGGTCATCACAGGGTTTGGTCGCACCGGGAAATGGTTTGCTCTTGAGCATTGGGGAGTTCAGCCCGATATCGTATCGATCGCGAAGGCAATTACCTCGGCATATATCCCTATGAGTGCGTTTATAGTCAGCGAGCCACTAGCCGATATGATGAAGAACTTACCCGCTGATGCGAAGTTCATGCATGGGTACACGAACAGCGCACATCCTGCTGCCGCTGCGGTCGGTCTTCGCAATCTCCAGATCATTGAAGATGAAAACTTGGTCGAGAATGCGGCGAATATGGGTCAACGATTGAGTGACGGATTACACGCTGCTTTAGATGGACATCCTCACGTTGCCAACATCCGAAGTCTCGGGCTGATAGCGGGGCTTTCTCTTGTGCAAAATGCCGAGTCGAACGAACCATTTGCGGAACCTGGCACTGGTGCCAAGGTCATGGCCCATATGCGAGATGATGGTGGGGTAATTCCACGTATCATCAACGATGAATTGTTGATGGCGCCACCCTTGGTGATCAATGAAGCAGAGGTCGATACGATGGTTGACGCTGCGGCGTCAGCTATCAAGAAAGTAACTGAAAGCTAATAGATCTGACTTGATTACAAATAATTGATCACCAGCATGTACCAAAATTGACGAGCCGAACCCCCGATCGTTAGAGTGTGCGTTAAGAGAGGGGGTGATGCCCATGATTGATGATAGTAGTCGTCGTCTGAACATGGAGGGTTGGAGCATCTCGACGGAGGTGCACTGTACCTAAGCCCCCTGTTCATGACGGGGACTTTTATGGGGCCGTTTGGCGAAAGCCGACGGCCCTTTTTCTTTTTTCTAATGATTTTGGGATATCAATGTCACAAGGTATGCCGAGTAAGTCGCGAGGCTTTTGAATGTCCTTTGATCTTGACCGCTACCACGCCTTGCGAACAAGTTTGATGATCGGTGCACGTATCCAGTATCGAGCTATTACTGGATCAACTATGGATGACGCCCGCGAGTTAGTTGAGCAGGGGATGAATGCGGAAGAGGGTTTCGCTTGTATTGCTGATGAACAGCGAAATGGGCGTGGCCGACTAGGGCGGCAGTGGGTATCCGCTCCTGGGACTGGACTCTATGTGACGTACTATCTTCGTCCTAAGACTGTTTCTAACGCACCTTTCATCACACTTGCCGCAGCCTTGGCGGTAGCTGGAGCGGTGGAAACGATTTCGGGTGCTGGTACAGCGTTTAAGTGGCCGAATGATGTAATGCACAAGGGACGTAAGCTGAGCGGGATCCTCGCTGAAAGCCGCAATGTTGGGGACCACCTTGATGTTTTTCTTGGAATCGGTGTCAACCTACGGCCAAATCCAAATCTTCCGTCTGAACTAGCGGATATTGCTATTAGCATAGAAGAAATTACGGGAGAAGCTCCTGCGATTGAGGATATTGCGGCGGAACTATCGAATGTTCTCGAGGCTCGTGTCGAGCAAGTCGATCGGAAACCCGAGCTGATATTAGATGATTGGCGAGCCCGATTAGAAACCTTGGGTCAGCGTGTGACTGTGAATACTGTTACTGGAAGTATTGACGGAATTGCAACGGATATTGGGATGCGTGGCGAACTTGTGATCAAACTAGAAGATGGTTCGCTTCAGGAAGTTGCTTCGGGTGATGTTGTTCGTCCAGCCGATTCTGGTTGACGCTTCGAAACACTGGCCTCTAGGCTCGTTGTTATGAGTAAGCCTAATACTCTCGTTCTGTGCCACCATTTGCATACGCGTGCACATAAACTGCCGTCGCGAGCGTTGAGGTAGCCATCTGTTCCTGAACACCTCGAACTTAACGCCGTGACGGCCTCTTGCCCGGCGGCGTTTTTTATTGATTTCCAACGCTGCATGGAACGACAGGAAATGAGAAGAACAGGCAGCCAAAGCATCTTTTGATAAGTGCAACTGGTCGCAGTCCGAAACGGCACCATTGCGTCCATGGCATTGACCGACGACGGAGGTAGAGTAATGTCCGATCCATGGCGCAGTAGCGGAATGCACGAGCTGGATCCGGATGCGATGAAGCGCTTCAGAAGCGTCGAAGGACAGTTCCTTGAGATAACTTCCAATTTAGGATTTCAAGAAATACGAACCCCCACGATCGAGCCATTGCACCTGTATACCACTGCTGGTGCGCTTTCTCCGCAACTCCTCGATCGCGCATATTCATTCCTCGATTGGGATGGATGGAGTGGCGAACGAGTTGTACTTCGTCCTGATGCGACAGTTCCGGTAGCACGTTGGTTTGCTGATAGTGGTCGATCTGAAGCACGTGTTAGTTATATCGAACCAGTTTATCGTTTCGAATCTAGCGATGCCGATCGAGAACTATGGCAATGTGGTGTAGAACTCTTCGGGCCAAATTCGCTCGAAGGCGACCCTGAATTGTTTCAAGTGGCCATCGCGCTGCTTCGAGGGCTGAAGGTGAAGGGACTTCGTGTAGAACTTGCGCATGCCGGTTTAATTCGTGCTGCACTGACGGCAGTAGGTTTCGATCCTATCGAACAAATCGCAGCTTATTCCCGGGTACTTCAAGGTGGACCTGCTCTGATGGATGAGCTGAGTCTTGCGAGGCCAGAAGGCATAGGTGTGCTGCGGCTTCTTGCTGATGTGGATGGAGAAAGCAGCGGTTACATTGCGAATCTTCGCACTACGATACTGCCATTCGTGCCGTCTGCAGAAGAATCGCTCAATGAGCTCGAGAATGCTGTTCGGGCACTCGATTCGTTAGAAGTAGATTATCGTGTTCTGCCTGCGACCACGTCGAATTTCGAGTATTACACTGGTGTCACTTTCCGAATGATCGCGAATGACAGCGAAATTATCGGTGGCGGCCGGTATGACGGACTGACGGAATCAGTTGGCGGTACAGCGGCACCAGCAGCTGGTTTTGCGGCATCTTTGTCACGTTTGGGTGACCTGATAAACGATGGCAGCAAAGTATGAGTGAACTTCCAATCCGTGTCGCGTTACCTCGGGGGGAATTGCGAGAACCACTTGCTAAGCAGCTCGAAGTAGTCAACTTCATCGTAGATGGCTATGGAGAAGGATCACGGTCCTATCGCTTTGAAGTAAGAGATTGTCCCGAAGTGCAAGTTAGGGTCTTCTCGGATGGCGACATACCGATTCAGGTCGCTCTGGGTAACTATGATCTAGCAGTCTGCAGCCGTAGTTGGGTAGACGAGCTACTTGTGCGTTACTCGCACGATTCGATTGTGCTCCTTCGCGCACTCGATCTACCGAGCGAAGATCTGGTGATCGGTGGGGCTAAAGGTACGAGTTTAGAATCTGTGGCTGTATCTGGTCCTGTGCGTGTGGCGACTCAATATCCTAATTTGGCACAGTATGTGCTGGCGCGACTCCGTATACCAAACGTTCGCTTATTCGAAGTGTGGGCGCAAGCTCAGGCGTGGCCTCCTGATGATGCTGACTTGGCGATTGGATTGCGTACCGAGTTGGAAAAGGACAACCTTGAAGCATTGCACGATGTTCACCGCGGCGGTGTGTGGTTGATTGCAAACAGAGCTTCCCTTGCTAGGCGGAATCTCGAAACAGCACTAGCTCCACTCATGACGTTACCTTTGGGCTCCGATGTGACCGGCCTCGTCTCTCCGGCGCCACTCCCATTAAAGAATGTTAAAACGTCAGAGCGGAGACCTGAGCGAACAGCTTTCCGTATTGCTGTCCCAGATGGTCATGCTCAACGAGGTTCGGTGGAAGCCCTTGCTGAAGCAGGCATTCAATTTGATGGGTACAGTACAGACAGCGCGGAACGTTGGCCACGTTCTTCGATTGATGGCGTCGAAGTGAAAGTTATGCGACCACAAGATATGCCACGTGCTGTCGCACTCGGTGGATTTGACCTCGCTTTGACTGGTCGGGACTGGCTGAGCGTCTTCGAGTCTTCGTTCCCCACAGCTCCTGTGCAACAGCTTTGTGACCTTCGTCGATCGAACTACCGCTTAGGCGCAGTGATATCGGAAGAATTGCCAGTTGAGACAATTGCAGAGGCTGTAGCGTACTGGCGAGATGGAGATCCTGACCGAACAATTCGTGTTGCTTCGGAATACGCTTCATTAGCGGACCAATATGCACGCGATCAGCATCTGGGCCGATACCGCGTGATTCCATTATCGGGTGCATCGGAAGGATTCGTACCAGAAGACGCAGAAATTCTTATAGAAGGCACTGAGACAGGTGATACGTTGAGAGCGAATGGACTGCGTATGATAGATGTAATTATGGAGTCTACTAACTGTGCTATCGGTCATACGACGCCTCCACCTGGTCGTCGTGGTGAACTCCGTCGGCAATTTGTTGAACTGCTGTCTCGTGTAGGTTAGGTCTCGAAACGATGCCGTCGCTGGGTTCCCACATGGCGCGTGCACGAACGCTCGCAGAACAGCTGAAATTATCAGAGGTCGATGCTGACCGCGGAGCTTTCTATTTGGGTTCTACCGCACCAGATATTCGGGTACTTACTCGCGCTGATCGTGCGGAAACACATTTTTTTGATCTTGACAATCTCGATCGACAGGATCCTGTCGAGAGAATGCTTGCTGCACATCCACGACTACGGAAACCGTCTGGATTAGAAGCGTCAACTACCGCATTTATTGCAGGCTATATTACCCATCTGGTGCTTGACGAAGCTTGGATTGAGGAAGTTTATCGACCGACGTTTGGTGTCTATTCGGATATTGATAACGATCCGAGAAGCAATGTATTAGACCGTGTACTGCAGTACGAACTCGACAGGCAAGATCGCAGTGACAGCCGAAGTCGTCAAGAGTTGCAGACAGCGCTCAAAGCCTCGGCGCCACCGGAAGACATACCGTTCATTGACAGGACGTTCCTTACTCGATGGTTTCAAATGGTAAGTGAGATTGCCCAAGCAGCCCCAGACTACAGTGGTTTTCGCCGAATGATGAGTCGGCATCTTGCCGGCGCAGGATTCTCGGAAACAGATATCGACGCGTATTGCCGGGATCCAGTACCGATTGTGGAGGAAGCTGTCAGTATTGTTTCAGCCGACCGGATCGTGCGATTCTGGGAACACGCCGCTGATGTGATGAGCATGCGGGTCAGGCAGTATTTACGATGAAGTCTCAGTCTATAAATCTGCCTCTTAAACCAAAGGATAGTACAACGAGTAAAACGTTCTCACTTCAAATAGTCGACGGTGCAGACCATGCCCGTGCCGGCGTGTTGCGTCGTAAATCGCTGTTCGACGTAACTTTGACTGATGATGTTCGAAAGGACATCGAAGCACTCTGGGGAGAGCCGTTAGACGCTGGTGCTCATGTTGCTCGTATTCTCGAGGAAGTTGAACAATCTGGTGACGAAGCTGTAACACGTCTCTCTCAACGTTTCGATAATTCTTCATATGACCGAATCGAAGTGACAGAAGACGAGATAAACGAGGCATTCGAACTCGTACCTCGAGAGCAAATCGATGCGATCGAATTTGCAGTCAATCGAGTTCGTCACTATCACCGCGAGCAGCTTCGTCATGCACCGAAGACCTTTGAAGCACGTGGAGTCGGCATGATTGTTCGGCCGTTGCAGCGCATCGGGATTTACATGACCGGTTCGGATGCAGCACTACCATCTTCAGTGATTCATACGGCGGTTCCCGGTGTTGTCGCAGGGGTCGACGAAGTAATTGGCGTAACAGCAACGCAAGCAGATGGTAGGGTTTCTCCGCTCAAGCTCGTAGCCGCCAGATTGTCGGGTATGGCGAAAGTATTTCGTGCATCTGGTGCTCAGTCGATCGGTGCTCTCGCATTTGGCACAGATACGATTCCGGCGGTGGACAAGATTTACGGTCCCGGTAACGTATTTGTGACACTGGCTAAACAACAACTGTTTGGTCGTGTAGGCATAGATGCGATCTATGGACCGACCGAAACAATGGTAATTGCAGATGAAACGGCAAGAATCGATCTGGTCGCAGCAGATCTACTGGCACAGGCGGAACATGATCGCCTTGCGACGCCTGTACTGGTGACAACGAGTCGTCATATTGCTGAAGCCACTGCAGAAGAGATAGAAATTCAACTACAAATACTGGAGCGGAGTGAGGTAGCTCGTGCTGCTGTCGAAAGAGGCGGCGCAGTAGTAGCAGCCGACCTTGATGAAGCGATCGTTCTTGCGAACGAATTTGCACCGGAGCATCTAGCGTTGCTTGTTAAAGACCCAGTTGCGCTAGTACCGAAAATCCGAAATGCCGGAGGTGTCTTTTTAGGTGAGTCATCCCCAGAAGTTCTAGGAGACTATACAGCTGGCCCAAGCCATGTAATGCCGACAGGGGGGTCTGCTCGATATGCTTCCCCTCTTTCAGTTCTAGACTTTCTTAAAATCACATCAATTGTCTCATTTCCCGATCACGAATTGCGTAGGCAAGGAGGCTATGCTTCGACATTGGCGAGAATGGAAGGTCTTAGCGCCCACGCGCTCAGTATTGAACGTCGAATTGATGGCACCTAATGACTCAGTTTGATCCGGTAAAGTCACTGAACCCGCACATTCGCAACTTGCCGTCATATGATGCATTGGAGGACCTTGAAGGCCTGGTATCTGCTTACGGATTAGAAGCAACGGATATCCTGAAATTAGATGGTAATGAAAATGCTTTCGGTCCCTCTCCAAAAGCTTTGGCGGCCCTACAAACAAACTACGATCCGGGTCGGTACGCTGATGCGTCGCAAATTCGATTGCGTTCCGCAATTGCGGATTATGTTGGGGTGCAGCCGAAACATATTGTGGCTGGAGCCGGTTCAGATGAACTGATTGGTTTAATTTACAGTCTCTGGGTCAGTAGTGAAGATACGGTAGTCACCGCTGGTCCAACCTTTGGAATGTACGCATTTGGTTCCGCGTTGCATGGCTCAAACTTTATTGATGTCCCTCGGCTTGGAGACTGGAGCATTGACACGGCTACTCTATTAGCTGCGGCTCAAGACGCAAAAGTTGTTTTTCTCGCCTCACCTAATAATCCAACGGGAAATCAGCTTCAACCGGAATTGATTGACAAGATTATTGAAACGGGTGCATTGCTTGTTTTGGATGAAGCGTACATCGAATTCACCCAGACAGAATCAGCAGCAGTAAGAGCGGCATCAGAATCAGCTCTGATTGTTTTACGCACGTTTAGTAAATGGGGTGGAATTGCTGGTATGCGTGTTGGATATGCGGTCAGTGGAGAGAGAAGTATTGACGCTATGCTTCGTGCTAAACAGCCCTATAACATCTCTACTGCGAGCGAAGCTGCAGCGCTCGCTTCGCTGCAAGACACCGAAATTCTCAATGAACGAGCGCGCATCTTGGTCAAAGAGCGTGGACGGCTTGCTGAAATCATGAACCAGACGGAGTACCTTCGACCTTCCACGTCCGACGCGAACTTTTTGTTAGTTCAAGTTTTGGATGGCCGATCGGGTCATGAGATTTCTGAGGCGCTTCGCCGGCGAGGCATCTTTGTACGTACTTACAATGATGACCGTCTTGTGAACTATTTTCGCATCTCAATCGGCACACCGAAACAGAACGTTCGAATTATCGATGCGATAGCTGAAATTGGAGACAAAGATGTCTGATTCTGCGAAGGACGATCGTTCAACCTCCGGCCGACAGGCAACTATAGATCGCGAGACTGCAGAGACGAAGATTCATGTTGCCTTAAACATAGATGGTTCAGGGCTAGCAGATATATCGACTGGATTAGGTTTCTTTGACCACATGCTTGACGCCTTTACGCGTCACGGTCGATTTGACCTGACGGTGAAAGCAGTCGGCGACCTAGAAGTAGATGCCCATCACACTATGGAGGACACGGCCCTTGCTATCGGCCAGGCATTCAACGAAGCGCTCGGGAGCCGCGTTGGGATCGTGCGAATGGGGGATGCATGCGTCCCTCTAGATGAGGCGCTCGTGCAAGTAGTGGTTGACATCTCTGGTCGCCCGTTTGCTTCGACGAATTTCGACTTTGTTGGCCGGCAAATTGGTGAAGTGCCAACGGAAATGGTCCCTCATGTGCTGTCGTCATTCGCGACTGGCGCGCGTTTAACGTTACATGTCCGCCAGCTTGAGGGTGCAAACGATCACCATATCGTTGAATCGGCAATGAAAGCGTTGGGTCGATCACTCGATTTTGCGGTGCGTATCGATGATCGGATTCTAGGCGATGTTCCTTCAACCAAGGGCACGTTAACAGTGTAGCTATCCTTGGTGTCAGGGATTTATTGTCCACTGATGAATGAGGCGCTGTCACCGCAAAAGCTATGAATCTATGCAGCGATAATTCACGGAGCATCGACACTAACGAACCTGCGGAACCGACATCTACAGGCTGATTAGTCAGTATGAGGATGCTAAGCCAGAACAGGAAATTACTCTAGCGTGAACAATAACGACAGAACAGAGATGTTGCGGTTTGCTCTCGACCTTGCTGATGCTGCTGATGAGATCTCTATGCGTTATTACCGCAATACTGTCGACATCGAACAAAAAACTGATGGCTCACTAGTGACGAATGCCGACCGCGACATCGAAGAATACATCAGTTCGCAGATTGCAGTACGGTTCCCGCAGCATGACATTCTTGGAGAAGAACAAGGTGTTAAGTCATCGACGATTGGTGATGGCAAATCGCGCTGGATTATTGATCCTATTGATGGAACACATGGATTCGCTCGTTGCCTACCAGTTTGGGCAACCCTGATTGCTCTTGAGCATGATGGAATGATTGAAGTTGGTGTGGCCTCAGCCCCTGCTTTAGGCATGCGCTGGTGGGCAAAACGAGGGCAGGGGGCATACCGCAGAAATTTGAACCAGAAGGCCGGTGAAATCGATCAGATTCAGGTCTCTACGATAACGAATATTGAAGAAGCACAGACTCTTTATGGGGCGTATGGGATGACTACTAATGCATGGCAAGGCGCCGATACCGTGCTTCGTCGTAGTTGGCGTTCGCGTGGATTTGGGGACTTCTGGGGACATTGTTTGGTTGCGGAAGGTTCGGCCGAACTGATGCTCGACCCCATATGCTCGTCATGGGATTTGGCGGCGTTATTTGTGATTGTCGAAGAAGCGGGTGGTCAGATGTCTGATATCAATGGTAGAGCTGTTTTCAATGCCGGGCATGCGATTACCTCAAATGGTCTGGTGCACAAAGAAGTACTTGAAGTGCTGCAGGTGCCTAAGGACGGGTAGAAGCTAATAAGAAGTTGAAAGTGTTGGTATTCGGTAGCTCATTCAGCCAAAAGCAGTCGGGAAGCAGTCAGTAATGTGAGTTAACCTGTTAGTGGTGTCGCATGAATTCCGATTTAACTTTCTGAGGCAGCATTGATCTCTTTAAGCTCTAATTGGAAGTCTTCTATCACTGGATTAGCTAGCAATCTTTCGCACATTTCAGTTGCTAAGACTTCAGCGTTCGAAGCGTTTGGCGCCTCAACTTCGACTTCGATGCGTTTACCCACTCGGACACGTCGTGCTGCTGCGAACCCGAGGTTGTTAAGGCTGTCGAGCACGGCTAGGCCTTGCGGATCGTTGACCAGAGGCTTCAACATCACTTCGATACTGGCGAGATAGCTAGGCATTGGCACTCCTTGTTTCACAGAAAAAGCTTTAGCTAGCGAGGTAGTGTTTTACCTGTGAGCAATTGATAGACCTCTTGGTAGCGGATGCTCATCTCATCGACAATGTTATTTGGGAGACTAGGTCCTGGCGCCTTCTTGTTCCAATTTAATCCCTCGAGATAGTCGCGTAACGGTTGTTTATCAAAAGAAGGCTGATCGACGCCGGGTAGATAGCTCTTAGCAGGCCAGAAACGGGATGAATCAGGTGTTAACACTTCGTCGATCAGAGTAACTTCTCCGTTCAATATACCGAATTCGAATTTGGTGTCGGCAACAAGGATTCCCTGCCGGGCAGCGTGCTCTGCTCCGTATCGGTACAGGGCGAGTGAACGAAGCTGAACTGCGTTGGCCATCTCTTCACCAAGAAATTCTATAGTTTGCTGAATCGTCAGTGGTGCATCGTGTTCCGGAGGCTCAGCCTTTGTTGTCGGCGTGAAGATCGGTTCGACAAGCTGGCTTCCTTTGAGGAGGTGTTCAGGGAGGGTGTTGCCGCAGATGCTTCCTGTGTGTTGATATTCTGACCAGGCAGAACCTGCTATATAGCCACGAACAACAGCTTCAACCTTCAAGACTTCCGCACGATGCATCACCATCGATCTATGGTGATATTCACTACCACATTCGACCCCGAGTGCGGCGGCATTAGAGGAGTCTACGACCGCGATAAAGGCGTTGGGAACTACTTTGCTAGTGCGTTCGAACCAAAACTCGGAGATGCGTGTGAGAACCTCCCCTTTATGTGGGATGCCATTCGGCATCACGACATCGAATGCGGACGCGCGATCGGTAGTAACGAGAAGTAATCGATCATTATCTAGCGCATAGATGTCGCGCACCTTGCCTTTGTGAACTAACTCGAGGTTGAGATCGGTCTCCATCATGGCTGTTGGCACGATGGTTACTCATCCCCATTCGCGATGCCGAGACGACCGAACGATTCTTCTATGTGAGCTAAATAAGCGTCGACGTCGAAAAGAGCGTCAAGATCACTGGCAGACAACCTCGAAGTGACTACTTCGTCAGTCTCTAGAAGTTCGCGATATGGGAGATCGTCATGCCAGGCATGCATCGCGTGCCTCTGGACGATTTGATAAGCGTCCTCCCTTACCATGCCTGTTGCCAAAAGTGCGTTCAGTACTTTCGCGGAGAAGATGAGTCCATGTGTCAAATCGACGTTTTCACGCATTCGTTCTGGATAGACGACGAGACCTTGCATGACCTTCGTAAATATCTGGAGGCTATATGCCAAGAGGCCAGTTGCGTCAGGGAATGCAATTCGTTCGGCACTAGAATGAGAGATATCGCGTTCATGCCAGAGGGGCATGTTTTCGAGACCTGTATTGGCGTAACCGCGAAGTGTTCGAGCGAGACCGCAAACACGTTCACATAGCTCCGGGTTCCGCTTATGGGGCATTGATGATGATCCGGTTTGGGCGCCTTCGGCAAAAGGTTCTTCAGCTTCCCGCACCTCAGTTCGTTGTAGCGCTCGGATCTCGGTAGCGAACTTCTCAAGTGATGTGCCAATGCCTGCGAGAACGCTTAGTGCATAAGCGTGTCGGTCACGCTGGATGATCTGCGTGGTGACCGGCGCAACATTTAGGCCGAGGCGTGCACAGGCGTTTGCTTCAACTGAAGGCGGTACCGATGCATGTGTTCCAACAGGTCCTGACATCTGACCTACTGCAAGGTGTTTGCGGACTAGTTCGAGACGTTCTTCATGCCGTCGAAGTTCGTCAATCCAGACTGCAAGTTTAAGGCCGAAGGTAGTGGGTTCCGCATGTACGCCGTGAGTCCGGCCGATACAAATTGTTCGCCGATGCTCGATCGCCCTTCGCGTGACTATCGTGTTCAGGTGTGCGACTTGATCAGCGATGAAATCGATTGCCTCGAGGAATTGTAAGCAGGTGGCTGTATCCCAGACGTCGTTGCTCGTAAGCCCGTAATGGATCCAACGGGATTCGTCACCCAGCGAATCGGCAACAGAACGTAAGAATGCTGTGACGTCATGATGAGTTTCCTCTATGTACCGCATCACATCTGGGATGTTTACACGTGCTTGCGACGTGATCGCAGTAACGTCAGCCGCTGGAACAACGCCTTCATCCCCCCATGCTTCGACAACTGCAAGTTCAACCTTTAACCATGTCTTAAATTTATGTTCATCTGACCAGATAGCGGTCAACTCAGGGACGCTGTAACGATCGATCATTTGGAAATACCTCGTGTGTCGATGAGTTCACTGAACAGTAAAAAATCCCTGATCAGAGAGGCAGAATAGCTCATGATTGTCATGTACTCACACTCCGTGGCCTAGGTCTGCTTTACCGATATCTGTTCGGTAATGGGCGCCGTCAAACGAGATTCGTGCAATGTTTTGGTATGCCAAGTTACGAGCTTCATCAACAGTTGTACCACTGGCGACAACACAGAGTACCCGACCACCGCTTGTTACAAGAGCACCATTTCTTTCTTGAGCTCCAGCAACAAAAACTTCTACATCCTGATCCAGTGATTTGATTCCGTTTATGGGTTTTCCGATTTCGTATGATCCGGGATATCCACCAGAAGCCATAATTACTCCCACTGTAGCGGTCTCATCCCATTCGATATCAACGTCTGCAAGTCGCTTATTGGCAACAGCATCAAATATGTCTACAAGGTCCGTCCGGAGTTTTGGTAGGAGAACTTCAGTTTCCGGATCACCAAATCGGCAGTTAAATTCGATTACCTTTGGCCCGGCGTCAGTGACCATTATCCCTGGGTAGAGAAGTCCAGTGTAGGGGCGTTCCACGGCTGCCATCGCCGCCACAGCCCGCTCAGTGATTTCGCTTTGGATTCGATTAGCTGTGTCTTCATCAAGCCAGCCTGGCGGTGAATAAACGCCCATGCCACCGGTGTTGGGTCCGGTATTGCCGTCGAACACAGGTTTGTGGTCGCATGAGAACGGTAGATGACGAGTGGTGATACCGTCTGTGAAAGCATGCGCCGAAGTTTCTCGACCAAATAATCGTTCTTCTACGACGACACGCGCACCAGCGCTTCCGAAGGCGCGATCGACCATCGAAAGTTCTATGGCGGTTTCAGCTTCCTCGAGGTTGTTGCAGACAGTGACACCTTTTCCTGCAGCGAGACCGTCTGCTTTGATTACCACTTGGTACTCGCAGTTGCGGACGAAGGTTTTGGCTTCTTCAGGATCATCGAAAGACTTGGATGTTGAGGTGGCTATACCAAAATCTGACATTAGAGTGTTTGCAAAATCTTTAGAAGATTCGATCTCGGCTGCTAAGCGAGTGGGCCCAAAGGTGGCAAATCCTGCAGTAGTGAGATGATCGGTAATGCCTGCAGCGAGTGGATCTTCAGGTCCCACTACCACCAGATCAGCCACAGTTCTTTCCGCGAGAGAGACAACGGCATCGAGATCCATGAGGTCGACCTGAGGCACTAGCTCACCTAGGTCCTTCATAGCTGGATTACCCGGCGCGATCCACAGCTTAGAGAGGCGAGGTGACTGAGTTAGTTTCCAGGCAATGGCGTGTTCGCGACCGCCGCTGCCGAGTAAGAGGATATTCATCGATTCCCCTATATCTAGACTGAATATTGCCCTTGATTAAGTAAAGGGTTATGCAGCTATTAGCTCTTTAAGTAGGTTCTTGAGCTTGGTACCTATCAAATCTCTTAGCTCTCTATATTCAGTGAAAGGCAGGTGTTTAGCTTTCACATTCCTTTTATCCGATACTGATTACTTTGAGAGCGAGGGGGATTGCATGGACTCAAAGAAATCCTGGCGGATCGCTTCCTTATCGAAATTTTGAATTAATGTGATTGTGTGGTCGTTAAAGTTACCTGACCAGGCACGCCCATTTAGTCTAGGAGCAGGAATTACAGATGATTCTCCCCAATGTGGATTCTTAAGCACGGCAAAAACTACCATATCGAATAATGCGCGGGTGTTGCCGCGGGTGTTATTGAACAGATTTACTGAGTAGTCGCCGAATGTTGAGAAGCGACCGCCGTGCCTTCCAGTGATAGGTCTGGACTGTGGACCTAAACCCGGCATTGTTTCCTGAATCTCATCAATATGTACTGCAACAGCGGCGGTACCAGTGGTTTTCCCATAGCGTACAGTAACCATGGAAAAATCCACACCACTTGTAATAACGGCGTTATAAGAAGTGGTGTCATGCATTAGATTGTGTTCTCCGTCTTCACCATCCTGACTGTCATAGTTGCCTCCAAGCCATATAATTTTTACTTGATCGACGATGCTGGGATCCTTTGTCAGTGCGAGCGCGATGTTAGTCAACTTGCCTATCGGAGCAAGAATTAGACGGTCGTTCTGCTGTGCATGAGCCTGGGCAATGATGAAATTCACCGCCTCGTGGCCTTCATGGTTAAGCTGGTTAAGCTGGCTGGAAAGTTCTGAGTATGTACCAGTGTTCACGCCCTTTAGCAGAGGGAATGTGTCCCAGGTATGACATAGTTGCATTACTCGCTTGGCTTCTTCGAAATCGTCTTCCACTGAACCTTTGGTGGTGTGGTTGACGGTGATGCCCTTGATGTCGAACACGTCGTTGTTGAAGAAGGCATAGGCCAGAGCATGCTGGTCATCCAACTCATTATTCGTGTCGGTATCTATCAATATCGGAATTTTGGTTTCAGGGAGTGTCACTCATTCCCACTCAATCTTTCCTTCTTTGGATCAGTTGTCTAAGTGAACTTGGGCGAGTGCGATACCGCTTTCTCCAGCGACGGCGTAAAGCAAATAGACATTGCCATCCTCTTCAAAGATTGCCGGGTCGCGCAACTGATTGACATGGCCGTAAGCGGTGCTACGGATCGATGGTTCGTTTGGCTGGTCCGCTCCCTCCCAGGGATGCTCCGGCCGGAGCATTACAATTGGTTCGGTCTCTTGCCAAGTACTCCAATCATCGGAGAGATCGATCGAACTCAATAAAATGCTCTCAGGTGCGTGGCCCACTTGGGTCCAGAACACGTGCATCGTGTTACCGCGCTGCAAAAGGGCAGAATGGCGCATATCCGTGTTAAACAGCCGTGGGCCTTTCTCAAACCTCGTATAGCCGTCTTGTGATCGGTAGAATTGTCCCGGCATGGCCATAGCGTAAACTGCGTCCGGTCTCTGAAAGACTCGGAAGTAAGTGGGACCCAGAATGTCTGGTTTGGCGATGAAATCGATACCGTTCTCTGACACAGCAACCCGTGTTGACTGCTTTGCAAAAGCTTCTAAGCCATGGAAATACATCACAATATTTTGTTCGTTTTCATTCACATGAACATCGGGCGACGCGATATGTGTGGTTGTCGCTTCGACGGTGAAGTCATGCGATAGCTTCCCCGGCATAGAGGCGCTGCGGCTGGCCGTCGCGGCAGCGCCGCCGTCAGCAGG
>DKLZ01000062.1:37286-41326 GCA_002455955.1 Dehalococcoidia bacterium UBA6627
CGCGGCAGCGCCGCCGTCAGCAGGTACCGGCGGCGGTTCGGTCGGGAACAGCGAGTCTTTCAGGTGCAGGCTTCCAGGAGGATGGACCTGCCACGGTCCGGATAACTCATTGGCATAAGCAAGTCGGATGTACGTGCCCTTGTGATCAGCGAAGTAGAGATAGTAACGGCCAAATGGATCCTTGACCCAGTCCGGCACCCGTATCAGCGAAGGCCCCTGAATGTTGTCGCCGATAGATGAGTGCGTTTCAGGGCCGATGATCGGGCGGTCGCAAAGCCGTTCTACATGTACCATCATATTGTCCTTTACGGGGTCGCCAAATCGGCAGTTAAATTCGATTACCTGTGACCGGCGTCAGTGACCTTTGTTTTGGGTAGAGGAGACCAGGGTTTAACGATCCGTTGATTGTCACTGCTGCTATTTTCGCGCTCTCCTGAGCATTAATCCGCGCCGATCTCCTCAAGTACCTGTTTCGACATGATCCCGCGAGTGGTGTTCGATTTGTTCCCGGCGGTGGTTTTCAGACTCTGAATTGCGTGCGCTTCGCCTGCCCGGGCCCGATCGACGGTATCCGCGAAACCCTTGTTGGAGTACTGCATGTCCCAAGGCATTATCGGGTCATTGTATTTGCGCCAGAAGTACTTGAGGTCGTCGGACTGCCAGTCCTGGTAGATCTCCTCCCAGGTGAGCTCACCCACTGGTGAGTGAGGTATAAGCATCCTCTCGGAAATGGGCTCGCCGACCGGGTTGTAGCGATTGTCGAGCGATACTCGCATCTTGTCATCAGTCACGTTCGGTAGTGCCTTGTGAACGGTAAGAGACCGGAAGGTCAGAAAATCGCCTGCCTCGTAGTTGGTTGTGTGCCAGCCGCTGGTGAGCTCTGGGTGTCTAATGGCCTCTTTCTCGACATCGAGATTGAGCATGCCGGCACCTAGAGCGAATCCATGGTTTAGGACCTCACCAACCTTGTGGGAACCGGGAACGACCGCCAGGCCACCAAGTTCGATAGGGCAATCGCCGATCGGAGCCCATACTGTGATGTTGTCGAAATTACCCTGGAAATGCACAAAGTCCTGGTGGATGGGGGTGGTGTACTGGGTGTACTTGGGGAACCACAGGCGGACGATCTGATGTGGAACGGGCATGCCGCGCCGGCCCATAATCTTCTCCATCATGTCGAGGGTCTCGGGCCAGTGAGCAGAACGGTGGAGAGCTTCGAGCTTCTGGACTTTATGGTAAACGTCCTCGTACTTGCGCTCGCCCTCAGTGCACCGTTTAGTGACGTCAGCTATGCCGTCCATGGGGTCGGTACCGGCGGTAAGCCAGCCACCTTCCTGGAGAGTGGTCAGAATCTGCCGACGCAGCTCGAGGAGATTGTCGCGGTTTAGGAATTGCTTGAAGAATAGGTAGCCTTCGTCGTTGATGCGGCGGCGGAGTTCTTCGGGGTTGTTTTTGGCGTCATTGGAGTCGCGAAGTTCTCCGAGTTGTTCAACCATGATGGCCTTCTTGGTTTATGGACTGAGCTTGTTACTTTCGTGTGCGATTGCCTGGTAGTTGAAAACTATAACCGAACGAAAGAGAGAAAACCCTTTTCTGTATTTTTGGTCATTCCCACTCAATAGTTCCGGGTGGTTTTGAAGTGATATCGTACACAACTCGGTTTACCTCTTGCACCTCGTTAACTATGCGGTTCGAGATGCTCGCCAGTAATTCGTAGGGAAGGCGAGCCCAGTCAGCGGTCATCGCATCCTCGGCGGTAACCACTCGCAGTGCGATGCAATGACCGTAGGTTCGAAAATCTCCTTGGACCCCTACTGATTTTGTATCGGTTAGTACTGCGAATGCCTGCCAGAGTTCATAGTAGAGTCCTGCCTTCTTAATCTCGTCCATTACCACCCAGTCAGCTCGTCGCAGGATGTCAAGCTTGTCTGCTGTGACTTCGCCGATGATCCGGATCGCGAGTCCAGGCCCTGGGAATGGTTGTCTATAGACCATCTCGTCGGAAAGGCCTAGTTCTTTACCTACACGCCGTACTTCATCCTTAAAGAGATTCCTTAACGGTTCGATTAATTCGAACTGGATATCTTTCGGTATACCACCGACATTATGGTGCGTTTTGATCTTTGCCGTAGCGTCACTGCCTGTAGAGGCTGATTCGATGACATCCGGATAGGTCGTACCCTGAGCGATAAAATCGACTTGCCCAAGCTTCTCTGCTTCGGTTTCGAAGACACGGATGAATGTTTCACCGATCCGGATACGCTTTGTCTCAGGTGCTGTTACCTCAGCGAGTTCGATCATGAAACGTTCTTGTGCTTCTACATGGATGAGGTTGATTTTCATTTGCTCGCGGAATGTCGACACAACTCGTTCCGGTTCATTCATTCGCAGCAGTGCATTGTCAACGAAAATACATGTGAGCTGGTCACCGACAGCACGATGCACGAGAGTAGCTGCGACAGCAGAATCGACACCTCCAGAAAGGGCACAGATTACCTTTCCCTTACCAACGCGTTCGCGTATTGCTTCTACCGATTTGTCGACAAATGATGACGCTGTCCAGTCGCCTCTACAGCCCGCGATCTCGAAAAGAAAGTTACGGATCAACTGATCGCCTTGAGGAGTGTGGACTACTTCCGGATGGAATTGAATGCCATAGTGACCGGCATCGTCAGCCATGGCAGCTATCGGGGCATTCTCAGATTCAGCTATTGAATTAAAGTCAGGCGGTAGACGTTCTATACGGTCTCCGTGAGACATCCAGACTTGTAAGGAATCTGGCAATGATCGAAACAGTGCACTCGAAGTGTCTTTGATCTCAAGAGTAGCGGGGCCGAATTCTCGGTTGGCTGCCGGTTTCACACTACCACCGAGCTTGTGCGCAAGAAGTTGCATTCCGTAACAAATTCCCAAAATGGGCAGGCCTGAATTCGCTACCCAGTCTGGGAGCTGTGGTGCTCCGTCTTCATAAACTGATGCAGGTCCACCGGAAAGGATGAACCCTTTTATACCGAGGTGTTTCAGCTCATCTGGTGAAGTATCCCAAGGGATTAGTTCAGAATAGAGGTTTGCCTCACGAATACGGCGGGCAATTAACATTGAGAATTGTGATCCATAATCGAGAACGATAATGGTTTCCACAACATCGATTGGTGCAGGAAAGAATTCCGTGGGTGAGTTACTGGAGGTATTTCTTAGAACGGCTTTAGCATGATTGGCGTTGGTAGTAGAAGCGTGATCCGCCGAAACGGAAGCATCATCGGTTGGATGAACCATGAGAACGGACTCCAGGGGAGGTGACCGCTAAGAGCGCAGCCTATCCCTGTGGTAGGGTCCGGTCAATGTAGGCACATGTAGATGCTGAGGAGTTACTTCTGTCGATCATACCCCCTGATCAAATGGAATTAGTCGTAGAGCGCATCCTTGCTGGAGGGATTGCAGGGATTCCTACCGACACTGTTTATGGTCTTGCAGCGCTTGCGACAGACAGCATTGCAATAGAAGCGTTAATTGAAGCGAAGGGGCGTGAAAGAGAGCAACCCATCGCTGTACTCTTCGATTCGGTGATCGACATCGTGCCATTCCTTGACGACCCACTGGTTCTAGACCGCGTGACTACATTCTGGCCAGGTGCACTCACTGTGGTAGTGCGTGCAATCTCAGATTCGTCGATTGTAAGACCGGTAGTGACTGAAACCGGCACGATTGGTATTCGAAAGCCAGACGATGCATTCGCACGGTCAGTAATTCGTGCTTGTGGAGGCCTTCTAGCGGTTACGAGTGCGAACCTTCATGGTGATTCTCCGGCATCATCAGCATATGAAGTGGCTTCATCTTTTGGCGATTTGTTACCGGTTCTCGATGGCGGGGATCGAAGCGAAGGAATCGCCTCAACTGTTGTCGATCTCACGGTCGATCCACCGGAGTTAATCCGCGAGGGCGCTATCGATATCAGTTCGTTTATCAGTCCTGACCGAGGTACCGCTACTGATTCAGGCGCGTCTGGATAAGACCTTTAGTACTATCGACATACAGGCGGG
>DKLZ01000062.1:41659-46149 GCA_002455955.1 Dehalococcoidia bacterium UBA6627
ACGGGTAGGAGAACTTATGCGTGTCGCTATTGGTTCTGATCATGCAGGATTTGAGTTGAAAGAGATACTTATCGCTGAACTCAATGCCTGGGGTGATGAGGTTACTGATTACGGAACTGATTCACTTGAGTCATGTGACTACCCTGACATTGCTGAACCATTAGCGCATGCCGTTGCAAGTAATGAACATGATTTCGGGGTTCTGATCTGCTCGAACGGTGTTGGCCCTTCGATCGTGGCGAATAAAATTCGCGGAGTTCGATGTGGACTGTGCCATGACACGTTCTCTGCACGCCGGGCACGTGAGCACACTAATTGCAATGTACTTGCTATTGGTGCATGGGCGATTGGAAGAGGAGCTGCGGTGGACATTCTATCTGCCTTTCGTGAAGCGGAATTCGCTGGTGGGCGTCACGAGCGTCGGGTAGGAAAAGTGAACGCGATCGATGATCGAATCGGCAGCGATGAAATTGCGGAACAAGATGCATAGCTTGACATGTTGTGTGAGATGCTTTCCTGATTTGCCTAGACGACCTGAATTTGTGAAACCTGTATTTCGTGTTAAACGAACAAGAGGTGCACGGTCAGATGAGTGTTGATCCAGTCGTAACTACCATCCGTATCATTGCTGATGTTGTCGTGCTTCAGAAATAGTAGCGATGATAACCCTAACTCTGATTAGCAAACGATCAGCCTGCAGAACGGTTTAAGTATGGAAACTCTTGAGGAAAGATCGGAACGCTATCGAGCGTTGGTGACCGAAGAAATGCGGTCTGTAATCGGGGAATGTTCCGACAATTTGTTTGGATGGATGCGCTACCACCTAGGTTGGGAAGATGCGGCCGGCATTCAAGTTAATGCATCACCAGGAAAGATGATTCGATCCGTTGGGCTACTACTCACTACAGAGATTGCAGGCGGAACCATCGAGCAAAGTGTTCCAGCAGGTGCTGCGGTCGAACTAGTTCATAATTTTTCTTTGCTCCACGACGATATTGAAGATCGTAGTGACAGGCGTCGTGGTCGACCAGCGTTGTGGACTTTCGCAGGTGAAGCGCAGGCAATCAATGTTGGAGATGGCATGTATACGATGGCTCACAAAGCGATGCACCGACTTGAAGAGCGAGATGTCGCACCTGATCGGATTATCGCCGCAATGCGAGAATTGGATGACGCTTGTTTACGTCTAGTCCAAGGTCAATACGCGGATATGAAATTCGAACAGCAACGTGACGTGACAATCGATGATTATCTGGCAATGGCATGCGGAAAAACTGCAGCCATGTTCTCAGCGCCGTTGGCTATCGGAGCGACGATCGCTGGAGCTGACGAGGCGATAATTCAAGTCTACCGAAATGCTGGAAGACACATTGGCTTAGCATTTCAAATGGTGGATGACATTCTAGGAATTTGGGGCGATCCCGAAGTCACAGGGAAGCCAATTCAAGATGACTTGCGATCACGCAAAATGACTTACCCGGTTGTCACCATACTCGAGGGAGGCAGTGACGCTGCAGTGAATCTTAGACGGCTGTATACGTCGCCGTCGGAAAGCGATGCTGAACTAAGCGAAATGGCAGCATTAATTGATGCTAATGGTGGTCGTCGTGCCACGGAAACACGGGCACGCGAAGAGCACGATCTGGCGATCGCGATCCTCAAGGATGTAGGTATTCGCGGTGACGATCTTGAACCGATGAAGGAATATGCCTCTCAGGCGATTGGCCGAACGGCTTAATATCCGTCACGCCTCCAGTAATTGCTCATGAGGTGGAGGCTTTTTATGATTCAGAAATATCAACTTCCCCCGATGTCGCCCCTCCCCATTCGTACTCACGATCTTTATATCGTTTTGTAGGGAGTGCCCAGGTATGAAAAAGCAGACGATTCGCGATATTGATCTGCATGGAAGGCGAGTGTTTTTACGCGTTGATTACAATGTGCAATTCGTAGACGGTCAGATTCTTGATGATCATCGCCTTCGCGAATCAATCCCGACAATTTGCACCCTCCAAGAAGCTGGTGCACGCATTGTGATTTGCTCCCATCGCGGACGCCCTGGTGGGAAGGTTGTGGAAGAACTTAGTAACGTTCCAGTGGCTCAACATCTTTCAAAACTCCTTGGAAATGAGGTTGCCACCGTTTCTGATTGCATAGGTCCTGAAGCTCAGGCGGCAGCGAATGCGTTGGAACCTGGGGAGGTGTTAGTTCTTGAAAACGTACGTTTCTACTCGGAAGAAGAAAATAACGACCCTGAGTTTGCCCAAGCATTAGCCAAGCTTGCCGATGTGTATGTGAGCGATGCCTTTGGTACAGCTCATCGGGCTCATTCCTCAGTTGTTGGTGTGCCGGAGCATCTTCCTGCTGTAGCTGGCCTCTTGATGGAACGCGAAGTTAATTATTTGAGTAGTGTGATCGACAATCCCAATCGGCCGTTGGGGCTCGTCCTAGGAGGAGCGAAAGTTGCAGAAAAACTGTCGATTCTCGAGTTCTTGTGCGATAGTGCGGACGTTATCTGTGTAGGAGGCGGGATCGCAAATACGTTTCTTATTGCACAAGGTATTGACGTAGGTGCTTCATTAGCAGAGCCGGATCGAATTGAAGATGCTTTCAGAGTTATGAGGAAAGCTGCGAAACGGCCAGATTTAAGGCTCGTATTGCCCCGCGATGTCGTGATCAGTGATGCATCTGGAGATATCGTAACCACAGTCTCGGTGAACTTGATTCCGCCAGACTTTCGAATCCTCGACATCGGTCCTGACACCAACAAAGATTTTCAGGCAGCGTTAAAGCCGATGCAAACGATTGCCTGGAATGGGCCAATGGGGCTGTTCGAACGTGAACCATTTGATCATGGCTCACTTGAGATGGCAAAGTTCCTCGCTAATCTTCCTGATGCGATGACAGTCGTAGGCGGTGGTGAAACTGCTGCAGCTGTAGCTCGAGCCGGTGTTAGTGATCGTATCTCGCATTGTTCAACCGGTGGCGGAGCTTCTCTTCAGCTGCTAGAAGGACGGTCATTACCAGGACTGGAAGCGTTACTTGATGCATGACAGTTAAACGTAGGTACTGAAATGGTAAACGTGAATCGTACGCCTATTATAGGTGGAAATTGGAAGATGCATCATACCCGTGCACTTGCACGAGAACTGTTGTCCTCTCTTCGCGCTGCGCTAGAAGAGTTTAACCAGATTGACGTAGTAATCTGCCCTCCGGCACCTTGGCTTGGAGACGCGATCGATACTCTAGAATCAAGTTCGATATTGGTGGGTGTGCAGAACGTTCACTCAGCATCTGAGGGTGCGTTTACAGGTGAACAAAGCGCCGCAATGCTGGTTGGATCAGTGGATTATGTAATTGTGGGTCACTCTGAGAGGCGTCTGATGTTCGGTGAGACCGACAGGCAGGTAAATGAGAAATTGCGCTCAGTGATCGATGCTGGTCTCGAGCCGATTCTAGCAATTGGAGAGTCTCAGGATGAGCGTGAATCTGGAGAAACTGAGAATGTACTAAGGCGTCAGCTGTTCACAGGCTTCGATAGTATTAAAATGTTGCCGACGGGCATGGTAATAGCTTACGAACCAGTCTGGGCGATAGGTACAGGGATGTCAGCTAGCCCGGAGATGGTACAAATGGCTGCGGTCACAGTTAGAAATCTCGTGGCTGAGCGGTTCGATGAAATCACCGCGAATTCGATTCGTATTCAGTATGGCGGATCTGTGAACAGTACCAACGCATCCGAATTTGCGGAGCAACCTGATATCGATGGTGCGCTTGTAGGTGGAGCATCTCTCAATGCAGATGACTTCAGTGCAATATGTGAAATCTTTGCTCACGGCCGGTAAGGTATTCAAGTGTGAGCGCAATATCTAGTTCGTCCTATAGCGGTCACGTATTAGTGTTGTTCGGCCCCACAGCATCAGGTAAGACTTCCATTGCAGTTGATCTTGCGCAACGTCTTCCTGTCGAAGTTGTTTCGGCAGATTCACGACAAATTCGTAAGAGAATGTCTATTGGCACGGCAGCACCTTCGGAAACTGAGCGGACTCTGGTACCTCATCATCTTGTTTCGGTGGTTGAACCGGATGCTCCTTGGACTGTTACGGATTGGTTGTCCGGTGCTCACGCGGCACTATCCGATATATGGAGTCGGGGGCGATTGCCGCTACTAGTTGCTGGAACTGGGTATTACGCCTGGTCTCTTCTGGAGGGGCGTTCGATTCCGAAAGTTGCCCCAAATCTAGAATTACGAAGTGAGTTAGAGCGTCTCGCAGAAGATCAAGGGAGTGAAGCATTGCATGAACTTCTTGCAGAACGTGATCCGCGTTCTGCAAGACGTATTGAATCGCGCAATGTGCGACGCGTGGTACGAGCGCTTGAAATCATCGATGCGACAAACGCACCAGTACCATCACTGCGCCGCGATCCACCAAATTTTACTTGGACTGCTGTGGGACTTCAGTGGCCACGGTCCTTGCTCTATGAGCGTG
>DKLZ01000035.1 GCA_002455955.1 Dehalococcoidia bacterium UBA6627
GTCAGACTCGATTCGAATCTGACACCTCGATCGTTTGTTGAGAGGCGGGCGTATGGGTAAGTACATTATTCAACGACTCGTGCTTGGTATACCAACGTTACTCGGACTGACGTTACTTATTTTCTTTACCTTCCGTGTGATTGTTCCCGTGGATGTTATTGATGTGGCTGTATTTGATACTGAAGTTGTCGACGAAGAGCGAGATCAAAGGCTGCGAGAAGAATTTGGTCTGACTGGGCCGCTACCTGTTCAATATGTGCGCTGGCTAGGCAATACGCTTACCGGTGACTCGGGTACCTCTTTCTTTACTGGCCGATCTGTGACTGAGGAAATGGTCAATCGCATTCCGACCAGTATCCAGATGGGCGGCGGCGCACTCATAATCTCGATCGTATTTGCTGTTCCGTTTGGGCTTCTTTCAGCCGCAAAACAGGACTCGTGGCTTGATTACATAACACGTGGCGGTTCGATTATGTTTTACGCGCTGCCAGGATTCTGGATCGGAACGCTTGTGCTTGTATTCGGTGGGAAATGGTTCAATTGGGCACCACCGATTGCCTATGTGACCCCATGGGAAGATCCGTGGGGAAACTTTAAGCATGTCATCACACCAATGTTAATTCTGGGATTGAGCCCGATCGGAATCCAAACACGACTCGTGCGGACTCAGGTCTTGGAAGTGATGCGACAAGACTATGTGCGCACCGCTCGTGCTAAAGGGCTCAGGTCGAGCACCGTCTATTGGAAACACATACTGAAGAACGCTTTGTTGCCAGTAGTTACAGTTGTTGGATTATCTGTGCCGAGCGTTGTGGGTGGCACGGTTATTTTCGAGACGGTCTTCCTAGTACCTGGTGTCGGTCGTTATCTGCTTGAATCTCTTACGAGACTTGATCTCTATGTAATCATGGCAACCAACTTATTCTTCGGTGCGCTATTGGTCTTTATGAATATTGTGGTTGATGTGAGCTATGGCTTGATAGATCCTCGCGTACGAATCGCAAGTGGCGACTGATGGGGGGCACGCGATGACGATTAGCGAAGTCTCTCTTCAGGAAAGTTATTTACTGAGGAAAGAGCCCTCAGCGTGGACTGCGCCAACGCGTTGGCTGTGGATGCTCCTGAGGCGTAAGCCGCTCGGATTTAGTGGCCTGGTCATTCTGGCGATATTTGTTCTTAGTGCCGTTTTCGCCAAATGGGTAGCACCGTACTCATATACCCAACCGGACTTTATGGCTCGTCTTGAAGGCCCCAGCATGGCGCACCTTTTGGGGACCGACAATCTTGGACGCGATCTGCTAAGTCGCGTTATCTATGGGACGAGAGTTTCCTTCGGTATCAGTTTTGCTGCCGTGGTTCTCGCCAAGACGTTGGCGACGCTCATGGCTCTTATCTCAGGTTATTACGGAGGCTGGTTCGATAAGCTCTTTCAGCGACTGGTCGATATTTGGATATCCTTGCCAACGCTGGTTATTCTTATCACACTGATCGGTGTTCTGGGTCAGGGTGCAACGACAATGATCGTTGTTGTGGGTCTTGGGAATGCTCCGAACGCCTCGAGACTCGTCCGCAGTATTGTGGTGTCAGTTCGTGAAGAGCCATACATCATGGCTGCAGAGTGCTTGGGTGCTTCACACATGCGGATCATGTTCCGGCATATGCTCCCGAATATCGCGCATATCGTTATCTTCTCGGCGACGGTGACCCTTGGATCAACGATCCTTATCGTCGCTTCGCTTGGCTTCCTCGGCTATGGTATTCCACCTCCACAGCCAGACCTTGGTGCGATGCTGAGTGGTGATGGTCTTGAATTTATGCGGAGACACCCATATATGGCATTCTGGCCTGGTGTCGCGATTACATTGATTGTCTTTGCATTCAATGTGCTTGGCGACGCTCTTCGTGATGTTCTCGACCCTCGACTGCGAGGTGGTTAAGAGCTCTAGGCGAGGGTTGTCGGGAGTCATATAGAAGTCTTTCAATCTGAAAGTGATTCAGCTAGATTGATTGGCCTGCACAGCATGTCGGTTTCTGATCGGCCCTAGAGGATCCGCCAGCATTTGGATGGACCGATGGGTCGTTCAAGAATTGCAGAATTAGCGAATATAGCGGTGACATTCATTCGAGGAGGATTTGTATGAGTGATTTCGAACATATCATTTACGAGAAGCGTGGTTACGTAGCTTGTATTACGTTCAATTACCCGGAGAAATTGAACGCGATGGATCGCATCATGCATGAAGAGTTGCAGCAAATTATCCCTGAAGTGCAGAACGATAGCTCGGTGCGCGTGGTGATGTTTACTGGATCAGGTCGTGGTTTCTGTAGTGGTGCTGACGTGCGAAATTTCCGTCCAGACAGTCATCGGGAGGCGACTGCAGGACCCGGAGAGCAGGTTTACTATACTCAACCAACTCCGTCGTCACCCATGCCGCGTTTCATGCATGACACGATCAAAAAGCCGGTTATCAGTGCAATCAATGGGATTGCTGCAGGTGCTGGCTACGGTATGGCGATGGCTTCTGATCTTCGCATCGCTTCGAAAACTGCGAGTTTCTCGCACGTATATCTTCGCCGTGCATTGATTCCAAGTGCGGAACTCTGGTGGCTCCAGCGGTTGGTTGGTATCAGTAACGCACGGCATCTGCTCTACACGAATAGAGATATCGATGCTGAGGAAGGTTACCGCATTGGATTGATATCGCAGCTTTCTGAACCTGACGAGTTGATGGATGATGCTTGGGCATTGGCTGAGGAAATTGCTTCCTTGCCGCCAGTTGCGACGCAGTGGGCGAAGGTACTGATGGACAAGGCACTTGATCTCGATTATGACGACACACAGTATCTCTCTGGTCTTGCCCGTGGTCTCTCACAGCCAGCAGGAGAATTCGCTGAAGGTACGCGATCCTTCCTTGAGAAGCGCGCTCCAGAATTCAACGCTGAATAGTCATAGCGTATAGCTCAGGTGTGATGGCCTGATTTGGTAGTAGCCATACTTGCTGTGTGATGATCTCAGAAATAGGAGACATCACCAGCTCGTGTGGCTATTTGGTTTGTCTTAGTTCGGTAATTCCGTTGTGCGATCGTCGTGAATTTGTGATTCGAAAAGTATGTTTATCTCGCATCAGCATTGAGACTGACAGCGCTACCAGCGGGAATCTTTTCGGTAGTTTCGATAGCCCGACGTTGGTACCGATTTCCTCTACGCCTCTGTTGAATGCTAGGACGGTGCGGTAAGTATGGTGGTGGGAATGAATCGGAAGCTGTATCTCACCGGTCTTTATCGATAAGGAATATGACTTCCGAAGTCTTGTCGCATAATTACTGAGCGAGGATCTTATGTGGTTGGTACACCGATCCCCTTGGAGTCTGCGAATTGGCGGAGTAGCCATGTTATTGGTGATCCTGTATGCCGGTATGAGTTACTTTCTGGCGAGCAGCGTTGCCAATGCAGATCGGACGAACCCGTTCAGCACGCCTGAACAGTACGGTCTTTCCTACACGAATGTAGAGTTTCCGACTCGCGGTAGTGCAATCTCACTCAGTGGATGGCATATTCATGGATCCGAAGCCGCTCCTACAATCATTTTTGTGCATGGATTCGAAAGTAACCGTGCGGGCTCTGAAGCCGTCGCTTTAGCAGCAGATCTTCGAGAAACAGGATTCAATTCGCTTTTGTTTGACTTGCGTGGTCACGGCAGTTCCGGTGATGGACAGGTTTCAGGTGGATATTTTGAACAGTACGATTTATTGGGAGCGTACGATTATCTCGTCGAGCAAGGAGTCGCATCAGATACCATAGGTGTTATCGGGTTTTCTATGGGTGCTGCTATCGCTGCACTGGCCGTTTCCGAGGAACCTTCTATACGCGCTCTGGTCTTGGATAGTCCATTTGCCGATATTTCCGATCTGATTAGCCAGGAAGTTGCTCGAAAAACTCCATTGCCGGAATGGCTTGTCCCCCTATTTACTCCGGGGACGAAGCTAGCAGCGCGAGTTGTTTATGGGATCAAGCTAGGAGATATTGCTCCCGTTAAAGCAGTGACTCGCATCGATTACCCTATTGTTCTTGTCCATGGTCAGGATGACACACGCATCCCATCAGACCACGGTGCTAGGGTACACGCAGCATCTCATGTTGATAGTGAACTGTGGCTGGTCCCCGATAGCGGACATGTCGATGCTTTTCTCAATTATCCGAAACAATATGTGCGCTTGGTTGAGGATTACTTCCTCGAACGCTTAACAAAAGAATAGAAGACGGATGGATTGAAAATCCTGACGACTCAATAGCTCGAAACATATGACGTCAGCTCATCAGTGTTTTTTTATTGAATAACTGATCGTAATAGGGGAAGTGAAAGCCAGAATTATCCAGCCGTTCCAAAGAGCGGAGAGTCGCTATGATTTTGGAGCCTCATAGTTCAGGCCATGAGCCTTTTCTTGTGCATCGAGGAACTCTTCCGATGAAAGCAATCGAGTGGTTCGATAATTATTCAAGTGTCCAGGTGCGTTCACCGCTAGTGAAAATGCTGCGGCAACTTTGTCGTCAGCGAGGGAAACGATACCGATAACGTCATATTCACCGAGACAGAAATCCAGACTGATAAGCTCGCCGCCTAATTTCTCTGTAATAGCTAGGATACCGGCGGTGCGTTCCTGGGGCTGACTCACAAATGTGGCAACCGCAGTCGAAGTGTATGAAGCTTGAATCAGATAACGTGGCATGGTGAACTCCATCATGTTTTTGCGTATCAGTCTTTTTTCAAATAAGGAGGCATTGATTGCTATAGAAGTATTTTTTCTATACTGGGGCAATATTGCATAAAGCTGGTGAATTTAGCTACTCATTCGTTCAATGCAGTATTAGATATCGGAATAAAATATGGGCGTTAATGTCCCGCTGTGCCAGGTTTGTGGACTCATGAGTCATGGTTGACTTGGAAAGTCGTTGCTGAGGCGTCAGTGGACGGCTAAGTCAAATTGATCCCGCGTACCGCCTGCTCATGACTGGTCGGATTTGTCCGATCCTTCACAGAAGTATTCGAACGACTGATTGGGATACAACTCGACGTCACCGTATTGATCATCCGGATGCGCTCGCTCGACAGTGACTTTCTGGGGCCAGAAGTGCATACCACTGACAGCATCTGGTTGGACCGAGAATGTCAATTCTAATTCGCACTACTATCCAGCATCCTCGTGAAGTATCTCGATCGTGCTAGCGACTGCAGTCGGACTTTGATGCAGTCGCAGTCTCCAACATCCTCCTCAGGCGGATCCCGGTGCAGTAGTGGCGAATGCACTGTGCATCGAGTATGACATGCTTATCAAGCAGTCCGAGAGTTGAAAGTTCTAGAGCTTAAATCACGTAACGTCAGGTAGGTACTAATTAGGTAAGGTCGAGTACTTCTATTCCCACGAGTCCAAGTGTAATCATGAAGGCCATGGTGCCGAGAATGGTAACCGCGACCTTTGGTCCGACTGCTCCAACCTCACGGACATCTACACCTAGTCCCAATCCGACCATCGCTACAGTGAATAGCAATTTACTGACTGTGCGAACATCTAATCCGACATCTTCTGAGATTATGTCAGTGCTTCTTAATACAGCGAGTACTAGGAAACCAACTACAAACCAGGGTACATATGTTTTGATTTTGTTTTTAAGTTCCCCGGAATTGTCTGAGTCACGGTGCAGAATCCCAAGCAGAATAATCATTGGTCCGAGGAGCAGGACCCGGACCATTTTTACAAGTGTTCCACTCTGCCCTGACACCGACGAAACTGCGAAGGACGCTGCGACTACTTGCGGCACTGCGTATACCGAAATGCCAGCAAGTATTCCGTATTGGACGTCATTCAGATCGAAGACAGGAGCAAAGAACGGCAGAATCAAAATCTGTCCTACACCAAGGATCGCACTGATACCAATGGCCGCTGCGACTTCATTTGGAGTGGCCTTGATCACTGGTGCTACGGCTGCAACTGCCGAGTTCCCACAGATCGAATTCCCTACGCCTACTAGGACGGCTAGACGTGAGCTTAAGCCTAATATCTTATGCCCGATGATCCATGCAACTGCGAGTCCGCCAAACACGGCTACCAGTATGAGTAGCAGGAGCGATGTACCCGATGAGGCGATATCTTGCAGCGCGACACTTGCACCGAGTAGCAATACTGACGCTTCCAGAAGCTGTTTTGACGCATACTTGCCGCCAGGTCCAACATTAGCCGGTACCGGCAGTAAATTCTTGGCTAGGATTCCAAAGAGGAGTGCTATCACTAGAGCATCTATGACAGCTCGGTCAATGATTGATTTTTCGATTTCCGCTACGACCCACGCGATTGCTCCGATAACTACACAGAAAGCAATGCCAGGGAAGTTAGTTTTCGTGAGTCCGAAGCGTTCTACTAATATCATTTGATTTGTTCGAATCCAGGTTATTCAGTGGCTTGTTTCAACAGAAAGGCTGCAAACGATCAGGCGTAACTAGTTGCTGAAATGTATGAGTGCTAGAGACTACCGTCAAACGATATTGAGGTATCGATTTCAAAAATAGATAAACCAAACGTTATATCCGACGAATAAAATGAGTGCTTCGTTGGCGATTTATTTCGGTATCTGCTAGTTCTTTATTGTTGAATGTTGCGATTTCCAGCGAACCAGCGCACACCTCGGGAGAGCGAGTAGATGGACAACCCTGATTGTACCTTCGCCCTGAGCGGCACGCGTATCGTCGATATGACAACTGGTATTGCTGGTCCGTACTCGACACTGTTGCTAGCTGGCCTTGGTGCAGATGTTCTCAAGATCGAACCTCTCGAAGGCGATCCGGCTAGAGGTCTTCCGCCATTCACGAAAACCCGGACCGGAGGTGAGATCAGCCTCACCTTCCTTCATTTAAACCGCGGTAGCCGTAGCGTCGTACTAGATCCCACTCAGGAGTTAGACAGAAGTCAATTTCGTAACCTCATTACAACCGCTGATGTACTGATCCTTGACGGACCTATCGAGGAAGCATTGGCACCTTGGGACATCGCACCGGGTTATTTTCGTGCAAGTCACCGAAGGTTGGTAATTGCCAGCTTGGTTGCATTTGGTGGTCCGGGGCCGTGGTCGAAATGGGATGCTCCTGAGATCGTTTTCAGTGCTGCCACTGGCTTAGCCTCGTGCACTGGTGAATCGCACCGCTCACCATTAAAAGTGGGTGGGCATGTCTGTCAGGTAGCTCATGGACAGACGGTGGCTGTAGCCGCTCTCACAGCACTTTTGGATGCTCGACGCACAGGACATGGCACCGATGTGGAGATTGCGGGTGCCGAAGCGAATGCTGATTTACTCGAAATGTGGGCGGCTGGGGCCTACCAAGGACGACCGATGCCACGACAAGGAAGGAATCACAACGCTAACTATCCGTTTGAGGTCTATCCTTGTGCAGACGGACTTGTTGGAGTGCATGCGGGACCAGGTTCATGGGAAGGATTTGAACGATTAGTCGATTCCGAAGAACTCAGACAGATTGATGTCTCGGGACACGAAACTGACCGAATGCACCTGCGAGAACAGATTGACCCGATTATTGTCGACTGGTTATCCGGACGACAAAAAATCCAGACCTACCACGACGGTCAGGCTCGTCGTCAAGCCTTTGGCTATGTTGCTACGGTGGAGGATCTGGTGCATTCGCCACAGCTTGCTGAGCGTGATTTCTTCCGACGGATCGATCATCCAGAAGTCGAAAAGAGTGGGCTCTATGTTGGTCCACCTTTCCGTCTTGCGAGCGGTTGGCAAGATCACCGGGCGCCGCTTCTTGGCGAGCATACCGAAGAGGTACTAGAGGAGCTGCGGACAGGAACGCGATCAGTGCCTACTAGTACTATTGAGAATGATGACACGGTGAAACAGTTGCCACTTCACGGGATCCGCGTGCTGGACCTTACTCAGATTTGGGCAGGCCCACGAGCCACGAAGGTACTGACAGACTATGGTGCCGATGTCATCAAGATTGAACCATCGACTCGCACTGACTCGACGCGATCGTACGGGAAGTACCTTGCGTTAGGGCGTGATGGTCAGGGAATTGATGAGCGGGAATTCTATCGTCAAACGCAGTTTGAACAGCTGCATCGTGGGCAACGCAGTGTCACGCTGAATTTGAAATCGGAGATCGACAAGAGGGCATTCGATCAATTGGTGGCATCGAGCGACGTTGTCATCGCGAACTTTGCATACGGCGTATTATCACGTCTCGGTATTGATTGGCCTGACTTAGAACGCATCAATTCTCGAATAATCTTGCTTTCGATGACAGGATTTGGAGATTCGGGACCGGAACGTGACTACGTTGGTTATGGCGTTACTCAGGAACAACTTTCTGGGATCTATGGTCTCACCGGCTACAAGGATGACGAACCTCTGAAATCTGGATCGAATATCGGAGACCCCATGAATGGGATGCATGGAGCGGTCGCAATTCTGGCTGCACTCCTTGAGCGTGAAGAAACTGGGAAAGGACAGTACATCGAGCTCTCACAACTCGAATCAACTGTTCCATTCATTGGAGAAATAATTCTCGATTACGGGTTCAACAGCCATGTAGCAAAACCGCTCGGGAACACACATGAAATCTGGGCCCCACATGGTATTTATCCGGCGTTGGGAGAAGATTGCTGGATAGCGATTGTTGCTCGTGATGATGATGAATGGAGTGCCTTGCTTGACACACTTGGCGGGCAAAAATTGTACGAGGATGATCGCTTTCTCAGAGTTCAAGATCGGTTGTCGAATCGAAAGGAGCTCGATGTGGTGATTGGTGAACTAACTTCTCGCTGGGATCGTGAAGAACTTGCGATAAAGCTTCAGAATGTAGGTGTACCGGCTGCGCCTGTATTAGATAGCTTTGAAGTGCAGCACCATAAACATTATGCGGCCACGAACTACATACAGGTGCGAGATTACCCCGGTGGCGGTACGTATCGATACTTTGGCCCACTTTGGCGAATTAACGGTAGTCGTCCCGAGATTCGTGGCTCAGCACCGTTGCTTGGGGCGCACAATCGTGAAGTACTAAAGCAGCTCACTACTCTGAAGCCGGAGGAAATCGAGGCTGGGTTGGGGTAATGACTCGTAGCCTCGGTTCCAAGTAGAAATTTCTGGCATGGCGGTCACTTTTGGTTGAACAGATTCGTACGATTTAGAGGCGACCTTTTTGTGCTGCTTCCGTTGGTTCAGTGGTGATCAGGCCGCTGGTTTCGAGCGCAGTATATTCATCATCAGTCATCCCTAAGAGCTCACGAAACACGTACTCATTATGTTGGCCAAGGGTCGGTGTCGGAAGGCGAGTACCAAGAGGTGTTTTTGATAGCTGTCCGGGGCGTCCTGGAAATCGGTGTGGTCCAGCATCAGGCTCGTCGGTTGCTTCCCAGAAGCTTCTAGCTTCTAGATGAGGGTCGGCATAGAGATCAGCAGCAGTATAGACCGCACCGGCGGCAATGCCGGCATCCTGTAGCTGATGCATTGTGTCTATTTTCCCGCGATCCTTAGTCCAGTCTGAAATTATGGAATCCAATTCATCATGGTTGCGATGTCTTGCACCAACAGTCGCGAAACGATCATCATGGATAAGTGATTCTTGACCGATCAGGTGAGCGAGCGCTGCCCACTCATCGTCACTAGAGATTGCTAGTGTGACCCACGCATCCTCGCCACTGCAGCGGTAACATCCGTGCGGTGCCATGTGCGGATCACGGTTACCTATTCGTTCTGTGATTCGTTCGTTCATGCCGAAGTCGAGCACCTGCGCACCCAGTAGACCGACGACATTCTCACGTTGTGAGAGATCGATATGGAGGCCTTTTCCGGTCAGTCGTCGTTGACGTAAGGCGGAGAGGATCAATCCTGTTGCCATAGCGCCACCCGCTGGATCGGGCAATTGTACTGTAAGGACTCCCGGCATTTCATTGGCATATCCCGTGATGTAGGTAATTCCCGCTAGCTGTTCCAATGTTCCACCGAACGAGACATATCCGCTTTCCGGTCCGGTCGATCCTTGGCTATAAACAGAAGCAAGAATGATCTCAGGATTGATTTTGCTGAGATGATCGTAGTCAAGTTCCCATTTCTTCATTACTCGGTTAGAGAAATTCTCAATTACGACATCACTGATAGCGACTAGTCGCCGGAAGATCTCTCGTCCCTCGGTGGTTCCCATTTCGATAGTGATGCCGAGTTTGTTTCGGTTACGCTCGTTGATCATTCCTGAACGGTTCCAAGACCTCTCGCCGGGTTCTCCATTAGGGTATACACCTCGAGCTAAGATCCGGAGATTGTCGGGATGGCTCCCTGATTCGATCTTGATTACCTGAGCACCGCCGTCCGCAAGCCACTTTCCGGCGAAAGGGCCTGCCCAGAACATTCCGAGATCCAATACGCGGATACCGTCTAGTGGTAGCCCACTCGTGTCGTCTGGTTGTGTTGTGCGATCTGTCATAGTTCGTGCCTAGTCATAGCACCCCTGCCGCCTGTAATTCGCCGATTTCTGCTGCGGAAAGGTCAGTGAATTCACTGATCACTTCGTGTGTGTGTTGCCCGAGCAGTGGAGCCGGTTCGAAGCGGCAATCAGATCCTGTGAGCTTCGCTGGGAAGCCAGGGTATGTCAGGGTTCCGGCCTTCGGATGTTCGATTTCGACAAAGAATTCGCGTGCCTGAAGCTGAGGTGATGCCATAATATCGCTCATATCAGCGAGGTATGCGGCAGGGACGTGTGCCTCTTGGCCGAGGCGATATGCCTCTAACTTCGTTTTCTCCAGAGACCAGGTCAGGATCTCGAGGTCCATTTCACCTGATTGTTGCGCCTGAATAGCACTCGCTGCATCTCTATCATCGTCCGCTGCGTCTGGACCAAGGATTAGTCGTCGGAAGTCATTGTAGACATGTGCTTGGACTTGGAATGAGATGAAGCCATCCGAGGTAGGGATCGGTGTTCGCATGTCACCTCGTCGGATCACGGTGCGGTGGTATTCGTAATCCACTAAGTCTTGAAAATGACTGGCCCCCAAACCTTCGAGGACACTTACGTCGACATGCTGGCCAATACCCGCTGTTTCCGCTAAGTGCATTGCTAGCATGGTCGCGGTGAAAGAGTTAATTCCAGCTACGTGGAGGGCTGGGCTACCACCGAACTTGAGCGGTTCGCGGTTGATATCTCCGACAATATTCATCAGACCGCCAATTGCGAATAGTGTCATTTCTGTGGCGTGCCAGTCGCGATAAGGTCCGTTTTGTCCAAAAGGAGTAATCGAGGACATTACTAGTGAGTCGTGCTCATCAGATAAAGCTGCGTAGGAGATGTTTCGTTGGTCACAATAGCCGGGAGCGAAGTTTTCAACGACTGCATCAGCTCGCTTTACAATGCTACGGAAGAGATCTTGACCGGAGGGTGTGTCGAGATCGAGAGTGACCGAGCGTTTATTCCTGTTCAAGTAGAGAAACAACGCGCTGGATTCTCTGTCAGGAGCATCGTTGGGAAATGGCCCGAGCCGCCTTGTCTCATCGCCTTCAGGTGGCTCTATCTTGATTACATTAGCCCCAAGTACCCCCATGATTTGGGTGCAGTACGCGGCAGGAATTCCATGCCCTCCCTCAACGATAGTCAATCCATCTAGTGGTCCACTCATGAAGCGCGCCGTGCCATTCCGCCTTCGGCCGTGAGGATCGGTTCTGTGCCGATCACGCCTTCATTTGTGAGTTGGTCGATTTCAGAATTGCTTAAACTCAGTAGGCCACCGAGTATTTCATAATTGTGTTGGCCGAGTTTCGGTGTAGGTGTTCTCGTTCCATAAGGGTTTTCAGACAGATGCATTGGTCGGCCGTAGTATTCCTGTGTTCCACAGCTGTAATCTTCGACTTGTTCCCAGAATCCTCGCTCGCGTAGATGTGGGTCTTGAAAAAGCTCGCGAGGGTTCGTTATCGCTCCTGCAGTGATGTGATGAGATTGTAATAATTTGAACAATTCCATCTTTTCGAATCGTGCAGTCCATTCGCCGATAAGTTCATCGACTGCATCACGGTTGCGCATCCTTCCCACAATGGTTGCAAAGCGGTTATCTGATCCGAGGTTTACTCGCTCCATCGCTTCGCAGAGCCGTAACCATTCAGCATCATTACTGATCGAAATGGCGATCCATTCATCTTCACCTTCGCATGGGTAGCATTCGGAAGGATTCGATCCTGGCTCGTGGTTTCCTATACGAGGCGGAACTTGTCCTGTCAGAGAATATTCGACAATCGCATCACCAATTATCAGGGTAGCTGCTTCGCGCTGAGACAAGTCAATATGGAGGCCTTCACCTGTTTCCTCACGATGCCGAAGAGCGGCGATTAGAGCGAATGCTGCTGTTGCACCTCCGATGGGATCGGGGAGGGCAAAGCCAACGCTACTTTTCTCATCATCTGGATAGCCAGATGTATAGGAAATCCCACCGAGTTGTTCAAGGTTCTGGCCGTATGAAACATAGCTGCTTTCGGGTCCTGTGAGCCCCTGACTCATAATAGAGACCATCACTAGCTTAGGATTTGCTTTGTGAAGGACGTCCCAGCCGATTCCGAGCCGGTCCATCACCCCTAGGCTGTAGTTCTGGGAGACGGCGTCAGACTGCTTAGCCAATTCGATGAAGAGATCACGACCTTTTGGATGTGAGAGATCGAGCGCGAGACTTAGTTTGCTTCGGTTTCTTTCATTGACCATTCCAGAACGGTTCCAATGGTCGCCATGTTCACCACCTGGATCGTTATCTGGATAAATTTTCCGCGCTTGGATCCTTAATGGATCAGGTCGCCTGCATGACTCTACTTTGATTACTTCTGCTCCTGCATCCGCCCATGCCCGGCCGGCGTTGGGTGCGGCCCAGAATTGACCCATGTCAAGGATGCGGATTCCTTCAAGTGGAAGTCGATTTGCCATCAAATTACCCCAGCTCCAGATAGTTGAGTTAATTCCTCACGCGAGATATCGAGCAGCGAGCTGTAAACCTCGATGTTGTGCTCACCGAGGCATGGTGCCGGCCGAGTAGGAGCCCATGCGTTTTCCCACTGGAAAGGCAGTCCGGGAACGGTCACTGTACCCGCTTCGGGGTGATCGATCTCCTGAAGGAATCCTCTATGTTGGTACTGAGGCGACTCGATCAGGTCTGCCGCATTCGCAGCAAATGATGCAGGCACGTGTACACCTTGGCCTGCCTCGTATACTTCGCGTTTCGTTCGATCAGCAGCCCATCGGCTCAGATATTCATCGAGAGCTTGTTTGCTACTGCCTGGATCCAATGGATTTGGTCGTCCTAGTTCCTCTGGAGCGCCGATTAGAGCTGCCAGTCTTGCCATCTGTTGCTCCTGTGCGGAAACCATTGCCATGCCGTCTTTTGTGTCGACTCCACGAAGAGTTTCTCCTCTGGGGTTCCCAGCTGCTACCTCTGTTCCATAGTAAGAGACTTCGACCATCGCCTGGGCGTGACTTGTCACCTGACTCTCGAGGATGGAGAAATCAACGTTCTGTCCTGTACCATTTTCTTCTGCACTGCGTATCGCAAGCATTGTTCCGTATGCGGCCGAAAGTGCGGCCAAGAACTCTGCTGGTGCACCTCCCATACGTATCGGTGGTCGACCCAATTGCCCACTACGGTAGAGATGACCCCCCATCGAAAACATAGTGAGCTCGCTAGCCCGGTAATCACGATACGGTCCAGTGTTGCCAAAGTTGGAGATGGATGTAACGATTATGCTCGCTTGCCTCTCACGAAGTACTTCGCCTGCAAGATTGAGTTTGTCCATCACTCTTGGCTCAAAATTCTCAATCACTACATGGCTTTTTTCAACTAGTTTGAGGAAGAGTTCTCGTCCGCTGACAGAGGCTAGATCAATGGTTATGCCACGTTTGCCTTCATTGAGATACAGGTGCATTGGACCGGATTCACCCTTTGCAGCACTTGCCTGAAAGGGGCCACGGCCACGGATAGGGTCTCCGCGACCAGGTGCCTCGATTTTGATCACATCAGCACCTAGGCGCGCGAGAAGACGCGCGCAGAACGGGCCGGCTATCTCTCGACCAATATCGAGTACACGGATACCGGAGAGTGGTGGCTGTTCCTTGTTCTTCAAGGATTGATCCCGAATAAACCTATTCGCCCCGCCAGCCTGACCACGCAGTCAAGCTGACGGGTGCGAAAGGTGAATTTAGCGTCCCTTGAATGTCGGGACACGCTTCTCAGCGAAGGCCTTCAAGCCTTCCTTTGTATCTTCACTGTCTTTAATGGTCTTTGCCAGAGCAGAGGAGTTCTTGACTCGTTCCGCAAAGTCTGGAATTGCTCTACCGGTTACAGCTGCCTTCTTGATCGTTCGAACTGCAAGTGGAGCGTTCTGCGTGATCATGTTTGCAACTTCGTAGACTCGATCCATCTGCTTATCACGCGGGACGATCTCTTGTACGAGGCCGACACGGTGACCTTCCTCAGCAGTGATGAATTCACCAGTCATGAGCATCATGAGTGCATAGCCGAACGGAACATATTGGGTAAGAATCGTCGGGCCGCTGATCGAAGCGATACCACGCTTTACCTGTGGCCATCCGAATTGTGCGTCATCTGAAGCTATACGGAAGTCACAAAGGAGTGCGAGGCCTGAACCTTGCGCAAGTGCATATCCGTGTGGCGCTGCAATAATCGGCTTCGACAGGTTGCTCAGGTACACATAAAGGTCATCTGTAGTCCCCGTGGGAGCGCCCGGTACCGGGTCTGCCTTGTCTCCACCTGACATTACGAGGTCGTGTCCGGTGCAGAATGCACGACCATTGCCCGCAAGTACGGCAACCCATACGTCATCGTCGTTTTCGATTCTCCAGAGACACTCAAAGATGTCCTGAATCATCTCATCATTGATTGCGTTGAGCTTTTCCGGTCGGTTTAGCGTGATCGTGGCGACGTTGCCCTCGACCTCATAAATACACGTATTCATCTAGTTCCCCTCCGCGCATGTGTACGCTGCTTGATCCAGTAGTGGATCTTTAGTTGCGTGGCCAGCCGAAACACATGGTCCTGCAGGACGATATGTGGCTTTTTAACCGCCGCCGAAGTCTACCCTCTCAAGCTGTGCGAGGACAAACGAATTTGATGGGATTATTTTCGTTAGCCAAGGAAATGTGGAAACTAATGCCCGCAAAAGAGGTCGTGTTATCTCGGATTATGCGATGCCGAGAGTCTCCGACTATTCAAAAGCGCATGGAAACCAATTGGTAAAAGTGTTTTTCGAACCTCCGGTTCATCCATGATTGCGATCGGATTAGTTAAAAGTGCATAGTCTCAGAGTCATTTGCGGTTCGAATAGAATCAGTTGCAAGGCAAGTTAAGGGAAACGCATGTCAGTTTTACTCTACGAAGTGCGAGACCGCACTGCTTACATCACCTTGAATCGACCAGAACAGCGGAATGCTCTCAATCAAGAATTGACCGATGCACTGATCGAGGCTTTGACTGACGTTCGAGAAAATCCAGACGTTTGGGTGGCTATCATTAGCGGCGCGGGGGATATCGCTTTTTGTGCTGGTGCCGATTTGAAACGCATGGAGAAGCGCACCGGTATCGCTCCTGAGCAACCTCAGAAGCGATCAGACAAGGGTGCAAATGATCTCTACCAGTTCATCCGACATACATATAAACCAGTAATTGCGGCCATCAATGGTTATGCCCTCGCAGGAGGTGCCGGAGTAGCCCTCTCCTGCGACATTCGCATCATGTCGGATCGTGCTCATCTCGGTTGGCCGCATGCTAATCGTGGTATTAGTTCAATTAGCGGACCCGCTCTTCTTGCGCATATGGTGCCTATCAATAAGGCACTCGAGATTGAGTATTACGCTGAACATATCGACGCTCAGCAAGCTTTGGATTTAGGACTGGCGAACGCTGTTGTCGCACATGAGCAACTGATGGAAGCTGCAGAAGCTTCTGCGGCAAAAATCAAATCGAATTCACCTGCGTCGCTTCGTCACATTAAGGAAGTTGCTATCCGTGGACTTGAGATGTCGATGGACGACAGGATCAGTCTTGCGATTGAGTTTCACCGCAGGTGTTTACAGACAGAAGACGCTCAGGAAGGCCTGCGTGCGTTTGCGGAAAAGAGAGATCCTGTCTGGACTGGGAGCTGAGCTTTTTTTTGGCCGAATCCCTCTTAGAGTACTCCGGTGATTGCAAGCTCTGTTAATTCGTCGCTTTGAAGACCAAGTTCAGAAAATATCTCCGTGTTGTGTTCGCCAAGTAGCGGCGCACGTGAACGCATTCCGACAGGACTAGAGGTGAAGCGGTAAGGTGCTCGTGGGTAGCGGACTACTCCTTCGTGGCCGTGGACGTTTCCGTCGACGAAGAAATTTCGATCGGACCAGTGAGGATCATCGAGGTTTTCTTCTGGCCGTCGAACGATACCCCATGGAAGACGCATCGATTGACCACGGCGGTACACCTCCTCGCTTGTGAGTTTTCTGGCGAATCTGGCGACTGTATCGGCGACGTGGTCACGTTCCTGTGCGTGAGAACGTGGGTCGGTGTAGATCACGTCGATGTATTTTGGGTCATGGAGGTCATCTGCCGCGTCATGTTCATCCATCCATTCAAGAAGTGGCTCCCATGATGCCCTCGACCGTGGGATTCCTCCACCAAGAAGAAGCACATAGCGTCCGTCAGCACATTGGTGCTGCGTTGGCGCACTGAGATCTACCGATGCGTGTCGACCAGTTTGCCGTTGCACGATTGATTGCAGGTATTCCCAATTGGCGAACGCACCCTCAGTAGTCGCACTGATGCATTCGTGCATCGATAGATCGATCAATTGCCCGACGCCTTCAGAGCCACGTTGCCATAAGGCAGCAAGAATCGCGGAGGCTGCGTAGACGCCGGCAATCGCGAAAGAGTGTTCACCGTCAGATCGAATTGGTGGTAGTTCATGGTCGTCATAGCCGCTACTCATCGGTGGTCCACCAAGTGCCATGCTCACGATGTCGGTGACCTTCCAATCACGAAACGGTCCAGTACGTCCGAAAGGAGTAATCGAGCACCAAACAAGTTCTTGATGGTCACTACACGCCTGATAGCCTGACTTTCGTTGATCTAGGTGGTCTGGTCCGGTGCTGTCTATCACTAGATCGACTCCGTTGACTAGATTACGCCAGAGTTCTTGAGCGCGTGGCTCATCGAGATTCAGGGTGATTCCGCGTTTGCTCGTGTTGAGATAGTGATAATGCAGGCTGGTATTGATGTCAGGTATGTCGCCAACAAAAGGTCCGGTTTGTCTGCTACGTGCGCCTGATGGGGGTTCGACGCGAATCATGTCGACACCAGCATCTGCGAGCAATTTTCCCGTAACCTCGCCACCATCTCCGATTTCTAGTGCACGGAGTCCATCGAGCGGGCCCATTAGACAGCGAGCTCAGACTGCATTCGTTTGATTTCTGCTTCGGAGAAGCCGAGCATGTCGCGAAGTACGGTGACTGTGTCCTCTCCGTAGGTCGGTGCTCCTCGGTCTAGGCGCCAGCGAGCCTGAGAAAAGTGTGCTGGAAAACCTTCAAACCGATGTACTCCTAGTTCTGTGTGTGGTGCGGTCTGATAGAAACCACGGTCTCGTAGTTGGGGATCTTTTTCCATTTTGTCTGCCATATTCTGTGCCGCGCCGGCCGGAACGTTGACCGCTTGCAGCGCATACATCAGCTTGCGCTGATCGTGCTCTCGAGTTTGTGTTGCGATGATTGTGTCGAGCTCGTCTTGATGTTCAACGCGCTCAGTGTTCGTGCTAAAACGTGAATCATTCATCAGGTGTTCGATTCCGAGAACTCCACAGATCGCACGCCACTGTGTCTCTTTTTCGCATGCGATAGCAATCCAGCGATCATCGTCAGTACCAACAGGAGCACAGCGATACATACCGTGGGGCGCAAGACTTGGTCGAAGAGAACGATTCCCTATTCGTTTAAATTCTCGCTGATTGATTTGATAGTCGAGTATTGGAACTCCGCCTAGCACCATTCCGGTCTCGACCTGGGACATGTCGATGTGTTGCCCTTGGCCGGTGCGCCGACGATGGTGTAAGGCGATGAGAGTTGCGAGAGCTCCATAGTATCCAGCCGTGTGGTCTAGATACGAAAACCCCCAACCTGCTGGCGGCTGGTCTGGCAAGCCTGACATGTATGTAACGCCGGAAACTGCCTGTGCAGTCGGACCCCAAGTAACATAAGAAGAATCTCTGCCTTCGTGTCCGAAACCTGACATCGATACGTAGATGATATTGGGTCGTAGTTCCTTGAGTCGTTCATAATCGAAGCCCATACGCGAGAGAGCACCAGCGCTAAAATTCTCAATTACAACGTCAGATTGTGCGATCAACCGCTCAACCGCCTTCCGACCATCGGGATGGTGGACATTGGCGGATATCCCTTTTTTGTTGCGGTTGAAATTGCTGTGGAACCCTGAGCCATTGATCGACGGATTCGAGGGGTCTTGTTGTAAGCCCAAGCGCATCGAGTCGAGATGCGACTCGTTTTCTACCTTCACTACTTCTGCTCCGAGATCGGCGAGAATTCTAGTCGCTTGCGGACCAGCGACGATCCAAGTGAAGTCACATACGCGCACACCATCGAGTGGCAGTTGACCGTGTTCCGCATAACCAGACATTAAGACTTCCCTTCAGAGGCTTTGCGTCTTCCCTATCCTACGACAGCGAGTGAGCTATATCGGGTTTGTCGTCGGAGTTTGTAGTGAGCCTATCTTCTGCAAATCTCATCGAGCACGGAAACAGAATCAATGGCAATGCTTTTTCTTTAGAGATTGAGCGAATCGCGGATGATAGTTTCCTAGTTCGGATAGCTACGAAGCGCAGAGTGGATATCTGAAATGACCAGAGTGAATAGGGAGAAAAGTCGAATGGATACAGCAGAGGATGCGGTCAGGGCGCATGGTGAAGCGATCAACGGGCGAGATGTTGTCTCCTATCTCGCTACAACGAACTTCCCATTTACATATCAAAACTATGATGGAGTTGCACTGACCGTTGAAGGTAAGGAGGAATATGCCGGTGATAGTCGTTTGCCTTGGGAGATCATCTTGCAGGGTAATTCGAACTGGCACCACACACGTTTTGATGGTGTCGATGAAGTCGCACGTTCGATTTCCTCCGTTGTGTTCAAGATTATGCTGAGTCGAATCGATCATTCAGGTCACGATTACGGCACTTATCAGGCGATCTGGATTGTGACCAACCAAAATGGACATTGGGGTGTCCAGTTTCGTCATAACCTTGGGTTAGTGGCCGAGGCGCCCTCTGAATGATCCAGTAAGGAGCGAATGCATGATCATATGAACTGCTGCTGCTCGAGATCTCTGTGCAAAGCTAAATTATTTAACTTTATCGAGGTGACATTTCTTCATTCGATTGTCTAGCACGGCGTCGAATTGCGAGTGCTCTATCCGCTAGCAGCGAGTACTAACGGAGCTTCGGACAATGAGATCATTACCCTATCTCCAGGCAGATGGTGAGTCCGCGAATCGATCCTGACCCGAACGAGTGTGGTGTCATCGAGCTGTACACGGAGAATCTGATCGTGGCCGTAATATTCTCGATGGGTAACGGTTGCTGGTATGCCAATTTTGGAGAGTACTAGATGCTCTGGGCGCACCAGAACCGCTGCGATCGATCCGTTATCACTAGCTGCGAATGTTCCAAGCGGTGTGTCAACTGAGCTGTTCGAGACAACCCCATAGAGCACGTTTGTTTCGCCGATGAATACGGCGACGTCGATTGATGCTGGTTGTAGGTAAATCTCCTCTGGACTACCAATTTGCACGATCTTACCGCTAGTCATGAAGGCAACACGGTCTGCGATCGAGAGCGCTTCTTCTTGATCGTGAGTTACAAGAATCGTCGTGATTCCCGTTTGTCGGACGATATCGTGTAGCTCTTCGCGAACTCGGGAACGCAATGAGGGATCGAGGTTCGAAAATGGTTCGTCAAGCAGTAAGAGTTTCGGCTGTGGTGCGATTGCTCGAGCCAAGGCAACGCGCTGCTGTTCCCCTCCAGAGAGTTCGTGGACTCTTCGGTCACCGAAGTTTGTGAGGTTGGTCATCGCGAGAGCTTGCGCAGTCATTTGATGCTGACCTTCAATACCTTGTAAGCCATATTCGATGTTCTCGAGCACAGTCATGTGGGGGAATAGAGCATAGTCCTGAAAAACCATGCCCACGCCACGCTTCTCGGGTGGTCGGAAGTTGTTGGATTCAATCACAGATTCACCCCCGATTGTGAGTGACCCAGCTGTGGCTAATTCGAAGCCTGCGATCAAACGAAGCGAGGTAGTTTTCCCACAGCCTGAAGGTCCGAGGATTGCTAGCAATTCTCCTTCACGGACATCGAATGTCAGATCCGAGATAACTTCGATGCCATCGAATGATGCACACAATCCAGACGCACGAAGTGCCAGGGTGTCTTTTTTGATGTTCATCTACGGCGACCGATCTGTTCGAGTACAAGCAGTGGGAACGATGAAAGAACTAGCAATGCTAATGCTGGGAGAGCAGCTCTTGCGAAAAATGCTTCGCTCGATGCACTCCATACGCGAACCGCAAGCGAATCGAATCCGATCGGAGCTAGGAGTAGCGTCACAGGTAGTTCTTTTATTGTCGTGAGAAAAACAAGTGCTCCACCAGTAATTATGCCGCGATAAGCAACTGGTGCGGTCACTGTCCGAAAAACGTTCCATCGTGATCGTCCCAGACCTCGTGCGGCATCTTCAATAGAAGGTCGAACTTGTAGCAGAGATACGCGAGCGGCTCCTATCGCCAAGGGCAAGAATAGGAGCACGTAAGCAGCAATGAGCATCGCATACGATTGATAGAGAACCCTCAGATGGATTCCAGCAAACACGAGCGATAGTCCGACAACAAGCCCGGGCAATGCATAACCCGAATATGACAGAACTTCGATTGGACGAGTTAGTGAGAATCGAGAATGACGAACAGTAAGGATTGCTATCGGAATAGCGGCGATCACAGTCACGATCGCCGCAAAACCTGCTACTAAAAGAGTCTCATTCAGTTCTTGCCAGACACTACTTATTTGTTCGCCTGCTGAGATGCCTCGAATCAACCAGTAACTGAGAACACCAACTGGTAAGACCAGAGTCAGGGCGAGGATTGTCCCGATATAGGTATAGGCTAACCAGCGCCAACTCCCAAGACGGATCTGCTCTGCCTTAGGGTGACCGGCGATACGGATGGCGTCGTAGCGTTTTCGACCACGAGTCCATACCTCAAGCGCAACGATCGATAGTGCAATTAGAGCTAGTAAGAACGCGAGTGCGGCAGCGCCTGTTCGATCGAAGGTGGACTCGTAACGGACAAAGATTACTCGGGTAAAGGAATCGAATCGCATTAATGAAGGTGCACCGAAGTCCGCCAGAGTATACAGCGCAATAATTAGCCCACCTGATGACAGAGCTGGTCTTAGTTGTGGGAGCACAATTCGTCGGAAGGTTGTCCAGCGGCCGTAGCCAAAACTGCCTGACGCTTCTTCAAGTCGTGGGTCGAGTGCACCGATTGCTGGGCGGAGTGTGAGTAAGAGATATGGATACGTGAAGAGCGCTAGGACGACAGTCGCACCACCGAAACCATAGATGGGCAACGGGAAGTCATATTCAAGTAAATCGCTGAACATGCCGCCTGGGCCTAAGGCTGCAATCATGACCATCGCGCCAACATATGTAGGGATCGCAAGAGGGGCGACGGCAAGGATTGCGATAATTCGACGAGCTGGAAGATCAGTACGTTCCGTGAGCCAAGCGATTGGTAGAGCAATCATTGTTGCGAGAGCCGTGACCGTTACTGTGTAGGCTAATGTTCGGAGAGTAAGTTCCAGAGTCGATATGGCGAAAATAGCGTCTGCCGCAGCAGATGAATTGTCGATGATGCGGAAAAGGAGATAGGCGGGAGGAGCGATTGTAAGTGAGGCGACAATTAGCGCGCTCAAGATCAATGCTATAGAAGGCTGGCCAGGTTTACTTGAGCGCATTATAAAAGTTCGAACTGCTGCGATCATTGCTGGGGCTCCGGGTCGCTGAGGCGAGAGGGCCTGTTCGAGCACTGTTAACCGTAATGGTCACTGTATCGGGAGCGTGATTCTCATCATCTATAGTGCTGGGAAATATAGTTAGTTTGCACTACATCGAGTGATATGTACAGACGAATAAGTGACGGCTGCAGTAAGAGTTTATGGGGACGTTGGCCAGCAGCTTATCTTGGATAATGTGCTTGGCATTTGGTCAGGCATTTGCTGTTCATCTTCAGAAATCCTTTGCTATTGGATTTTCTCTAATGATAATTGTTCAAGCAGCTCGATTAGTTCTTCGATTCCTGATGGCACCGCTGCTACGGGTAACCGTCTTGCACCAACATGCTCCAGATCATGCGCATCACTGCCAATCGTGAGTGGTTTGCCTAGGATTTGACCTACCTCGAGAGCAAGGGCATTCTCGCGTGCAGTGTTACCCGCGTTCTCTACTTCGATCGCATCAACGCGCGTAAATGCTTTGTGTTCAGCGAGATTGGCCGGCGACACACCTGCCTCGAATGGCGGTCGCTGACTTGTATGGATGTCGTCAAAGTAGTGACGGAACGGGTGAGCCCAGATGACGAAATAGTTTTGGGCCTTAGTGTGATCAAGCAGCTCCGTTGTGTCGTGTGGAAAGGTCTCTCCGGGGTTGGCACCAATTACAAGGAAATGGCCGGCGTCCGTTGTTGCTTCAATCGCCGGATAGACAGTGACTCCCCATTGAGCTTCAAAGAGCGAGCGTTCTCCTTCAGTCCAGACTCGCCAATGTTCGGTAACAAGCAGCCCTCCGGTCTCCAGCTCTGCTGAACGTCTTCCTAGAGCGTCAACTGAGATGCTTGAATCAGCGGACCCAGCTTTCGTATGTAAGTGGAGCTCGATGTGAGCCATCAACACCGACTTTCGAATATTGCGGTTCTTATTAAGACAAATATAATCGCTTGACAGCGGTAGAAGTTTCGAGCGGTTCCCGTTAGCTGCCTTTGAATTCGGCCTGTCGCTTTTCCGCGAATGCTCGAGGTCCCTCTTTAGCGTCATCAGTATCTTTTAGCCTTGCTCCGATGGCACTTTCCATGCGGAGTCCATCGTCTAAGGGCATGTATTGTGCTCGAATTGAAAGCTCTTTGATCGCGCGTACTGCTAATGGTGGCATTTCACGAAGCTGCTCAGCACGCTCCATGGCTACGTTGACTTCCGTACCGTGAGCGACGACTTGGTTGATGAATCCGAAATGAGCGGCTTCCTCAGCTGTAAGACGCCTACCGAGGAGCAGTACCTCCATTGCGATCGGGTATGGGAGCTGACGAATTGTGCGTTGCGTACCTCCATTCCCAGGCAATATGCCACGCTTGACTTCGGACAAGTCAAATAGTGCATGCTCCGACGCAATTCGGATATCCGTAGCCATCAGAAGTGTCATTCCTCCAGCGAGGCATAGACCATTGATTGCTGCAACCACAGGCTTCCAGATCTGGAGACCGCGATTAAGAATCAGATCAGACTGTGTTTGCCAGAATTCGAATGCTTCGGGTACCGACGGAATTGTTTGCTTTAGATCTGCGCCGGCTGAGAATACTTGTTTTTCTGGAGCGCGGGTCGGCTGAGGAGCGCCGGTTACAACGGCGACCCAGATATCCGGATTATCTCGTACCTCGATCCAACACTCAGATAGCCTTTCATACATATGTGGTGTCATCGCATTCAGAGCCTCGGGGCGGTTGAGTGTGATCGTTGCGATCTTGTTCTGAACGTCGAAGTCGATGGTCATTGACTATCTCCTGAGATTATTTATTTCACTAAAGTTGGTTGCTTGATGATGGGCCGATTGGTGTTGGAGGTTAACGGCTGCCGCTACCGATGTTCAGTAGAT
>DKLZ01000084.1 GCA_002455955.1 Dehalococcoidia bacterium UBA6627
TCAGGATTGCGCCCGTGGTTGCGGTACGTGAAGTCTCGGGTCGCGTATCCAAGATGGGCGATGTTCCTGAGTCGGTCTGTATCGATCGGACTGACACCGGCTGTCTCCAAAGCGTCCAGTCCATGCGACCAAGCCTCCATCAAGCGCGCAGTGGTAAACGAACGCACACTCATTTCGTTCCCAGCCCACGGGAGCCGGTCTCGCCCATCGAATGGACGGAGGGCAGTGGCTAGCCGATTTCGCGATTCACGCCACCATGAGAGTAGTTCTTCAATGCTCAGCTCCCGTGCTTCGATTTGTCTCGCAGTGACTACGCCATCGCCGCCTCGTCGTTCGCTCTTAGGGTAGGCTCCAGTCTCGGCTATTGTTGCTGCTGTGGTATCACCCTCAGCGAGGTGGGCGATACAATCACGCATGAGCCAACCCTCGGCCGGCGACGACGCATTCCAGTGATCGATCGGTACATCACAGATGGCACCATCAAGATAGTCTTGTTCCGCTACCAGTTCGGCGATCAATTGTTCCACGTCATTGCTCCTCAATACGCAGCGTACCGCAGCGAGCGAGCTAGGACGTTTTCTCATGATTGATTTACGGAAGAAATGGAAGGTTAGATAGTTTTGCGCTCAGTCGATATCCAAGGCAGTTCGACGCTCGCGGTTGAGATATGAACGAGACGCGTCAAAATCCTGATCATTGATGTGTTTTGCTGAATGCAGGTACTCGAGAATCACATCGAGTGTGAGGATTGAATGTAAGTGAACGCCCATAGTTTCCAACTGTGCGCTTGCTCCCTGTTCACGATCGATTAGTACTACGGCGTCGTGAACTTGAAGCCCTGCTTCCCGCAGTCGTTCTATTGTTTTGACGAGTGACCCTCCACCAGCTGCGAGGTCGTCGACTATCACAATACTTTGACCTGGAGTGTATATGCCTTCGATCTGTGAGGTGTATTCGATGTCCCTTAATTGGGATGGACGAACATACAGCAGGGGGATTTCTGTCTCGAGAGAAATTGCGGTCGCGATATGAAGACCTCCAATTGGCACTCCAGCGATGACGTCGAAGGGTTCGATCTGTCGATTGCGCATTGTTTGGCCTGTTTGCAGTTCATCAGCGATCAATTGTGCTGTACGTCTGAGTTCAGTGGGTCTTGAGATGAGTAGTTTGGCGTTTACATAGACAGGGGAATTACGAACGGTTCGGCCGAGACTGAAGTCACCGAACTGAATTGAGCCAAGTTTCCAAAGGGCCTCAGCAAGCCAGAGTCGGCCGTGGAGTTCGCTTAGGTCAGCATCTTTCATTGGTAATGTGAACTCCTATCTTCCTGATCTACTAGATGCATACTGCTGATTGATTGGCAGCACGAACATTTCATTGTTATGAGTAAGCACTTCCGTTTGCATCCAACAAAAGTGACCTCGCTCGGTACGGCGCGATTGTCAGAACTGGCGACCGCGAACTGCATCCTCGGGTGTCGTTATTTTCTTGACGCTCATTTGAGGTGTCCATCGGTGGAGGTTAAAAATGAAAGGCAGTTCATACTTTACTTGAGTAATTGTATCGTTTTCTGACTTGCGGTGATCTTTCGAATTCATTGTCTCGCTTTCAGGGAATTGGGATTACATCAGTAGCTGATCATTGCTACCAGATTAGGCTGGTAGAACTGGGTAGAAAACCAATTAGATCACAGAGTGGCCGCATGAATGTTCAGGTCGATTACCCATCGTTGGTAAGCGCCAGAGCTCTGTTATGCTTGTAATAATTGGTAATCTTGACCAAGTTACCCAACAAATAGAAGAATCCTAGGGTTAGATGCCAGCCCTGAATCAGGATGATCCGGAGGATATGATCATGGCCGTGAAGAACCCGGGAGAACCTTTTACGCGAATCGATGTGCATGAAGCGAAAGAAATGATCGACGCCGGAGATGTACAGGTGATCGATTCTCGAGAGATGCACGAACATCACGACGGACATGTACCAGATTCAATTAATATTTCACATATGGCAACACTTGCTCGCGCTGATGATCTGGCACGCGACAGGCCGATTCTCTTTATCTGTAAATCTGGGCAGCGTTCGGCTGTTGCGGCAGAGTTTGCCGCATCACTTGGATTGACGGACATTTATAACGTTGATGGTGGCCACGATGATTGGGCTGCAGCCGGATTTCCGATGGAGCAGTAGCTTTCCAGAGGAGAACTTCGTGGCTAGGCACCCTTAGTACATATGTCGCTTACTTGATTGCGAGAAGTTGGTATCTGAACAGGATGTGAGATTAAGAGGTTTATTGGAAAGCGTAGTATCGCGTTATTAGAGCGTGAATCTGGGCTCCTGCAGCTGTTAGCTGATGCCTTCAGAAGCCACACCGAGTCGGCAGTAATCTTGTCAGAGATCGACTTGAGTATGTCAGTTTAGTCTTTCTATACCGCCGTATCGCTTGTGTATTGCCATCCGTGCATGTTCATGGTGTGCCTCGACGATGCTATCTAGTAGATCGACTGCTGCTTCTAGTCGCTCGCGGTTGTCGAAAGATTCCAGCACTTTTTGCAGTTGAATGGTGTCAACCAGCCCTCCCGCCGCGCAGGCGATCAGGTCGGCGAGCATGCCAGGAGCTTTTGGGATCGCTGGAGCGCGCTGGAAGAGTCCACCTGTGATCGCACGTAGCTTCGAGATCTGGCGGTACCCTTCTGTTGCACGTTCCAGAAGGCTCTCAGGCACTTCACTGATCTCGTCAACCGGATACTCTACCGTTGCACTTCGGTAGGGTGCATCGTCGTGAAGCTCGACGATACGGAATCTTCTTTCGCCCCGTGTGTTGATCATCAAGCGTCCGTTTCCAATCGGTTCAGCGCTTTCTATTTGGGTTGTGCAACCGATCAGATATGGTTCAGTGAACTGATTGCCGACTTCAGGACCTTCGCGTATCAGTAGTACACCGAACGCTTCGTCTGCAGCTAAACAATCCGCTACAAGCTGCTTATATCGTTCTTCGAAGACATGCAATGGCAGTTTCATCTGAGGAAAAAGAACTGTGTTGAGTAAGAATAGACGGAGCATAGTCATACCGATAGCGTCCTGATGTTAGCAGTGGTTAGGCGGGTTGCATCGCCTGTAGCATCAAAGTGGTTGGTTCGGCACTGCTTGTTAGTGGCATCAGACGCATGAGTGCGCCTCCGTCATAGTAGTGCGGTATGTAGATGCTACCGGGTGATATTCCATCATCGAGTCGAATCCTTATCCGTAACTCGCTCCCGGCATTAGCCATCGAAGCAAGGATAGCTTGGTCACCGTTCCTGATGCCTACTGACTCGGCATCCTGAGGGTGCACGAGTGCTGATTCTTCGCGATGCAGTTTATCTGCTTCATCCGAGTGAATTGAAGCGGCGGCCCATGAGGTGAATAACGAACGTCCAGTAATGATCGCGAGTCCATCGGAAACTGGCGGTATGGTTGAAACGGTTGGCGCAGGTAACTGCTGAGCAGTTGTCGATTCTGATTCGACTAGTGCCCGAATCTTGCCTGGCGAACGGGTGAGCTCATCGTAAGGTACATAACCAACTACGCTGGACGATATGTCACGCATCACGTCTGCTGCGCTGTTGTAGTTGATCGGAGTTCCAAGTGCCCGTGCGAGTGCAGTCAGGATCGCTATACCTTCACGTTCATCTCCTTGGGGGGCACCGGCCGGGCGCTGACGAATGATCCGTCGATCAGCGCTCGTCAGCGTGCCATCTTTCGCATGGAATGGAAGTTCAGCAAGTACAACGGTCGCATGCTGTGTTGCAGTCGATTTTAACGAGTCGATTACGATCAGAACTTCGAGGTTTGCGAGCGCTGATTCTATATCGGGAGTTCCTGGTGTATTGAGTAGTGGATTATCGTTGTGAAGTACGAGTGCCTTAATTGTGCCGTTTTTTGCTTTCTCGATGATGTTCGGGAAGTCGTTCTCTGTGCTCCCAGGTACGATTCCAGCATCCGTTAATCCGATAACGTTCGCGTCAGTTGGTAGGTAATACAGGTTGTGTGCAGCTTCAGAGGAATGGATAGCGATAGAAAGATTCACAGCGGCGATTGCTTCACCTCCTGCACGGACAGCGCCGTGCCCGGCGGTAGGAGCTAGGATCACAGGAATGTTGCTCTCGGCATTCGCTATCGCTAGACGTAATGTGGCGATAGCGTCTGCCGTGTTCTCGACCGCTGTATCAGGAATGTGTGTCGTGCTGGAAGACAGACCGTCAGCTAATGCTTGCGCGGTAGCGGCTTCTTGACCTGGAAATGGTTGTAGCCATTGTTCGCTGAATGGTACGAGTTCACTCCAGCGATTCGAGATGAGAATTAACTTAGCACCATGTTTCTTTACAGCGTCTTTCACGCGGAGCGAAACAACTTGATGAGATTCTTCTATGTCTCCACCTATGACAACGATCGTACGCGCTTTTTCGATATCGGTAAGATTTGCTGGGAGTTGGTCGGTTCCGAGTCCAGACACGAATGCTTCAGTGACTGCTCGGTGCAATGGCCCATGTGAGAAATCGATATGTTCCGTTCCGATTGCTTCGCGAGCAAGGCGTCCGAGGACGTAGGCTTCTTCCGTCGTTGCGAGAGGTGAGCCAAGGACGGCTATCGCGTCAGCACCTGCCGATTCTTTGACCGTCGCTAGAGAAGTAGCAGCGATATCTAATGCTTGATCAAAATTATCTGCCGGAAGCAGTCGGTCGCCATTTCGTATAAGTGATCGGATAAGCCGCTCGCGCTCAGGCACATCGGTGTAGCCGAACCGGCCTCGAACACATATCTGGTCGCGACTCACTGGGTTGATGCGGTCTGGGCGAACGATGACCGGTTGGTCATTCGCAGTGCCATAGCTCAGGGTGCAGCCGACAGAACAGCCATTACAAGCGGAGTTGGTCCAGTCTTCAGCGAGTCCACGCCATTTGTTTGGTTTTTCCATTAGTGTCGCTGTCGGACATACATCTATACAGGCACCACAGAAATCGCAGTCTGATTCATGGATCTGTCCGCCGGTGCCAAACGCGATCATTGTCGAGTGCCCTTTACCAGAGAGTGTTAACGCGCCTGTGTGTCGTAGATCATCGCAGGCTCGCACACAACGCGTGCAGATGATGCACATCTGCGGGTCGAATTCTAGATAGGGGTTACCACGGTCAGGCTCGGGCGGTGGCGTTTCGTAGTAAGAACGAGATTCCCCCACCCACGGCTCTGAGAATTCCCCCATATCTACGATTTCGCAGCTAGTCTGCAGCTCGCAACGGTAATTCTTAGAACATGTCAGGCAACGGTGTGTCACTACGTCGTCGCGAAGGCAGATGTCTCCAGGCATACAGTGAACGCGACGATGACATGTGAGGCAGCGATCCGGATGATTTGCCAGAATCATCGACATCACACCTTGTCTGGTGTGTTTCACTGCTTCTGTCTCGGTTCGAATAACCATCCCATCCGCAGTTTTTGAGGTGCATGCGAGTTGAATTTCGGTTGGGCGTGCCTCTTCAATCTCGACAATGCAAGTCCTGCAGCCTGCGTATGGTTCGAGGCCGTCGATATAGCAGAGGTTGGTAATCGTGATTCCCTGGTCCTTGATTACCTCGACCAGAGGCAAGCCTTCGTCAACTTCGATTGATTTCCCGTTGAGCGTGATCATCGCCACAGGTTGTCCCTCTCACCGCATTTATCCGTCAGGGACCGTTTCTCGGTCAGCTTAGATTCTTGATGTGACTTCTGTTTAGTCGTAGTCGTTTAGTCATGGTCGCGCTCTCTTTGAGCAAATTTTTGTGGGCCTAATGCCTTATCCGATCCAGCAACGTTTACTCGTGAACGTGCTGTCGGTAGCGAGGTGATCAGTGGGTTTTCGTCTTGTGTTTGGCCGTTTGGGTAGCGTCCTTCGTTTTGCTTTAGGTACTTCTGAGCTTCCACTGTTAATGCGTCTCGATCGCGGTACATGTTTTCGAAGACATAGACTGCATCGTTATAACGTCCGCCCGATTGAATCGCTTGGTATGGGCATGCTTCGGTACAAAGACCGCAATACATGCAAATACGGAAGTCGATCTCATAGCGTTCGATCTCGAGTGTGCCATCTTCACGCGGCGCAGTCTGGACCAGAATGCAGCCATCAGGGCACGCTTGTGCGCAGGTCGAACATCCAGTGCAGCGTTCCTCGAACCAAAGTAGGTTGGTTCGTGCGCGCACAGGGATTTCTCGCTGTTGTTCCGGGTAATTGACTGTGATTGGTGGCTTGATGACATGCTGCAGTGTCAGCAACATACCTTTTACCACACCCATACCGTAGGCCATGTAGCTCGCTCTCATAGCGGACGTTCGAGGCCCGTTCGCTCTTATGGCACGGCCTCAGTTGCAGCTGTAGTGTTCCGTGATTAGGTCGGAACGCGTGAATTCTAGCACAATCATCATTATCGGCCGAGGCTTCTATGACTCGAAGTGATGTTCGCCGGTTGTTGGTGGGAAACTTTTCTTTTTTTAAATTTCTAATAGACCGGCTGATGCTCGAACGGCTTAACAATGCCATTGTACCTTTATCAGAATCGGATCCATTGTCACATGGTTATTGATCGGGCAAGTCGGCCTGTGAATGTCAGATAGCCCCGCTATTGGTGAGAAGTTAGGTGGCATTTTCTACATTCAAGTAGCATCTGGAATTGAGACAGAGCACGTACACATTTCATATCTCAGATGGGAGTGATTTATGCCAATCCCCAAGATCTCGCTTGGTGTTCCCCCTGGCCCACTTGCCCTTGAGTCTATCGATTTAGCTGAAAAGCTAAATTATCACCGAGTTTGGCTCTACGACTCAGCAGCGATTTGGGAAGATGTTTGGATCACAATGGGATTGGCCGCTCAGCGTACGAATCACATTGGACTAGGTACTGCAGTATTGATTCCAAATTTACGACATGTCATGACGACAGCGTCCGCGATTGCAACTATCGATCGTATAGCTCCGGGTCGTCTTGCATGTGGCTTCGGAACTGGCTTCACAGGGAGACGTGTTCTTGGGCAGAAGCCGTTGAGCTGGTCTTACACGAAGCGGTATATCAGACAGCTAAAAGCTCTTTTGATTGGTGAGGTTGTAGAGATTGATGGCGAAGAATGCCAAATGATTCACCACCCAGCAATGGCGGCACCACGACCAATCGAAGTGGAGATCATCCTTTCAGCCTTCGGCCCGAAAGGTCAAGAAGTTGCGAGGGAACTTGCAGAGGGTGTGATGACTTTTGGGAAAAACGACGGCAGTTGGGATCAATTTCTGCGAATGGTTCATGGGACTGTTCTTAGGGATGGTGAATCTCAGTACTCCGAACGGGCGATCGATGCAGCGGGACCATGGTGGGTCGTTCAGGCTCATAGTCAGTGGGAGAGCGGGGGTGATGAAGCTTTACTTCAGTGGCCGGGTGGTGATGAATATCTGAAGCAAGTTTCAGTTGATCGTCCTGAGAATCAGCGACATCTCGCAATTCATGAAGGGCATTGCACGCACCTCACCGATCGTGATCGAATTCTTGTTAACGGAGTGGATGGTCAGCCGTCATGGAATGGTTGGGTAGGTGATCGTGAGGACATCATGCAGCGTGTCGAAGCGGAAGCCGCTGCTGGCGTGACAGAGTTGATTTTTAACACGGGCGGAAGTAATCCATTGCGAGAAATCCGTGCTTTTGCAGAGGCGGCGATTGGTTGATTACTAAGACATATTTGTCTTAGTAGAAGCGGATCTCAGAGAGTACAGTAGTGCCCCCAACGGCTGCGCTACCCTTAGGGCCGATTCTGGCATGTAGTTGGCATCCGTTTCCTTGGATGATCAGCAACTGCTGTTGTAGGTTGGCAGCGAGGGTCATCGCAGCCGATCCGGTCGCAGGATCCTCTGCGATGCCTAACGAAGGTGCGAAATTCCGGGCACGAAGTTGTCCAGCGTTTTCATCTTCCCATGCCCAGCAATAGGCATCAGTTAAGTTTTCAGGCGGAGCAATAAGTAATTCAAGACACCTAATGGACTCGAGTTGAATGAACTCGAAGTTGGGACACCACTTGATGAGCCCTCGAATCCAAGTCGTATTTCCCTCGATCCATGTTGGAACTTCTCCGACTGGTGGTCTTAGCACAGCAGGTAGATTCCCTGTTTCGTTCAACAGCCATGAGGTGCCTACTAGCGGGTGGCCTGCAAACGAAAGTTTTTCAGTTGGTGTATAGATCGCTAATTGCGCAGTCTCGATGTTCTCGACGAAAACTGTCTCGCTAAAGCCTAGGTCGTACGCCATTGACTGGCGCTCACTCTCGGGGCTAGCGTTACCGTCGAGAAAGACTCCGAGGGGATTCCCTTCCGAGCCATCGGGTGTGGTGAAGACGTTTACCACATGGAGCCTAGGCATCAGATCATTACCCCTTACAAAGCCTCTGTTCTTCTATGCGTTTCACTTTTCTAGGGATCTGCAATTGAAAACAGTTTTCGAGCTGAGGTGATCTTATCTGGCGTATCTATATCGACTGCGACTACAGGCTCGTCGTTCATCGGGATACGTAATGGTGGATGATGTTTAAGTACGCCGCGTAGTCCGAATGTTCGCTCTTCCGCACCCAAGAGCAAAGGGACCATGTGACTGGCGATGACAACTGGATGGCCTCCGTGCCCATGGTACTCCGGTTGGATTGCATCAGCGCCCGAGTGCATCAGTTCTTTGACAAGAAAGTCAATGATATCGCTTCGCGTAGGTTGGTCGACATTCTGGATTACCGTTGCTTGAGGCATTGCAGTTCCTCTTTGGATCAAAGCTTTCGCACCTCGTACTAGCGAGGTGGCTCGTCCACTGGTCCAAAGTTGGTTAAAGACAGAATATTTTGCAGAGTTGCCGAGGGTGCGGCGGATGTCTTCAGAACGTGAACCTAGGACAACCACGAGTTCTTCCACCGAAGATTCCATCAACTGATTGAGTTCCCAAGAGATAAGAGACGTGCCCCCCCAAGGGAGCAAAGCCTTAGGGCTGCCCATCCGTCTAGATGCTCCGGCGGCTAGGAGGATGGCTGCGATCATGTGGAGAAGTTACTTAAAGGTGTCATTCATCAGTGCTTACTTCTGGAGGTGTCGTCGAATGAGCGCGGTGCCATTTTGCGACAGCGTTACGAATTGCAGCAGCTGCGATTACGGAGCACTGAATCTTAGCGGGTGGTAGGCCACCGACAGCCTCGACTAATTCCTGTCTAGTGATAGCGGTAGCTTTTTCAAGGGTGCATCCTGTAATGAGCTCGGTTGCGACAGAAGCTGTTGCGATTGATGCAGGACCACCAGTAGTAAGGAACGAAGCGCGATCTATAAGGTTGTTTTCGATATGGAGAAAAATCTGAATTGAGTCTCCTGAGATTGGGTTAGTCACGAAGTAGTTCACGCTTGCATCGATCATCTCACCCGCGTTGCGAGGGTTTTTGAAGTGCTCAATCACGGTATCCGAGTAATGGACTGCTTCTTCCCTCATGAGTCTATCTTCTCATTTCCGACGCTTTTCGTAAGCAAGCTGTTGATGTCAGTACCTAACGGTATGCCTGCTCGATTGAACGTAGGCACAGCAAATCCTCGAGTGGACCATCTTTGGCCAAAGCGAGCACGCGGATCCTTCCTAGGCCAGTCAGGTCTGTTAACTGTGCGGCGGCGCGGCGTTCTTCTACGAAGCGAGCCACGTTCACGTGGGCTCGTTTTTCTGCCGCCCCTAGTGTTACTGGCAATCCAAGAGCAGTGAGTGCTTCGGCTTGCGAAACTGTAGGGGCGGCTTCTAGGCCTGCATCCTTTGCTGTCCAGGCGAGTGTTGTGAAGTCGACATGTGCAGTGAGATCGAGTTGACCCGGCATAGATAACGGATCAGGCTGAGGGCTGTGATTTTGAAATGCCATTAGAGTTCCCATCTTTCGCCAGCTTGCATAGAGATCTTTTGCTTCATATCCGTAGTCCATCGTCAATAAATACCCACGGCCGATTCGATCGGTGATTCGGCGCAAAATGTTGGGAGCTGCTAGACAGACTTCGGCGCGCGAAGATTCGCCAGACTGCAGGCCGAGTTGGTGGAAGTATTTTTCTAGGTTCGGGGTACTAGTATCGCCTAAGACGAATTTGAAAGAGCTTCCCGCCATCTCTACAAACCATTCGTAAAGTCGATTGTCGCGTCGTTCGACGAGATGGACGGGGAGAGCATCGAAGAACTCGTTGCTGATTATTACGCCGTTGATGAGTTCATTGTTGACGAGCCAATTTTCAAGGAGCTGATGGTCAGTATTAAACCCGCGTATCTGAAGGGCTCGATTCTGAGCTTCGAGACGTATAGGATTCCCGTCGAGCAATGTGGCTTGGGTAGCTTCGAAGCATTCGGGTGATCGATCACGTAACCAAGTTAGTATCGCCGAGGCGAATGCACCAGATCCGGCCCCAACTTCGATAAGGTCGAATTGACTTGGCTGTTCAAGGTTATTCCAACATTCTTCGATTTGGCGAGCCCATAGATAACCGAAAATCTGATGAACTTCAGGTGAGGTTTCATAGTCACCATTGCGACCCCACGTGAGGTCCGGGCGGCTGTAATACCCCAGCTCAGGATGACTTAGAGCAATCTCCATGAACCGCGCGAATGTAATTGCTCCACCAGCTGTCTCGATCTCGGATCGGATCGCCGGTGCTGCGAGTGATTCGTTGGTTGCTAGTGTGAAGTCATCTAACGAGTCGATGTTTGCTCCAAGTCAATCAGTTTCCAGGAGCCGGCCTAGTTTGCCTATAACTTCTCTTCACTGTCTTGTGTATGCTCCGCGTGATGGCGCAATGATCTAATCGTCTCTGCAACGGTCTGAGCATCTCGTGCTCCGGGACGGAATGACACATAACTCTCTAGATCTTCAAGTGCCAATGACACCTCTCCTAGCCGGTCTCTCAGCATTCCACGATCGCGAATCTCGTCGAGATCCCATGGAAACAAAGATAATGTCAGGTCAATTATGCGTGCCGCACGTTCCTCGTCACCTAGCCTGAGATACCCAACTTTCAAGTTGTGCAGTAGCCGTTGGATAACTTGCCGAGGAGTCATGGTTGTTAGGAAGTGATTATGAAACGGTGCCTCCGAACCGAAGATGTTACGGACGAGTGTCTGACAATCACTTGCAGTCAGGATTCTGCCGTGGTTGAAGACGTCTAGGAGTAGCGCCTCGTGATCGTTGCTGGTGCCATCTGGCTGATAGCGACAGATTAGGTGCCCTGGTAATCCAACCGGGCGTACATCTAGACCAGCACGCTGGCAGATTTCGGTATAGATGATCGCTAGCGTAACTGGAATTCCCATTCGATCATCAAGGACATTATTAAGGTAGAGGTTACGCGGATCGTAGTAGGCGCTATCGTTACCTCTGAAGCCCAGCTCGCGATACAGCAGATTGTTTACTATCGATGGTACTTGATTAGGTGAATGGGCCGTGCCTTTATCTCGAAGTTGCTTTTCCAGAGTCTCTGCGATCGACTGGATTTGTTTTTCATACTCATCTATGTCGATAGTTTGATATTCATCCTGTGCAATCAGTAAGGCGCTTCGCGCCAGTGGTACTTCATCGGCAGGGCCCTCGGTTATTTGTGATAGAAGAGTATGAATTGGATTGATAGTTTTCACTGTTCGATTCTCGACCGTGCAGGAGTGAACCCTTCGAAGCGAATGATTTTAAGGGCTGCGAGTGTTAAGCAGGCCACCACACCTGCAATTACAGACGGATCGTTGCTTGTGATATAAGCGAGCCCCGGTACAAGTAGTAAGCCAATACTTCCGGCGAGACGGCGAGAGCCCAAGATTAACCAGAACACAATCGTGACGGCAGCTGCTGGAGCGGCTGCAAGTGGGGCAAGGGCACAGATTGCACCGACTGCAGGGCCCATCCCATTGCCGCCATCGAGTAAAAGAAAGATTGAGTAATCGTGCCCCAAAATCGCGGTTAATCCCGCAAGTGTTGGTGCTATCTCGTGAGCATCAGTAAGAATCGCGATGCTTACAGCTGCCATACCTTTGCCGATATCACCGAAACCAACGATCAGGGCAGCTAGCAAGCCGACACTATCCCAGACGTTCATCATTCCGGGATTACCATCTCCTAAATCACGGATATCTCGACCGGTCATTCGATGGACGACAATGTATGACGTAGGTAACGAGCCAAGCAGGTAGGCAATAATGAGAACGATCGCTATGGTCACGCGTTCCTCCTACCGATTAAAGCAGAATATCAGAGTGCTCTGCGATGGTGTTGGGCAATCGTCGGCCCTGGAATTCTTCGAACTGCTCGATATCTGAAAGGTGTTTCGTGACTAGGTGACTAGTCCCCGATTGGAGCGGAGCTTGATGATCGATTGGTTGAACCGTTTTCAGTGGTTTCGAATCTCGTAGTTCCTTCTCCGGCTGTATTGGATTCTGTTTCAGCGATGTCGTCAAAATCGGTCTCGGTGTCAAAACCGAGGAAGCTCAATCCGTACTCTTCTGCTACTTCACGTAAACGATCCAAATCTCCACCGACTGCCGTCACTGCGAAATTCGTACCGAAGGCTGCGAGCCATCCAGGAATGTGCAGCCATGACCAAGGTGGTTCACCAACGCGGAACGCTGCGATTACGCCAGGTGCCATGTCTTGCGGGCTGATCTCCAGGTCTTCTTTATCTAATTTGAGTGGATCTTCACCAGCTTTGGATCGTGCGCGTGACTTGGCTGCCCACCGCCCGATTAGAACACCGGCACCAGCCGCGATGATAATCAATGCGAACTTACGTAAGCGGCGTAGCATGCTGGACCCCCTGATGCCATCCATTGTCAGCTAGGTTTGACGGTAGATGCCACTGATGCCAGTAGTCAATAAGCGAGCAATTTTTGGTTAAATGTCTTAGTTTCAAAGCCTCTTCTTGCCAATCGAAATTCGTAGCTATCCGTCATTCGACCGGCTAGATCTAGCAGAAGTTATGGGCATTTGCAGCTAGCGGCAGAGTGAAGAAATGTCATGGGACGGATTGGCTAAACCGTAATCCCAAATATCGAGATGCACCGATTCTAGTCGGTGAAGATATGATTCGGTTTCGGTGCAGGCATCGCTCAGTGATTTTCCGTTTTCGATAGCTTGCAGGTAAATTTCAGCTGCCAGACCGTGTAGAGAATCCTGATGCTCGGTCGAGGCTCGATGGAGAAGGAGCAGTGCTGTCTCTGCGTGTCCTTGTCGTTGTGATCCGAGAGCAGCCCGGAACAGTGCGTAAGGTTGCAACTCTGAGCGACCGGGTCGGCCACCGAGCTCGGCCTTCCAATCGCGCAGCGTAATGTCATCGGCAGTTTGCAGGTAGCGTGCAATCGCTAGTTCGAAATCACCAGTGCGGTATGCCTCGTCAGCATCGACTATGGCATGAAAAAGGAACTCAGGTGGATCAGGTATCTCGTTTGCACGGAATCGAAGCCCTGACCAAGAGATGATATGAGTGGTGCCTCGTTGAGGACCCTCTGTTGCATCCTCCGTGGCAACTTGCTGCCGTACTAGTAGATCGATTAGTTGGTCGTTGTTTCCATCTTCGAAGGTCAAGCCTTCCGTGGAGAGCACAATGAAGTTATTAGGGCTCATATCTTCGATGTCGAAGCCTCGGTGTGCGCTCGCGATGACGAAGCTTATTGTGCAGCGTGCACCATCACAGACTTGTGTGGAGATCACAGCTTCTGGTGCTCCGTCTCCTGTGAGATCGGTTGCTGCTTCTATGTTGATGCCAGATAAGATCTCGTTTGCTAGGGCACGCGCTGATGTAAGTAGTTGGTAACCGTTTGCCTCGTCGTCGAAGAACCATACGTCGCCAGGTCCGACTGGATCCCCAGAAATACTTACCGCAAAGACCAGTTCATCGAATCCGTCGCCATCGAAGTCTCCGGTTGCGCAGCGCAAGCCTATTAGAGGTTCTAGTTCCCAGTCACGGACCAACTCCGGAAGGCAGTCCTCGATATTTGCTAACCCACCGGCTAGATATTTCGCTACAAGTAAGCCTCCTCCAACTCGATTAACTGGTGCAAATGGTAGTTCGACTGGCTCTGTGGCGGCTTGAATTGTTGGAGGAGTGTCTTGAGCATCTAATTCAGAAGCAGCTGTAGAGATTTTGGTAGCGCTTGTCGCCGGTTGCACGCGGACATCGGAACTGTTCGAGCTGCATGCAGCGATAAGCATTAGAACGGCTGAACCGATCCCGGCCATAGTTCTTTTTGTTGATAACGATGTCAGATAATTGATCATGTGCTTTGACTTTTTAGCTGAAGGATGATTTTATTACCAGCGCAGCATGTTTACTCGACTGCAGCTGTGGTTAAGGGGGTAGTAGGTGGCTAACGGCAATAGCGTCGATCCTCGCAAGCTGATTGCTGAGATGGTCGGTACCTTTGCTCTGATTTTCATCGGTGTTAGCTCCGTGATCGCTTTTGGTGATGACATAGTCGCTGTTGCGTTGGCACATGGTCTAGCTATTGCGTTACTTGTCTCCTCGATTGGTCATGTTTCCGGTGGTCTTTTCAACCCTGCGTTAACTCTTGGTCTTTGGGTAACGCAAAGGTTGGATACCATTAATACCGTTCTCTATATCGCTGCCCAACTAGTTGGTTCAGTGCTGGGCGCTCTTGCTCTTGTCGTGCTCTATCCTGAAACACTTCGTGACCTCGCTGATCTTGGAACTCCAACACTCAATGGAGTGACGCATGTCCAAGGCCTAGGTATCGAAGGGATCTTGACGGTATTCCTGATGTTAGCGGTATTTGGAACAATCTTGGATAAGCGTGGACCGAACATAGGTGGCTTTGGAATAGGTCTAGTTCTCACGATGGACATACTCGCAGGAGGACATTTCACAGGAGCCGCGATGAATCCGGCTCGAGCTTTTGGACCTGCTCTTGTCAATATGAGCTGGGATTACCAACTCGTCTACTGGATCGGTCCTATTTTGGGAGCCGTATTTGCGGCTCTGCTTTACCACTATGTTTTTTCGGACGATCAGGCGGAAGTGGGGTCGATCGTCTAAAAAATCCGGCGACCCAGCGGGCCGCAGCAACCATGCCACCATCTTGCCGAAAAATACCCCCGCCGCACGGCAGATGTTGGAAGAGAGCGAGCCTTTTGGCTCGCTCTCGCTATTTCTATTCGATATGAAGGAGCGCTTCTGTGACGAAAGGTGGTGGAGTATGTACTGACAGGATCTAGGAAAGTGTCAAGAAAGACCTGTTGATCCGTGGCCGTCACTGCCGCGGACGGTATCGTCAAGTTTATCGACTTCGCTCCAAATAGCTGTCACATGCTGAGCCACAACCAGCTGTGCGATACGTTCGCCATCATTGATTTCAAAACTACCGATATCTGGTAGGCAATAGAGTGTTACAAATATCTCACCTCGATAGTCAGCATCAATTGTGCCGACAGAACCAATCACGCCTCGAGCGAATAGTCCTGAACGTGGGCGAACTCGGAGATCAGTTCCAGGAGGTGCTGCAATTGCAATTCCCGTCGGGATGCGTGAAGGGAGCGTTCCTATCTCGATCGATCCATCTTCGAGGCATGCATGCAGGTCGTATCCGGTAGCTAGCTCTGATTGGCGCTGCGGGAGATGTGCTGTATCGCGTATGCGGCACCAGCGGAGTTCGATCGACACGAGCATAGCTCCATTATTGAGGATTTTTTCTACAGAGGAGTAATGCTGACCCCCGACATCACTAGGGCCTATGCATAACTGGCGAAGTTACGAGTTAGGCGGTCGCACGTGACTTTTGCAGTCCTTTACCCTTTTTTGGGGTGAGTATCTCTATGGGATATATTTCCTTCTTCAAAAGCTCTCTCGGCGGGTCGATATAGATTGCATTCCAGCCACAGGCTTGTTCACAGAGTCGGCAGCCAACACACTTCTTTCCATCAACGGTTGCCATTCCATAAAAGTCGTGAGAGTTCGGAGCATCAGAAAGGGATAAAGCGTCAAATGGGCATATGTTGATGCAGAGCTCACATCCTGAGCCTATGCAGTTTTGCTCGGCTACCTTTGCCAGAGGTAACTCGCGGCGTGGGAAGGTGCGAGCGATATCACCAACTTCATCCAAAATTGCTTCTGGTGGACAAACAGCACCACAGGCACCGCAGTCGATGCAAAGTTCTTCGTCAATGACGTGAAGTTCATTTCGAATACCTGTGATTGCCTCTACCGGACACTTCTTAGTGCAGGCAGTACAGCCGATACAAGTCTCAATGATGCTGTAACCCACAAGAGAAACCTTTCACGGTTTAAGCAGTGTTGAACTTACCATCGGCCGAAAACACCAGCAATAAAAGCTGATCGATAAAAACGACAAATCTTATCTTTGGGAATGTTGTTGTGAGATAAAGATCAAGCGAATTCAGTCTCTTGTGGCTACTGTCGGTAGAGCTTTACCACCTCAACTTTTCCTGATTCTGTTGCTTCGATGCAGAGATCGCATAGCGTGCATTCGTCAAGGTTGTTTTCGACAGTGCTGATCCTACCTATGTCGTCGAGTTCGAATATGTCGACAGGGCATATCTCCACGAGCTCTCTGCAGATTACTGGGTCGTCTTGGATCGAATCATCGATATCAACACGAATAAACATCGCGGCCATCGTTATTCCTTAATCCGTTCTTTCAGTAGGACGGGAATGTCCTCTATGCGCTCTGCTACTGCGATGCCACTTGCCTCAAGGTTAGTGATCTTTTCAGCGGTAGTATCTGCTTTGCCTTCAACGATTGTTCCTGCGTGACCAAAGCGCATACCTGGCATCTCATCCATGAATCTTCCGGCCATAAAGGCAACGACTGGCAGTTTGCTACCACTTTCGGCCATATAGTCTGCTAGTTCGTATTCCGCTCGTCCCCCAGGTTCGCTGTAGATAGCAATACCCTTCGTCTGCAAGTCATCATCAAATAATGGCATTAGTTCAGCATATGTTGACCCGATGATCGTGTCGCCTCCGATACTGACAGCTGTGCTAACGCCTAACCCGGCATCAGATAATGAATTGGAAATTTCGACAGTCATCCCACCTGAACGTGACATAACGCCGATTGAGCCAAGGGTAAAGGCACGTTCACATGACTCAATCGCACCACCCATACCACCAATTTTGGCTTTTCCGGGTGAAATTATGCCTAGGCAGTTTGGTCCGATCAGGCGGACGTTTTCTTGCTGTGCGTACTCGACGAACTGAGCGACTTGCTTCCGAGGTATGCGTTCAGTAACGACGACAATTAGTTTGATTCCAGATTCGATTGCCTCGTTTACAGCGTCAGCTGCGAATGCAGGTGGCACAGATACCACAGAGGCATCGACTCGTTGTTGCTCTGTGAAGGCACGGACCGTGTCTTCAACAGGAACTCCGTGCACATTCCGTCCTTTACGTCCTGGCGTGACGCCTCCGATTAACTTCGATCCGTAGTCAAGTACCTCTCTTGCCATCGTCACGGCTTCTCGTCCTGTGATTCCTTGAATGATGAAGGTAGTGTTTTCGTCAACAAGAATAGACATGTTTAGATCTCCGTCTTTGCGACAGCTCGTTCGGCCGCTTCGTGCATCGAGATGGAACGATCAACGTACTCGACCCCATACTTTTCCAGAATTGCAAAACCCTCGCCTTCCCACGAACCTGGGATACGAAAGATGGCGATTTTTTCAGCTGGATCGAAACCAGCCTGAATACAGCCCTTTATTACACCTCGAGCTACAATGTCGACACGAGTGTTAGATACCACATTCATCATCACGGCGATCTTATCGATCTGAGGTTGCTCGCATATCAATTTGGTGAGTGCGGCTGCTTTGGAGACGGAGGGATTACCTCCAATTTCGCAGTAGTTAGCTGGTCGACCACCTGCTGCACGCACGGCATCAAAGAGAGTGAGAGAGCCCCCGCCGGCACCTATGATTAAACCGAGATTCCCATCAAATTGAGTGAGGTTTCCGGCGACGCCGCGAGGATCGGCAGCATCTAATGTGGCAGCATCGATTTCGAATTTAGTAGGTGGTCTTGCCTGGCGGTTGTCTTCGTCAGGAATCCCAAGTTCTTCAAGTAATTTGCGGTGTGTCACACGAGCTTCAGCTTCCATGTCGAGGTGGCAATCAAGTGCGATGATCGAACCGTCATCTAACTTGGCTATCGGGTTAATTTCAGCCAATGTCATGTCTCGTTCGAGGAAGAGGGCTGCAAGTGCTGAGATCATCCTCGAGAGTTGTGTGAGGTCACGCCCTGTTATACCCACAGAGGAGACTGCTACCTTGGCAGTGTAGTCAGAGAAAGGTCGGTTGGCCGAGAAATGTGTGCGCGAGAGGTGTTCAGGGTGACGCTCAGCTACCTCTTCGATGTCGATGCCGCCCATGTCACTGAAGATGATTAACGGCCGTTTGGCTCGAGCGTCGTATGTGACAGCAGCGTAGTACTCTTGCTCTATCGATCGTTTCTCTTCTACGAGAACTCCCACTGGCAGTAATCCGCTGATCTCGAGCTTGAGCATCTCTTCACCTAGGTTGTGAGCCCCCTCCGGTGTGTCAGCGAATTGAACGCCCCCAGCTTTCATCCGACCACCACTGAGGACCTGTGATTTGATCACGACTGGTCCCTCGATTTTCAAGGTCGCGTCGGCGACCTCCTCGGCGTTCGTAGCGAATTGTCTTTTCGGAAGAGGCACGCCGTAACCAGCTAGCACCTTTTTTGCTTCATACTCGTAGAAGCGCACGTTCACTCCCTTGCTCAGAGGGCAATCAGCCCGAGTAACGGCTAGTCGAGCAATATGCCACGACTCTTTGCAGTCAGCACGCAAAATTCTTAATTCAGCTAATAATCAGGATTTCTCTAGTCGATTCCATACTGCGAAGCAAGTTCCGGATCGCGCTCAGCGATTAGGCGCGCGTACTTGACCATTACCTGCGCCTGCTTCCACGTCGCATCATCCTGCATCTTGCCATCGACCATTGCTACACCAGAGCCATCCGGAATCGCATCAAGGATCTTCAGTGCCATCTTGACCTCGGTAGGATCTGGGCTGAATACTTTGCGCGCGATCTCTATTTGACTGGGATGAAGTGACCAGGCGCCGACACAACCCAATAAGAATGCCGCTCTAAACTGGTCCTCGCAACCTATGGGATCGCTGATATCGCCAAATGGTCCGTAGTAAGGCAGTGCGCCTGCATTCACACAGGCGTCCACCATGCGCGCCATCGTGTAGTGCCAGAGATCCTGTTGCGTTCCCGGTCTTTCGGCCTCGGGGTTGTCGAGATTAGGATCGGTGCGAACTACATAAGCAGGATGCCCTCCCCCTACACGTGTCGTCTTCATTCGCCGTGATGCAGCGAGATCTGCAGGGCCTAGGCTCATCCCTTGAAGTCGCGGGCTTGCTAGCGCGATTTCTTCAACTTGAGCGACACCACCGCCGGTTTCAAGGATCGCATGGACCATAATTGGTTTTGCGATGTTGTGCCGAGCCTCTAGCTGGGCAAGCAGGCGATCCACAAAGGCGATGTCCTGTGGCCCGAGTACCTTCGGGATCATGATCACGTCGAGGTTGTTACCGATCTCAGCCACATACTCTGTTACATCGTCGAGGAACCATGGGCTATCGAGACTATTTACGCGACTCCATGCGCCAGTGCTGCCGAAATCATTGTCTTTAACTACTTTGATGAATCCACGACGCGCATCAACTTTCTGTTCGGTCGGGACTGCGTCTTCAAGATTCCCTAGCAGGATGTCGACTTGCTTCAGCATCTTTGGAACACGGTCGACCATCTTCTGGTTGGCAGCGTTAAGAAAATGGATCATTCTTCCTGGAGTCACAGGAATTTCGCGGAGCGGTTCTGGAGCTCCGATCGCGAGTGGTTGGAAGAAGTCGCGTGGGCTGCGGAGCATCGATATCACCTCGCGTATCGTGCCTGAAATCGACTACATCAAGCGCTACAGCAACTTGTTTATGCTCGATTATCCAAGGTGCTAATCATTAAAGTTATCCGGTTGATCAGTTACAGGCTTAGTGTGCACTAGTGGGCGGTTGAAGAACCAGTTAATCAGTAAAGCTGGAACCAGTATCACGAGTCCTGCAGCGAGCAGGACGATCCCGTTTCGACCAGGCACCCACGCGACTTCTTTGAGTATCTTTGAAAATTCATTCGCAACAAATGTGCCGTCAGATCCGATGAATGCGATCGTAAACATTAGAAGAAGAGTCGCGAGAAGAATGAGAGCACCGCTAACCATCATCGCTACGGCCATACCGATGAATCTCGAAAATCCCTGACCAAGGAAAAGTAATGCAGTGGAAAGTATGATCACTAGCCAACTTGTAGGTTGAAGGAATCGTTTGGCGTTTTTATGGTTCGAAGAGCTCATTAGTTCGATCACGTTGCGGGCACCACCCGGAGTAGAAAAAACGACTGTGTCAACTTGAGGATCATCGTGTGGGCGCAGAGGTTCTATTCCGCGCTCATAGAGCATGAGAGCTGAACGCCTCAGCAATGCTGATCGCATTTCCTCTCGGTCACCGTGTTGTGCTTCTTGTATTGTGAGTTCGACGCCTTGCACGAGGAAGCCCGGGACCTTGACACCTCCAGTCGCGCTTGGTTCCGCACTTGCGATCTCTTCCGCTCTGAATTCGAGCAATTCATCGACATTGAAGAGAATATCGGTGCCACGTTCTTGGGCTGGGAGAGCGATTTCAGGGTTGGTTGCTTGACTGGCTGACAGCGTAGCCATCCAAAGTGTTGTGAAGACGATAAGTAGGAAGCCTATGAACCAAGTAGCCTTCGATCGCAGATTGGAGCTTCGGTGTTCGAAGCGAGAGAAGTCTGGATTTGGTGAGGGCGGTAGACGGCCATACGTACCCCCTGCGGTAATGACGGGAGCAGGTATGTCCGGTAAGCGAGATCGTGCCGAGTGCAATCCTTGGGACGGTACGATACCAGTACTCATGGTCTTTTTTCGATAGTTGTTTGTGCGATTCGATCATGTAGCGTTTCTAGGCGGAAGATCATGAGAATTATTGATCCAAGCCCACCGACCATCACGATTATGCTCGCAACACCGAACAAATAGCTAGGCAATCTAGCATCGAGCAGAAATGTTACCACCGCTAGCCAACCCCAGACGGGTGCGCTCAAAGGATGCGAGGCGAAACGAATCAAGCGTGCGCGTGATCGTGAATTTTTATTAGCACGGACGAAAGTTTGATTCCTCAATTGCCCGGGGGTTCCACCTGTTTTCAAAGTTGCTGTAAGTATCCACGCGAGCCAGGAAGGGATAGATGCTAGCAGCAAGGCAGCAGCTATCGAGCTTTCATACGGCTGGATGTCTAGCATTCCCCATGCACTTCGCCAAAATAGGAATCCGCAAGCGATCAGAGATGCTGCTAGGCTTCCTAGTAATAGCCGGCTAGCATCAAAAAGCACGGCGGCCAGTCTCACCGAATATGGTACGAGATATCGATTACTATGAGTGACTACTTTGGGGCCGGAGGTTGAGAAATTGCTCTGTGCCATCGCTAGATCATAGCTATTGAAGGTTGTTTGTCGAAATGACACAAGAAGTGTTGCATAGCCATACGGTGGTGCGATGCAGAAATTGATTCTTACGTCGAGCACAGTGTTCTTATTTGTATTTTTAGTTGCCACCCTGTTTCTGGTCGGAGTTTTTGCTTTGCGAGACGCACGAATGAGTGAAAAATTTGATGTCGTGCGTTGGGAGCGCACAACTGTCGCAAATAAGTGGTTGTATGAGCTGGGATCGGTGTTCCGTGATGATCTAGACGATGACGAATCAATTCTTCGCTACTTCACTCTAGACGATCGCGACACTACTTATGCTTTAGGGCTTGAGAACACTGTCGAAGCAGTGATCGAAGAACGTATTACCACGGTACTAATGGATATTGATGTGGACAGTCGTTTACCGATTCCTATCGGAGTATTTCCTCCTGTTGATTTTGAGATAGCAGATTCCCCTCGTGTTTTAGTGGTATCTCCTCGAGATCGGATTGCACGTATTTCTAGCAGCCTGCTTCGGCCAGATCTTGAATTTGAGGACTTTATAAGAATTGAAAAAGAAGCTGAGAGTGATCTTTCAAAGTCAGCGCTTGTTGTGGGCACAGGTGGTGTCGCGACGTATCCAGCTGTGGTAGCTAAGGGTGCAAGCTACCGACGTACGCTTGAAATTGCGGCTCACGAATGGGTACATCACTATCTGTTTTTCTACCCTCTTGGTCAGAATTATTTTGCCTCGTCTGATTTGCTGACAATTAACGAGACCGTAGCTGATCTTGTTGGTGATGAGTTAGCCGGAATAACTCTTCATCGATGGGGTGATCCCACGGGCATGTCTGGTTTGTATGCCGCGAAGCCAGCATCAAAGTCTATAGAGATCGACATGATGATGCGTGATCTTCGTGCAGAAGTTGAGGCACTTCTGATGGTTGGCCAAGTTGAGACGGCGGAGTCACGGATGGAAGAAGTTCGATTGGAGCTGTGCGACAGAAACTTTTGCCCGCGACGAATTAACCAAGCATATTTTGCATGGTTCGGTGCTTACGCTGCTCGGACAGATGCAACCGATCCACTTGGGCCACAAATTGCTAGTTTACGAGAAGCGAGCGATTCTCTGACTGATTTTCTCCAAATGGTTCGAGTTGTGACATCTCGCGCAGAAATCGAGTTCTTGGTGTTAGGAAAGAGAGTATTGCAGGACGAGTGACACTGACATTTCGTCGTTACTAGTTTGTGTTTGAGTGCTTACGCTAGTTCGAGCCATCTTTTGGCGTCATCGAATGCTGCGGAAGTGCGGCGAGCAAGTATAGGCATCCTGCTACGAGTCTTAAGATCCCAGTAGAGTTCGTATCGAGAAAAATTCATTACCCAATACCACTCGAGTATTGAAGCAAGTCGATAGTCGCGTGTTGCGGTATCTGATTTGTAATTGAAACCTAGTTCCTTTAGCGCGGTGTGGTATATCGCGATTATGTCTTCTTCGTATTTGCGGCGGTTTTCGATTGTGAAATTTAGGATTAGGAAGCGAGCGATATCTCTCAATGGATTATTGATTTGGCAGTTTTGCCAGTCGATAAAGTAAGGACGAGCCGTAGATCTTCTTGGGAAGATTATGTTGGCGATTTGAACATCGCCATGAGTGAGTGTTTGTGGCCCGGACGAAAGAGCGGATAACAGGTCAGAGATGTGATTCTCAAGATACTTCGAACGACTGGCGGAGTGGCGGTCGACGTGTTTGTTGAGATAGGGAGAGCTGAATATGGCAGATTCAGTGACGAAAGATTTCATATTTACGAAGGTATCGATCGATCGTGGGGCAGAAGGGACACTCCAACAGGCCGCGTGTAGCTGAACTAGTTCTCGCAGCACTCCCTCCGTGTATTTAATGAGGATGTCTTCGGTTTGGTTATCTGCTGCCTTGGGCGTCATATCTTCCAGTAGCAGCACGTGTTCGTCAGTATCCTCACAGTACGCAGCGGCAAAGCAGCGCGGTACCGAGACATCTATCTCATGAGCGAACTTCTTGTAGAAGTGAACTTCTGTCTCGTAGCAGCTGCCGAATTCTTTACGAAGCGAGCTAGTTCTGGAGGATCTTTTCCAGATTAGAGGTGGAGCAACTCCAGTTGTTTCATCTTGGACTCGAGTAACTATTCTTAGTAACTCAGAGGACAGTGACGGGTTGTCTATCGGTCGAAAGTCAAGCGCTTCAATTCCCGCACTAAATCCATGTTTGGTAAAGATCGTCGATAACCAGGTGATGGTCATCTCATCTGGTGATGTTGGAATCGTGCCGAATGGTGGGTCAAGAGATGCCATGCTGCTTGTACTACTTAGGTAAATCATAGCTTGTAAACATGCCGAAGGAGCTACTATCTAATCAGGGCCCGTCGTTCTGTATCACTACTACGATCTGTGTTTGAGCGGTTCCCAAGATCTCATCCTGTACTGTTACGCGAAGTGTATGCAGGCCGTTTTGGTGTTTTGTCGTGTCCCATATCGTCAGCCGGTTGTTTTGAACACCTAATGTTCGTCGATCGATCAAAAACCAATCGACAGGAGTGAACCCTGAACCTACCTCGATCACGAATTCTTCTAATCGGGATGAGCTTATGGTTCCGACGATCTTGATTCTCCCATCGACAGCAGTTTCCGCGATTGGGCTGTGAATTTGGATCACTGGAGCTGGATTATCGGTCAAATTGTTGACAGTGTTGGCGACATTCACTGGGACTTGGTACTGACGGATTCCAAGAGTTGTGTCTTCTAGAATTACCCTGATGGTATATTCTCCGTTTGGGACGACTGCTGTGTTCCAGACCGCGAGCGATCCGGTCGCGTTTGGTTGATTCGAACTGGTAATTTGTACCCAGATATCTGGCGTTGCACCTTGCCCCCACTCCACTACATACCGAATGAATTCATCTGATTCTGCTAAGCCGGTGATCGTATAGTTACCTTGTATTTGTTCATTTGGTTGCGGATTTGTGACTAAGACTGGCAGTGGTTCGTCGCTAAGTATGGCACGTGGAGCTAAGAGGCTAAGAATCCCATTTTCGCTGGCCCATGCTTCAGGGTTCTGGTCCCAATCGTTTCCCTCTTCTATCTCTGAATCTGATTCTTCACATGCTATTTCTTGTTCCGAATCACAATCTTCTTTAGGTCCTTCTTCCCACTGCGTTCGTTCTTCCTCAGGGAAGACGAGACGTACTTCATTAGCGACGAACGTAGCTGGAGTGTTCTCGTGAGCCAATAAGCCTGTACGAGTATCGATCGGGACTGTTTGCCACCAACTATCTTCGAAGTGTTCCCGGTCTTTATGGTCACGAGGTAAGGTCGAGGCTGCGAATAGAGATGTGTACCTGTTAATTTGCGGACAGAGCTCAGACGGAAGGCGACCCGACGGCCAGCAGACTTCACGTTCGACGACTCCTGGATTCAGGTCAAACGGTGTCGATGGAAATGCAAGGTACTCGGACGCGAAGACCATAAAAGATTTCCAAAGCCTTGCGGAGGCACCAGCTGAGCTGATGTTTTCTAAAGGTGAGTTATCCGAGTTGCCAATCCAAGCGCCACTCACCAAGTATGGTGTATAGCCGATCGTCCAAGTTTCTCCGATATCGCGAGAGTCTTCGTACGGCTCACTTGTCCCAGTTTTTACAGCAGACGGACGATTGTCTGGTAGCGCCAGCGCGTTACAAGACGCATAGGTAAGGCATTGGTTCTCCCCATTCGAGAGGATTGAAGTTACTAACGATGGGAACTCCGGCGCGACAACCCGACGTTCCGATGATTCCTTGTACTCGTAAAGAGTTTCACCTTCTGCGTTCGTCACCTTGAGTAGCGCAACTGGTTCGAGTGTTCGTTCTCCGGGGTCCGCCTTGTTGATAACCATTTCCTGACCACGCATCACACCGTCGGCTGCGAGTACGCCGAATGAGATAATTTGATCCAGAAGTGTGATCTCACCCCCTCCAATTGTTAGTGCGGGACCGTAGCCTGTTGAATTGTCGAGTGCGGTATGACCTAACTGCTTCATAACACTGATCGAGTTGCCTACTCCGGCGAATTGTATTGCCTTGATTGCAGGGATATTTAGTGAATTGCCTAGTGCCTCCGCAATGGTAATCGGTCCTTGAAATTGCCCAATCGGGTTGCGCGGTGAGAACTCATCTCCGGTCGAGGCGTCGATGATCGTGTACGGTGCGTCAATGATTGCGGTGCCAGTGCCCCATCCTTGCATGAATGCAGTCATGTAGGTGAATGGTTTGAGCGTAGAGCCAGGAGAGTTCGGAGCAATGGCGTTATCGTTACGCCCTTCGATATCTTTTCTGAAGTAGTCTCGACTACCGATGTAGACAAGAATCTGTCCGGTCGCAACATCCATTGCTACGAAGGCACCGTTCTCAGCGTTAGAAACTTCTGTAACTTTTTGGATCTCCTGTTCGAGGACCCGTTGTGCTTCTCTCTGTAAATTCATGTCTATCGTTGTGGTCACGTCGAGTCCGTCTGCTACTAAAGATCTTTCTCCGAAGCGAGCTCGGATCTCCTCGGCGATACGACCTAAGACCCAGTGTGGTGCTTGGATATCGAATCGGTTTGGCTTAAATTCTATAGGTGCTGATCGAGCTTCTTCGGCTTCCGCGATGGTGATTACTCCCCGCTCAACCATTAAGTCGAGTACCTGGCCCTGACGGATTGATGGAGGGCTGTCGAACGGTAGCTGACCGCTAGTTGGATCAATGTAACTGAAAGGGTAATAGAGTCCTGGGCGTTGCGGGATACCGGCGAGTAGAGCTCCTTCAGCGAGTGATAGTTCGGCAGCGGTCTTTCCGAAGTAGCCTTGTGATGCTGCTTCGATGCCAGTGTAGATCCCACCATAAGAAATAGAGTTGAGATACCAACTCAGGATTTGGTTCTTCTCATATGAATTTGTGAGTTCGAGGGCGATTACAGTTTCTAAAACCTTGCGATCGATCGAGCGCTCGGCTCGTTCATCAAGTGGAATGTATACGTTCTTCGCAAGCTGCTGCGTAATTGATGATCCTCCTGACCCTTCGAGGAAGTCACCGCCGTAAGGAGTGAGATTCTCAATTGCTGCGCGAGCGAGCCCGCGACTGTTCAAACCATTGTTTTCGTAGAAGGAAGGGTCCTCAACGGAGATAGTCGCGAGGATGAGCCACTCTGAGATCTGCTCGATAGGAACAGGCCGACGTAAACCCGTAAATTCGTCAACGAATTCATATAGAAGTTCACCATTTCGGTCGTAAATGCGAGCGCCGCCGCTAGGGAGTTGAGCGATCAGTTCTTCAGGTGGGACCACTGACTCAGCTATCTCGTTGTATCGATTGAAGCCATAGATTGCTACACCACCAGCCGTTGTGCTGCTGATCAGCATTACAAAAAGGAGCATCGCTACGAGTATGATAAGAATCTTCGAGCGAGGTTTTTTCTGATTGTTACCTGCCGCTAGTTCGGCGCGAGCACGAACTCGGCTACGAATCATAACTCGGCGAGCTCTGGTCACTGGACTCCTCCGATGCCGAGGCTCATGTGCAGTCCGTCTCTCTTACCTCTTGAGTTTGAGAGGAATGTTTTCTTACAGGGTGTCGACGCAGGATGACAAAATGTGAGAGCCCAAATCGTCCTAAGTAATTTCCTTCCGCCCAATACGATATTGCGCGAACGATTTGGGCTAATCTAGGCCATCGAGCGGCGATGTTGTCGTAGCCTGCGAACACATATCCGTGGTGAATAATTTCCAGATCGATACCTTTGATCAGTCGGCTCCAGTCACTTTGCTTATAGACTCGCGCGTGTGGCACTAGTCGGTTTCGTAGTGAGCGTGGTAGCCAATTAATCAATGGTATGTTGCCGAAGATATAGCGCTTACCGAGGTAGATGCCATGAGTTTCGAAGGGATATAGCTTGTTTGGAGCGAAGATCACACAGTGTCCATTGTCTCTTAATGTTCGAGAAACTTCGGAAAGTGTGGCCTGATCGTTATCGACGTGTTCGATTACCTCGTTTAGTACAACCACGTCTAGTGATTCATTTTTGAACGGGAGAGTTTCACCGGCACCAGCCAGAAACTGAGGATGCTCCCGATGCGCAATCCCTGATCGTTTACATGCTTCCCTTAATCTCACTAGATCGATGTCGAGCCCGATGCTTTTGGCCCCTTTTCGTTCGAACGCGCGCACATATTCACCAACTCCACAGCCAAGGTCCAGTGCTCGACTGTTCTCAAGCTTAACGTAACGCTCGATGAGCGCTAGACGCCTTTCCTGTCCGAAGCGCCAAACAAAGCTTGGATTGCCGAGGCGAGCAGCATCCGGCTCTGTGCGGTGCGTCTCGCGCTCTGGAATCACGTCGCCGCTATCGTTGGGCTTGTTCGTCAAGAACTTTACCCCTTAGATCACGTGGGAAGACCCCACTTCGAGGTACTCGCTGTCCTCGAATACCAAGCATGAATTTGATCGTACGTGCCTAGATGCTATCGAGTCGAATCCACTCTTGGGAGTACTTGCTTCCTGTAACCTTAGAAGGTTGGAAAGTTAGGGCGGTGGTTTGGTTGAAAGAGCCTACCTATAGTAGAGATTAGTCGGATACAGATATTCATCTGATTCCCCAGTGATATGAGCGAACGCTTGTAAAATAGAGCGCGAGCATTGCAGGATTCTCACATATTTTGACCATGACTACCGATACTGATTCCGGAGGCCGTGATGTCTCTCTCTATTGATGAAGTCAAACACATAGCGCGGCTTGCTCGTGTGAACCTTTCTGATGCGGAAGTTACTTGGATGCATGATCAGCTAGCATCGATTCTTGACCATTTTGAAATGCTCAGTGAAATCGACACAGATGAGGTTCCACCGACAGCGCAAAGTTTCGAGTTGACTAATGTCGACCGGCCAGACATCGCAGGAGCTTCGATCGCTAGAGATAGCGCCCTCGCAGGAGCTCCGAGGCAAGAAGATGGATACTATCGAGTACGTGCGGTGTTGGACTGATGGACTCCGCAGTTCCTGAGATTGATCTCAATCGTACAGCTCGCGAACATGCTGCCGCGCTTCGTGTTGGTGAGTACACATCTAGACAACTAACAGAAGCGACATTGTCTCAGATTCGATCTGAGCAGGATTTGTTTAATACTTACATAACGATTACCGAAGAGCTTGCGTTGCAGCAGGCAGAAGCTGCCGACGATCGACTTTCTACAGGCGAGGGTGATCCTCTCACAGGAGTACCTATTGGTGTGAAAGATTTGCTTTCTACGAAGGGGATTCCGACATCGGCTGGGTCACGAATGCTCGAAGGTTACCGACCGACTTTTAATTGCACTGTCGTTGATCGCTTGCAACAGAGTGGTGCGGTGATAGTTGGTAAAACGAATCTAGATGAGTTTGCTATGGGTTCCTCAAACGAGCACTCTGCTTTCGGTCCAGTTCGTAATCCGTGGGATACCACACGTGTTCCGGGAGGTTCGTCGGGTGGTTCTGCTGCTACGGTTGCTGCTCGAGGTGTGCCGCTTTCTCTTGGAACGGATACTGGTGGCTCGATCCGGCAGCCAGCGGCTTTGTGTGGTGTCGTTGGATTGAAGCCGACATATGGTCGTGTGAGCCGTTATGGCGTGATTGCGTTTGCATCATCGCTGGAGCAAGTGGGTCCTTTCGGCCGAGACGTGCACGATGTTGCTGATCTTCTTACCACTATCGCAGGACAGGACTCTTTGGATTCGACCACCGTGCCAGAACCGGTTCCCGATTATAAGGCAGGTTTCGAGCGCGGCTTTGAAGGTTTGCGAGTAGGTGTTCCGGCCGAATTTTTCGGTAGTGGGCTTGATGAGAGCGTCCGCAGTGTCGTTGAAACGGCGATTGAACGTTTCGAGACGGCCGGTGCATCGATAGACCGTTCGGTTGAAATTCCAACCGTACAGGCTGCGCTGCCAGCCTATTACATCATCGCGCCTTCTGAGGCCTCAGCAAATCTTGCCCGCTATGACGGAGTGAAGTACGGGTACAGTTTTAAGGACGGAGAGTCAGTTGACGAAGAGATGTCGATGACTCGCGGTTATGGTTTTGGCGATGAAGTAAAACGTCGAATTATGATTGGTACATATGCGCTATCCGCTGGTTATTACGATGCCTACTACCTAAAGGCACAGAAAGTTCGAACATTGATCCGTCAAGAGTTTGCAATGGCACTTAGCAAATGTGATTTACTGCTGACTCCGACTACACCTTCTGTTGCCTTTGCACTCGGGGAGAAAATTGAAGCCCCATACGAAATGTATTTGAGCGACCTTTACACTTTGCCGGTGAACATTGCAGGTAATCCGGCGATCAGCGTGCCATGTGGATTCGTTCAAGGACTACCTGTTGGGTTGCATTTAATCGGTCGACCTTTTGATGAAGCGACTTTACTGCGGGCGGCGAATGCTTATCAGGAAGAAACCCATTGGCATGAACAAGCTCCGCAGTCTAAGTATTAGCAGTTGAATCCAGTTCGAGATCAACAAGCGGTCGTTGTACAGCTATAGCACCAGTGAACCGATCTAGAGTTCGGTGATTTCTCTGCTAATCTTCGTTGATGAGCACGAACTGCTGCGAAAACAATGGCAAGTCGATGTCGGCGTTTGACGCTAGTGATGATCTGACACTCTCTATTCTCGGTGTTCGTACCGCACCTGGCGACCTTGCCGGCGAGATGAAAGTTGAACTCAACACCACACGTGGGGAAATCAAGACGCATTTTCGTCCGTGTGAAGGTACGACGGGATGTGTCATTTTCCTTGGTGGAGCTGGTGGAGGCGTTGCTGGACCGGCAAACCGTGTGTATGAGCGTATCACTGAGGAACTGATCGCTGCAGGCGTAAGTTCACTACGCGTTGAATATCGTCAACCAGGGGAGTTCGAGGAGTCTGTGGTTGATGCACTTGCAGGAGCGTCGTTCTTGAAGGGGATTGGTGCTGGTGAAGTAGTGGTTGTCGGGCACTCGTTTGGTGGTGCTGTAGCCATTAAATCTGGTGAGTTATCTCAGCTCATCACTGGAGTCGTCGCAATTTCATCTCAAAGATTTGGCACGCAAACTGTAGAAAAATTAAAAAAGCCGCTGTTGCTGATTCATGGTTCAAAAGATGAAATCTTGGATATGGCAGCTTCAGAGGATATCTTCCAACGTGCGAGTCAACCGAAGAGACTTGAGATTCTCGACGGAGCAGGGCATGGTTTGATGGAAGTAGCTGATAGAGTTCAAGATCTGATAACGAATTTCATCACCATGTCAGTGGGTGGATCTAATAGTGATCAGTGAGTTCTAGTTAATGTGCTTGGGCGTATCATGTTGATCACTTGATATGAATATGAAGAGGTCAATAAAGCGAGATATGACGGGCAGTCGCCTATAATCCAAAATGAGGAGATGGCGCGTTTAGATACTTGTGACGCCTTCTATGGTTTGTGAAATAAATAGTAAGAGCTTCGTGTCGATATGAGATTTTGAGAACAGAGGGGGAGAAG
>DKLZ01000039.1 GCA_002455955.1 Dehalococcoidia bacterium UBA6627
GCTCTGAAGAATGTTGCGGCGATTGCTGGTGGGATAGTTGATTATTTCGAATTCGGTCAGAACGCAAAGGCTGCGGTCTTGACACGTGGATTGGCGGAGATGACACGCCTTGCTGTTGCAGCAGGAGCTGATCCACTCACCCTACAAGGTCTTGCGGGGATGGGAGATTTGGTCGCCACCGCTTACAGTTCATATTCGCGCAACCGTCGTCTTGGCGAGTTACTTGCGAGTGGGTCAACGCTAGAGGCGTCAGTAGATACGATTGGTGAGACTGTTGAAGGTACGCATACGGTACCTGCGGCACTTCGTTTAGCAGGAAGCCTGTCGGTTGAGATACCGCTGACAGCCAGTCTGGACGCAATTATGAGGCAGAAAATGTTACCAACAGACGCGATCGAGACGCTTATGGCTCGCGAACCCACCAGCGAGTTTCGCTAAATAAATCAAGCTTAGGTACCGATACACTGGAGTCAGTAGTAGGAGTGGATCTTTCTCGATGACGGAATATGATGATCAGGAATCGACTCAGCCATCTGCAGGCGAAATTCTGGACCAACTTGCATCTGGTAACCATGATTACACTCTATTGCGGTCGTTATCACAGATTGGTGACTCCGAACTTTCCCGCTTGATGGATATGTGGCCTCACTTTACTACTGACCGTCGTCGTGAATTGCTTGCGAAATTTCATCAACTTGCGAGTGAGGATGCGTTACTAGACTTTCATCGCATTCATCTCTCAATGTTGCATGATCGTGATGTTGCTACGCGAATTCTGGCAGTACGAGGAATTGCGCTTGAGGAACGACCGGACTACCTCCGCTTACTCTGCGATCAACTTGAATCTGATCAAGCTGCTCCAGTCCGAGCTGAAATTGCTGACGCTCTTGGGAAATGGGTAGTCAGTATGGAATTCGGGTTGCTTTCCGAAGAAGATGCCGAAGAACTTGAAGTTTCCTTGGTAAACCGTATCCACGATGAAGAGGAAGAAGATGAAGTACGAGGTCGTTGTCTCGAGGCGATCGGAGCATCGTCTGAGCAGACGATCGGTGAACTGATTGGTGAAAGCTACGAGATTGGTTCGCATCGACTGAGGGTTGCTGCGATAAAGGCGATGGGACGTAGTGCTTCTGAAACTTGGTTACCTATTTTGGTGTTCAACTTCGATGACGACGATGCGGATATTCGGTCAGCAGCTGCAACAGCTGCAGGAGGACTTCTCGTTGATGAAGCCGTGACTCCCTTAGGGATGTTGCTAGATGATCGAGAGATAGAAGTACAGTTCGCTGCAATAGAGGCGTTAGGTGAGATTGGAGGCGAGGAAGCAGAACGAATTCTGACTCGGCTACAGCGAGAAACTCCCGATGCTGCGACTAGCGAAGCTGCTCAGGAAGCACTGGCTCAAGCTCAACTACTTAGCGTACCCATCCGAGATGACGAGTCTATGGAGCCTGATTTCAGCGATGGAGAAATCTATGACTCGAGGCTCTAAGAAGTCGCGAGGTCGGTCTCAAGTTTCGAATATTGTGGTTGCTGCTGGTGGAGTGGTTTATCGCCACGGAGATATCGGTCCAGAAATCGTGTTAGTTGCACGACGAAGAGAGCGACTTTGGGCGCTACCTAAAGGTAGGCTCGAGGAAAGTGAGACTGTCGAAGAAGCAGCTCTGCGGGAAGTTCTCGAGGAAACCGGACTGTTGACAGCGATCGTGGGCACGCTTGGTACGGTGAACTACTCGTTTATGACATCGAAGGGTCAACACGTCGATAAAACTGTGCACCATTTTCTATTGGAACCGGTCGGTGGAAATTTCGATGATCATGACGATGAATTTGATCATGTAGGTTGGTACGAACTCTACGATGCGCAGCGTCGACTTACGCATCGGAATCAGCTTCACATTTTGGAGCGTGTCGAGGAGCTTATTGTACCTCGCCGTCGAAATTATTAATTGCACGGTTGCTAGTTGTGTCTAAGTGACTTTCGCTCCCTCGACCTTAGTCGCTAGGATGAGGCAACTATGACTACGGCAGAATCGGAAATTTTAAGGATAGGGACGCTAACTCGGCTAAGGTCCAAGCGTATTGAAGATGCTGAGCGCGATTTCGATTGGCGTCGCGATCCTGAATTGGCTGCTTATGATGCGGCTCGTCCATTACGTGTTTCCTTCAATACATTCCTCACGACTATGAATGAAGAACTGCGGTATCCGACCCAGCAACGACGCACGTTTGCTATTGAGGATCTCAAGACTGAGAAGCATATCGGCAATGTGATGTACTACAGCTACGATCCAGCTGCAAGTGAAGCGGAATTGGGAATTACAATCGGCGATCGAAAATTTTGGTCAAGAGGGTACGGTAGCGATGCAGTCCGTATGTTGCTCGCTCATCTCTTCACTGATCTTGGTCTGCGTCGGGTATATCTGCACACGCTTGAGTGGAACTATCGTGCTCAACGCTGTTTTGCTCAAGCTGGCTTTCAGAGAATTTCGTCTGTCCAACGAGGAGTTCATCAGTTCGTTCTGATGGATATCACAGAGGACGATTATTTTTCCCCGTGAGTGCGTGTGTGCAGAAATTAGGTTTGTTTTGGATAAAAAGAGCGGCCATCATAAAGATGGCCGCTCTTTTTTTACGCTTTGCGAGAGCTGCGTTACGTTCCGATAGTCAGAGGTTACCCGTCTGAGTCGACAGGTCGACCAGGAAGATCAAGATCCGCTGGCGGTGGCGCTGGATTATTGACCCCTCTAAGCAGGTTGGTTGGAATCAGATCGCGCAATTCAGCTATTTCCCAACGGCCAGCTTTGTGGAATTCACGGTAAGACTCCACTTCGTGGGAGACGGACACCTCTCCACCCCGTACGTTGAACACCTTGCCGTTTACGTCCCATGCTTGGTCGGTCATGAGGTAGACAACCATAGGTGCCACGTATTTCGGATGTCTTAGCTCGCTTACAGCACTTGTTTCGCGTTGCTGGCCACCAGCTGATTGGATACCCGCCTGTGCACGGAGCGCACGTGAGGCATCTGGCACTGTCGCCGTCATACGTGTGGCCGCACCAGGTGCGATAGCATTCGCGGTGACGCCGTATCGTCCGAGGTCGCGAGCAAGGACACGGGACGCGCCGGAAATACCTGTCTTCGCCGCACCATAGTTACCTTGCCCCGTGTTTCCTTCGAGGCCTGAGCTCGAGGAGAAGCCAACGATTCGGCCGAAGCGTTGCTGACGCATCAGTACAGATGCAGGCTTTACAACGTTGAAGTAACCAGTGAGGTGAACGGCAATGACGTCGTCCCATTCC
>DKLZ01000051.1 GCA_002455955.1 Dehalococcoidia bacterium UBA6627
ACGAAAAGCTAATCGTGCCACGAATTTCGTTGCTGAATGTGTCATAGCAATATCAACAACAGCACCAGCCTGCACAAGTTGGCTCGTGATATCGAGAGCTTTGTAACAGGCGATAGATCCGGTCACGCCAAGCACTACATGTCGCCCCTCGAGTGGGCCGGACGTGACGTGTGCACCGTTTTTCATCAAGTTTCTCCCGGCCCTACCGATTTGCTGCATAGACTAGACGTAGACCGTCGAGGTTCAGGTTAGCCTCAAGATGATCGAAACAGCCAACCTCATCGGCAAGAATATTAATGTAGTCACCAGTGCCGATTACAGTAGCGTTCTCTGTATTACCTGCGAGCTCTTCGCTAAATCGGCTGACCATCCCGCGGACCATCTCGGCGTATCCAAAGAATATCCCGGCTTGCATTGAATGCACCGAGTTTCGACCGATGGGGCCATCTGGCCGTTCCAGACTAACGCTGTTGAGCATTGCTGCACTGTCAAAAAGTGCTTTAGCTGCAAGACCTATTCCCGGTGCGATTGCTCCTCCAAGGTATTCACCATGTTCTGAGATAGCATCGAAAACACAAGCCGTACCCAAGTCGACGATTATTAGCGGGGGGGCATACTTATCTAGAGCTGCGACAGCATGCAGTATTCGATCAGGTCCGACTTCACGTGGGTTGTCGTAAAGTATAGGGACGCCTGTCTTTATTCCTGGTCCAACGACCATTACGTGCGCGTCAAAATAGCGATGACAAATCTCACGAAAAGTTTTTAGTAAAGCAGGTACTGTCGAGGACATGATGGCCGATTTAATGCGGTCAGGATCAATTTGCGAACTGCTTAAAAGTCCGAGTAGTAGAATCGCATACTCGTCGGCTAAGTTGTCCTGATCAGTAGCAACGCGGTAGTTCGCCACTAGTTGTTTCTCGTCGAAAAGTCCGAGTGCAATATTGGTGTTCCCGATGTCGATTGTTAGGAGGAGATCAGAAGTGAAGGTGTCCATCAGGATTCCTCGTCTAATAGTTTGCTGTTAGGGCGGTAGTCTTACCCAAGTGGTTAGCAGTGGTTCAGGGATAGAATCAGTAACTTCGAAGTAGATGCGGCAGTATAACGACACAAGTGGTCACTTGTGGAAGAAAATACTTACGAAGAAATAAAAAAATTAAGAGAATTTGTTCGTCACTACACATAACCAACTTGATCGCCAGATTCGCACGATGCTACATTTCCGCGGGTTCAACTAAACGATGTCGATTCGAGCGGCGAAGCGGTAGTTGGTTAGTTGAAAACCTATACAAGAACAGACCCACTGCAGGTGATAAGCCAGCAGCAACAGACTGAGATCACGCATACCTAGGCGCCGCAACCCACAATTTAATAATTGGGGTTGAAGCTTCTGGGTAGAGGTTTCCGTTTCAGGGTCGCGGCGCGTTGCGGGGGCGTCGATGTCAGATGAGCGTGCATCGCTAGATCCGGTGGCTCTGTGGCAGGCTGCGCTTCGCGACCTTGCCGCTCAGGTTTCTCGTGCGAATTATGATACGTGGCTTGAGGGAACCGAGGGATTGCGTTTAGTTGCCGACACCCTCGTAGTGGGAACTAAATCCGAGTTTGTTACGGCTTGGCTTCAGAAACGTCTTCGGCCTTCAATTATTCGTTCCTTGACCGAACTTGCGGGTCATAGTCTTGATGTTGCTTTTGAACCATTGCGTGCTGACGTTGACCGTAATTCCCTATTCGAGACAGTGGGATTACCGTTTTCTCAACCGACGATTCCCCGTCCCCGTCTCCGTGAGCGATATACGTTTGACCGCTTCATTGTTGGAAAGGGCAACGAGTTAGCAGCAGCTGCCGCCCGGGGAACTGCTGATTCTCCGGGTGATAGATACAATCCCTTATTCCTCTATGGTGCAGCTGGACTAGGCAAAACCCACTTGCTTCATGCCGTGGGGCATCTCCTTGTCGAGCGAAATCTTCACGTGATATACGCGAGTGCAGAATCATTTACGAACCAGTTAATTTCTGCCATTCAAGGGCGTCGAATGGAAGAATTTCGTCAACAGTACAGAGAGGCGGATGCTCTTTTAATTGACGACATTCAGTTCATCGCTGGTAAAGAACAAACTCAGGAAGAGTTTTTTCATACTTTCAATCAGCTCTATGAGTTTGGACATCAAATCGTAATTACCTCGGACAAGAGCCCAGCATTGATTCCACATCTAGAGGATCGTTTGCGTACGCGTTTTGAATGGGGAATGATTGCAGACGTTCAAGCACCTGATATTGAGACACGCGTCGCAATCCTGCGCTCCAAGTCACGAGAACAAGGAGCTGTAGTTCCAGATAATGTTTTGAGCGTGATTGCCGCTCGGTTCAAGAAGAACATTCGTGAATTAGAGGGATCGCTGACACGTGTTCTGGCATACAGTCGTCTAACACGTGAACCGCTCACGCAAGAACTGGTCCGTGCCGCTCTTTCGTCTCTTGAGCCAAACGAGCCAAGGCTACCTCCGACACCCGGACTCATAATGGAAACGGTCTGCCGTTACTTTGATATCGATCAGGAAGGGTTGCTCTCGAAGAATCGTGAGAAAAGAGTTGCTTATCCGAGGCAAATTGCCATGTACCTCATGAGAGAGTTGGCTAACCGGTCGTTGGTCGAGATTGGAATTGTGCTAGGTGGTCGTGATCACTCTACCGTTCACCATGGCTGGCGAAAGATGGAGCGTTCACTCTCAATTGACCCAGAGACACAGCGTGATATTGGAAGCCTGCGTGAGATGATCGAGCAGGAACGTAGAACCGCCTAGATTAATATCCTGCGCAGTGCGTAAAGGGTTTTGTTATGAAGTCCACGGTTAATGTTGCCGACTTCATCGTCAATACTCCGACTGACTCAGTACCAGAGCACATTATTCATCAGGCTCAGAGATCACTTATCAACGTGTTTGGGGTCGCCTTGTCGGCTTCTCTCGACCCATCGGTTGAGGCACTAGAGAAGATTGGTTCCCATGGCAATCAGGAAGCGACAGTAATAGGGCGTTCTCGATCTGACCTGAATCAAGCGGCGCTCATAAACGGCTATCTGGCTCATCTACAAGACTACGATGACACGCATTTCCCTACGATCCTTCACCCAAGCGCTCCGATTTGGCCCGCAGCTCTTGCGGCAGCGGAGAGGAGAGGGTGTTCAGGTAGTGATTTGCTCGCAGCATTCGCAATCGGTGCTGAAGTCGCTTGTCGTGTCGCAATGTCAGTGCATCCGTGGCACTACGACTTAGGTTGGCACATCACTGGAACTGTTGGTGGTTTCGGAGCTGCTGCTGCTGCATCTCGACTACTTGGCCTTACGGTCGAACAAACTGTTTCTGCGCTAGGTCTCGCAGGTACACATGCTGCGGGTTTCAGAGAGGCCTTCGGTACAAACGGCAAAGCACTCCATGCGGGTCATGCTGCAGCGAGTGGCCTACGTGCGGCTTTGCTCAGCGCTAACGGATTTACAGGACCTCGTGCTGTTCTAGAAGGTACTCGAGGTTTCTGGTCTGTCTTATCACCGACGGGGCATGATTCTTCATTTGTCGATCAGCTCAGTGACACGAAGATTGATTGGGAGTTAGCGAATAACGGTCTAAAGCCCTATGCAAATGGTGTAGTGTCTCATCCTCTGCAGGATGCTGTAATTGAGCTGCGAAACTCCTACGAGATTGATCCTGTTGATGTGACCAGCATTGAAGCTCGTGTTCATCCGCTCGTATTAGAATTGATGAATTTAAGCCCCGTAGTAGGTCTCGAAGGAAAGTTTTCATATCGACATTGCGCGGCTGTAGCACTGGTTGATGGAGCTGCCCACGAGGCCCAATTCAGCGATGCTCGGGTTAACGACGATCAAATTTCAGCAATTCGGGACTTAGTTCACGCTACGGTCGATGACCAATTGTCTGAGGATGAAGTCCACGTGACGATTCGAGGGGCTAACTTCGATTACAATACTCATATTCCCCACGCCACTGGATCGCCACAAAATCCGATGTCGGATTCTCAACTCGAATCGAAATACCGTGCGATCGCGAGTGAAGTTATCGGAACTTCGCAAACAGAATTGTTGCTGTCAGCAGTCTGGGATCTTCCCGAGGAGCAGAATGCACAGCAAACGATTGCTTTAGCAGGGGAATAGTGGAGACTACATGCCGAGACCGGATCGTCTGTCAAGGCTAATTGTTGCTACTGGAAACGCTGGCAAACTCCGTGAGATTAGATTGTTACTCGAAACAACCGATTGGCAGGTTCTTAGCCTAGCTGATGCCAACCTCAGTACTGCTGAGGTTATCGAGAGCGGTCGTTCTTATCTCGAGAATGCTGTTGCAAAGGCTGTCTCAGTAGTTAACGCTTCTGGTCTCCCGGCTCTGGCAGACGATTCCGGACTAGAAGTAGATGCTATAGGTGCCAGGCCTGGCGTTACGTCGGCTCGTTACGGAGGTCCACTGCTCACTGATCGGGAGCGCAGTTTACGGCTACTGAGTGAATTAGACG
>DKLZ01000042.1 GCA_002455955.1 Dehalococcoidia bacterium UBA6627
GACTCAGAAGATTCTTGATGAGATGAGTTCCATTTATGACGGGAAGATCGTTCTTGGTGAGGACTTGATGGAAGTCACTCCTGATTGAGACGCATCGGTACACATTGGAGCGATATCGAATCAAGAGTGAATCGCAAAAAAACTAGCATCACTGAGATGCTAGTTTGTCAGGTAATTAACGAGGTTATTTCACCATCGGAGACTCAACCATCATGTTGGAGATAGGGGAGATTCATGGCTAACAAACTCGAAGGTAAGGTTGCGATTATCACTGGTGGTAATAGCGGCATTGGGGCTAGTACCGCGCATACCTTCTCTAGAGAAGGAGCGAAGATCATTATCATGGCGCGTCGCGAAGAAGAAGGACGTGCCGTCGAACAAGCCATCCGTGATAGTGGGGGTACCGCTACCTTCATCGTCTGCGATGTTGCTGACGATGAGTCTGTTGCTGCAGCTGTAGACGAGGCAGCCAGTACGTATGGCAGAGTTGATCTACTTTTTAACAATGCTGGTGGTGGCGCTGCGAGCATATTTCCGGATGAGCCCAATGAGGAATGGGAACGTATCATTTCCGTTAATTTGACTGGGACATTTTTCGTTAGCCGCGCTGTCTGGCCTCACCTGATTGCCGCTGGTGGTGGCGTTGTCGTTAACATGTCTTCACTAGCTGCTCAGCGAGGATTCAGCCCTCGAATGCTCGAGGAATTTGGTGCCACGTCGTCCTCGTATTACGCTGCCAAGGCTGGTGTTGACGCCCTAACACGTTATATGGCCGGAGTTGGCGGCCAGCACAATATTCGAGTGAACTGCGTTCGCCCCGGACAGATTCTCACCCCAGGTGCTACTCGCGGTACGATCAATGATTCTGATGGTGGACATCATGTTTTTGAGAACATGTTTAACTTTGCGCAGATCGTGCAAGGGCCTGGACTACCTGAGGATGTAGCTAACTTGGTCCTTTTTCTTTCGAGTGATGAATCACGCTTTATCAGCGGTGAGATTATTAACGTTGACGGAGGAGTTGCGGCAAAGATATAGGTTGGCCCCATATTCGCGGGATACTGTTCCGAAGCATAATTCAGGTCACATCGAGCTATCTCGAGAAGGCGATACGAATTACTAATCAGTACTTTCTGTGCTGATTAGTGGAGCAGTTCGACCGGTTTGATATGAGAGTGGTGAGGTTGCTTAGTGAGCACAGAGCTCGAAATTCCACTTTCCGTTCTCGATCTTTCACCTGTGGGTGATGGTTTCGCGCCAGCCGATGCGTTACGGAATACTCTCGACCTTGCACCTCGTGTCGAGCGACTTGGATTTAATCGTCATTGGGTCGCAGAACATCACAACATGCCTGGTATCGCTTCTTCGGCACCGGCGGTCCTACTGGCACATATCGCGTCGGTTACTTCGACGATCCGAGTAGGGTCCGGTGGGGTGATGTTGCCAAACCATTCATCTCTCGTGGTGGCAGAACAGTTTGGGATGCTCGAAGCTTTGCATCCGGGCCGTGTTGATTTGGGTATTGGTCGCGCACCTGGTACTGACCAACTTACAACCTTCGCCCTTCGTCGCGGAAATGCGAGCTCTAATGATTTCCCAAACCAGATGGCGGAGTTAGCAGGGCACTTCGATGGGGAATGGCCACCGGAACATCCCTTCCACAAGATCACCGCTACACCAGCACGAGGATACCGCCCCGATATTTGGATGCTTGGCTCATCTAACTACGGTGCGCATGCTGCGGGAATACTTGGTTTGCCGTATTCCTTTGCACATCATTTTTCGTCAGCGAACACGATGAGTGCGATTGACGCTTACCGCAGCGCGTTTAGTCCTGGTAGGTCAATCGATAAGCCGTATTTGATGCTGGGAGTATCTGTGCTGTGTGCAGAGACTGAGGAACACGCTGAGTGGCTCGCAGGGTCCGCAGCACTGTCCTTTGTCCGTCTCCGCAGTGGTCGCCCTGGAAAGGTTCCTTCACCGGAGGAAGCAGCGGCGTATCAATATTCTCCTCAAGAACAAGCTCTACTTGCAGGACGAGTAGGTTCACAGATCGTAGGTACGCCTGAGACGGTCTTATCTGATTTGAAGGAATTAGTAGAGCGTACAGAGGCAGATGAGCTGATCATTACAACACAAGTCCATTCCCATTCAGCTCGTGTGCGCTCCTACGAGTTACTCGCTGAGGTTGCCGGATTAATTTCGCCGGAGGTAGTTAACTCGCAGGCGAAGGTTTCAGAAGGAAGTCTGCCTTGATAGATCCGGGAATGTTTAAGCGATCGCTTGCGCGAGGAAAGCGTCTTGGCGAGCGCGCGATTCGGCCCCAATCCCATCAGCCTGCATCGTAAATGCGTGTATACCGCCAGCGTAGACCGCGAGCTCTGATTCATTGCCAGCTGCGAGCCAGCGTTGATGCATGAAGAGTGAGTCATCGAGCAGGCTGTCGTTTGTACCAACGGAAAACAGTGCAGGTGGCAGGTCTGAGAGATCGGCATATAGCGGAGATACATCAGGACTACGTCGGTCAATTGTTTCTGGTAGGTAGTATTCGTAGAACCTTTCCATGACTGCTGTAGGTACTACTTGTGCGTTGAGACCACGAAGTTGGCTCGGAGTCATGCTGAGATCATAGACACCGAAAAGTAGATCTGCGGCGACGAAATTTCGAAATGAGTGACGGTCTCTCATCCTCAGTAAGGTATTAACTGCGAGATGGGCTCCTGCTGATGCTCCACCGATGGTGAGCATATCGGTACCAAATTCCTTACGGGCATGCTCCGCAAGCCAGACTGCAACTGTTTCGCAATCGTCATTCGGCGAAGGGTACGGATGTTCAGGTGCAAGGCGGTACTCGACACTGACTACGGCTTGATTGGTAGCTTGAGCTTGTTCCCACAGTCTGGGGTCCTGAGCATCGGCCGAACCAAGCGCCCATCCTCCACCATGGATATATAGATGTACGCCGTTCAGCGTCGGTGGCGTGAAAACACGGATTGCGATTTCGCCATCTTTGCCCGGGATGGTTCGGTTTTCGGCATTTTCGAGGTGCTCTATTAGGGAAGCGCGAGCGTCGCGCAACTCCGACGGCGGAGTATCTAACAGGCTTGGGGCTCCAGCGCTTTGTAAACGGAGTTGCTCGTTAAACGCTGAGGTCTCTGGCGCGATCGAAGCTGTCTGAAAAATAATCGGGTCAGGATGTGTCATCGTGGTTGAAGTTGGTTCATTTTGCGTTAATCCTAGAGCAGTCGACTAGAAGTATATCCTGACATCGTGAGAACAATCCTCTTCAGAGTCGATTCACGTATTGCTGCCGACGTTTTTCGTACTCCTCGGCCGATATGATTCCATCTGTTCGAAGTTGTTGCAGTTCTCTTAACTTAACGGCCGGATCTTCAAGTTTGGTTGCGGTTTCGGTAGTCGATGCGGGTTCTCGGCTAGATCGAATGTCAGCGGATATGGGTTGATTGTTTGGCGCAAAGGCGACGTAGGAGTGCATGAGCTTATCCCAGCCACATTGTTTATCTGGGTCCCAAATACACCAAATTGAGGCTACGGAGCTAACGGTTCCAGCGGCAAAGAAATCTACGAGCGAAAGTAACAAAGTCTTTACGAGAATTTCTCGTCCCCACATGAAACCAGCCTGTGCTCGTGCACCATCTTCTCGCACCACGTGGGTCGCTACGAGTTGTTTACCTGGAGTTTGGCCTCGCGGTGCGACGAAACAGAACCAGATGAACCAACCAATGAATAATGTAACTACCATCAAGAACACGTCTAGAAGGGCACCACCAAGTCGACGTGCTGGTGATGCCGTACGTATACCAAACCCGCGGTCAAGATGTGCTTCAGGGAAACGCTGTCCGGATGTAGTGATACCCCAGATTATTCCGACGATGGCCACCAGAAGCACAGCGAATCCGGCGAAGGTCCAGAGAAGAACAAGGAATTCCATTACTGTCCCCGATCTTGCGACGATTTCACGTAGTGATTCTCATTAGTACCAGTGAATATCGCCACGTTCGAAATTGAAGCTGGTCGTGGAACTTTCATGGCCTGGGTGGTCTTCGGTACTTAAGACGCTTCATTGTAACGATATTGCTCTAACTTCTCCTCGTCGAGCATGAGACCGAGTCCAGGACCGAGCGGCAACTCAATGCTACCGGTTCCTATATCGAGTCGGTCAGTGGTGACAGTGTCGACTACCTTTAATGGGCCTACACACTCGAGACCTGATACAAAGTTACGAGATGTTGCTCCGAGCATGATCTCCGCCATTGTGCTTAGATCAAGGCTGAAACCATGTCCCATGACGACTGGTAATCCTGCTGCTTCCGCCGTCTCGACCATGTGAGCTGAGCGCAGCAGACCACCAGCTTGCTGAATGCCAAACTTCACGAAGTCAGCACATTCGGCGCGAATGACTCGCATCAAACTCTCATGATCGCTGATTGATTCATCGGCCATCACTGGAATGCCACCCTCGCGTCGCACGCGCGCCATACCTTCTAGGTCATCTTTTGCAGTCGGTTGTTCAAAGAACTGAAGGTCGAATTGCTTAACCAATTTACAGAGTTCAAGAGCACCGGCGGCGTCATACTGTTGGTTGGCATCGATGCGGAGTTGCATTGCATTACCGACCGTTGCACGTACTGCTTCGATACGGTCTCGATCCTCAGTAACTCCACTTCCAACTTTGATCTTTGAAGACAAGAATCCAGCATCGAGCCACCGTTGTGCCTCTACTGCTGCTTCGTCGGGAGGCAGCATACCGATCCAGCCGTTCAATGCCAGTCGTTCTTCGACTGCTCCGCCGAGGTAGTCGTATAGGGGAAGGTCTAATTGCTGACAGGTGAGGTCAATAGCAGCCATCTCGATTGCGACGACAGCGCTGGGCTGTGATAGTGCCAGGCTTCTTGTGAGTTCGAGAATTTGATGGATGTTGGTTGAGTTGTTGCCGATCAGAGCGGGTGCGATGCGCTCGCGGAGAGTTTCTGTGAGTTCGGGAACTGTATCCGGTGAATTGGTCGTGGCATCGACACTGCTGATACCAATTGCACCGTCAGATGCGGTGAGACGCACCACTAGTGCCTTCGTATCACTCTTGGCGACACCGCCAGTTGTAAAGGAGTTGAGTAGTGGCATTTTGATGCCGAATACCTCGACTTGCTCAATGGTTGTTGTCATTAGAAAACTCCTAGTGCTCCGAAAACATCAGATTAGATTCTTAGTTTCCTTCGTGGTCAGGATGATCGATATGTTCGACTATAGATAATCCAGAGTTTCATTCACGCGGCTTGCTTCGCGGTCCGAACGGTTCCGGTAGGAATGGTTCATCTCGCGCCTTAAGGAATGCACCAAAGCCACCTTCTACCTGTGCCCGATCAAGGTGTTCAACATCCGGGCCGTCGTTTGCAGCCTCAACAATTGTGGAGAGCGCACCATTCATATTTAGAGCAGAACGCAGGCCCATTGCATCGAGTCCGTATGTCGTGATCGCCTTGTTGAGCCGGACCGATTCAGACGGAACTTTTGCAAGTCGCAATGCTAGTGCTCGAGCTTGTTCTAGTAGTTGATCATGCGGTACCACTTCGTTGATCGCTCCGATGCGTAGTGCCTCTTGGGCATCGAAATGGTCACCTGTTAGTGCGTATCGATGCGCGTTTTTCCATCCACAAAGGATTGCAAACAGAACGGTTGTATTCGACGTCATTCGAATCTCTGGTTGACCGAAAGTTGCCTGATCCGAAGCAATCGTGATGTCACAAGCAAGTGAGTACCAGAAACCTCCACCAATACACCAGCCGTTAACTGCAGCGATGATGGGTTTCGGATGTTCCATTAGATGCATGATGTGCGCAGGTCCCCCGGTACCAAGCATCGATGAACCCCATTGACGCTTTAAATGAGCGCTTGTTGGAAGGCGAGGTCGTTTGCTGCTGTCAGCAGAGATATCGTACCCAGCTGAGAACGCACGGCCACTGCCGGTAACGATGATGGAACGAATTGCTTCATTTTCGGCAGCGATATCGAGTGCTTGATGAAATTCGTGCTCAAGATTTTGCGAAATAGCATTGAGTGCTTCTGGCCGATCCCAGGTGATAGTCAAGACTGGTCCGTCTATCTCATAGAGGATGTTCTCGAATTCGGGCATTGGTACCTCATTAAATTACGTGCAAATCAAATTTTCGTTCGGAGGAGGCAATTGCATTGTGCGAGCACTGTTAACCATCCTGAACAGCTATAGGTGTACCCACTAGAATGTGTTGGCGCTAGGTCATGACGTTGCAGTGGATACGATTATTCGATGTCTGGTATGCACATCAATAGCCGCGAATCGTCAAGTCCTGCCTGGCGATGAAGCCTTGCTGCCTGATACTCCGGTGTTGAGCGCATCTTAAGGTACGCGGCCGTATTCGGGTACGATACTAGTACGACGCTGTTCCATTCTTCGTCCTTCGGAGCGATCGGTAGCAATGTCGGTTCCCCGCGCCACACTATTTTCGCCCCTGACTGCTTGCGAACCTCAGCTGAACCATGTCGGTAGCGGTCCATTGCTTCAGAACCTGAACAGGGATCAGCCAGAGAATCAGGACCATACTCAGCATGTTCGCGAACTTTCATAAGGTTCACCATGACGATCGGGTCATTGTTCGTCATGGCAAATTTCTCCATCGCTGCAAGTTGGTCCGGTCCAATTTCGTAATAGCTCAAGGAAGGTCCTTTCGATATGAGTGTGAGGAAGTTTTTTTTGCTAGAGCCCCGCGACCTCTGCGAAGCATCGGAGTTCGCGCTCAACATCGGCACCACTGGTGCCGAAGATTACTCCACTTGCACCTGCGGACTCCAGTTCTTCAAGCCTTGTCCTTAGCTCATCGCGTGTACCTGTGAAGGTCATTTTTGTTGATTGGCTTGTATCCACGAGCTCGTCGTGCCCGTTAATGATCTCTAAATTGTGACCGCGATGAACAGATAAGTGGCGGACGGCCTCTGGTACCTCTTCCACGCTCTCTAGCCAGGCTTGTCCGTTAGGGAGATCTCGCACGCTGTCCGGGTCGTTGATCCAACTGCCGTGGTATTTGGTCGCCACAAGTGGCGCAGTAGCGGCTTGTACCCGTGGAGTGGTTGCGTCTTCGTCGTTCTCTAACACTGTGCCATTCACGGAAGCGAAGCATACGTCAAATCCCGAAGCAGCTCCGCCAAGCGTGATTAGTCCATCGCCGATTTCGTGAGCCAATTGACGACCACGTGGTCCGTTTGCCGCGACGAGTAACGGTACGTCTATTGGTCGCGAGGGAAGCCAACCGTCGCTTGCAAGTAACTGGGCGAGCCCACCCTCAATATCGACGGTGTCACCTTGCAGCAAGCCGCGAACCTGTTCGATGTGTCTCCGCATATGGCGGAGCGTTATTGGAGGTTTCCCAAGCCCCGATCGTCCCGTAAATCCGGTGCCGAATCCGATTCGGATTCGCTTTGGTGCGAGCGCTTCTAGTGTCGCGATCGCGGATGCTTGGGCGAGAGGATGTCGGAAACTAGGAATGATCACCGCGGCGCCGACGTTTATTCGTTTGGTTGCCTCGGCCACGCGTGACATCGTGATCCAGATATCGTGACCAAAAGCAGGGACATCAGGGATCCATACGCCTTCGTAACCGAAATCCTCGGCGAGTTGTGCGAAGCGGACGGTGTCTGGGCCTGGTGGCAGTCGAAATGAGAACGTAAGCATTTGAACTCCTTAGAGTCTTAGGTACGTGAATCGATTATCTGTACTGCTACCAAGATGGCTTTAGCTTAAGTGATTCAGTTAGGAGCAGAGAAATGTTCAGGAGGTGGCGGGGATGGTTTAGTTGCGAACATGAAGAACATTGAACCCAGAGACGCCAATATTGCAAGTAGTGTGAAACCAATTACATACGAACCCGTGGTGTCGTAGGAGATGCCGGCAACGACTGGTCCCACGATCATTCCACCCGTCATAACCAGTGAGGAAAAGCCTAAGATCTTGCCAAAGCTTTGTCTCCAGAAGTAATCGGCCCGCAAAGCTTGGATTAGT
>DKLZ01000021.1 GCA_002455955.1 Dehalococcoidia bacterium UBA6627
GGGCCTTCGATGTCCAACGACATCGAATCAGATCCCAAGCCAATCGAACCTATCGACATTCGGATCGAACACGATGTATGGGCTCCGATTACACCAGCACCTTTGCCCTATCTACCGGTACAAATTATCGACGGCGTGCGACGTACCGAAGCTCACACACTCGAAGATATGGACGATGAAACAACGCTTTTCGGGCTATTCGGTTCCTATGCAGTCGGCGCCGTCCACTGCGACATCGGACCTACCCGCAGTTCGCACATGATCAAAGAGTCGATCCGCATTGAAAGACGCTATCTGCATGCTAGTGATTCAACGCCTAACCACGTGATCACCTCGAGTGTGGCAACGTTAACCTTCAAGTCTCGCCAAGTTCCAAATGCGACGAACGCGAATGCCCTGATAGGCGCCTTAAGCCAAGCAATGCTTGACGAAGAGGCAAAGCTTGCTACTGAGCTCTCTCGGAACGAATCAGTTCTCACACTCTTGGACGGCCCACTTCGCTCAGTTCGAACCCCCGGGCGCCGAATAGTGGGTTATGTGAAACGAATTCAACAATGGTACATAGGCGCGTCCGAACGCGAACTACTACCTACCCTCCATCCCGGAGAACGAACACCTTTGTTTATGATCCCACCAAGAACAGGTCTGGAATCCGGTCAGTTTAAAGGGCGTTACTCTTGGTTTGTGAGACTGCGACACCTCAACCGTATTTATCATCCGCTTTCTGGCCTGATGCGTCTTGAAGCATCCGGAACTTTATCCCTCGAAGAAGCGACCATGCTCGCTGACGCAACTGCTCAGCTGCTACCTCATCTATCATCAGCTCCAGGCAAAGACCCAAGAGCACCGCATAACCTTGTACCAGTCGGTGCACTCGAGACCATGTTGACGCATCGGCTCGGAGATCGAAGCTGGGTGCAGCGACTTTTGACCAAGCACTTAGACCGTGAGGCAGTATCCGCATGACCTCCGTTGAACCGTCAAAACAGCATCCCTCCCTAGGATCGTTCCACGATGAACATAGCGAACATGACGTCATCACTAGACAGGACAGTGATGATGTCACTCAGAGCAAAGGATTCAGAGGGTTTGTTCTCGGAACCGAACGAGAATTGTCATCGCCTCTCAGCTTCTCGGTATTCGTGACTCCCGATCACTATCTGCAACTAGATGATGTAGTGCAGGTGCGCACGACACTCCCTGACGGTCGCAGCATAGACGTATACGGTGTGGTAGATGAGGTCTCTGCGCGACACGAAGGTGTGCAGTTAGCTTCCGACGTCGCGTTGGTGAAAGAGGGGATTTTGCCAGCCGAACCAGTAGTTTCGGCACACGTTGCTGTGACCCGTGTCGACCCTGAAATCTACGTTCCACCAATGCCAGGTGACACAGTCCGTCTGGCCAACGGTGAAGCGCGAAACCGAGCACTTTTCTTTGACACTATGGAGCGGCAATTTCCGTTTGGTCTCTCACGAGGTGACTTGTCCGAAGTGTCAACGATAAACGGAAATCTCGACTTTCTTGATGGGCACAAAGGCGCCCACATCAACATTTCTGGCATCTCGGGTGTTGCGACAAAGACCTCCTACGCCACGTACCTACTTTATACCCTGTTCGAAGGACGATGCTTGGGTGAGCTAACCTCAAATTCGCGCGCGCTAGTCTTCAACGTGAAGGGTGAAGACCTTCTGTTTCTCGATAAAACAAATCAACGTCTGGAGAAAGATCCAACATTGCGAGAAGTCTACGAAGCGATGAATCTCCCAGCTGGGCCCTTCGGTTCAGTCGGATTTTTCGCACCGGTGAGACAAGGTGATCAACCATTGCCTGACACAGGTTCGCGCACCGATGGTGTAACCGGTTTCTTCTGGACTCTTCGTGAATTCTGCGAGCGTGGATACTTACGATTTATGTTTGTGGAAGCGGACACCGACCAAACACAGATAGCAACACTCGTCGATACTATCTCGACACACCTACGTACCGAGGCACGGAAGAGTGCTGAAGGCAAGGTAAGCATTGACAGGATCGATGTAACGACGTTCGACGAACTCGTGGACGCTATCGAGACCCACCTCGATCCCGACCCTGATTCACTCGCTGTCTCGTGGGCTGGCCGCGGTTATGGACAAGCATCTATCGGTACGATTCGCGCTTTCATGCGCCGACTTAGAAATGGTGCGCGACACTTGGGTCATCTAGTGCGCAGCGATCAGTTCGCTGACCCAGTTTCTCACCGTATCGAACGTCGGCGGCAGATCACTGTGGTCGATCTGCACCGACTCCACGATCGTGCTCAAAGGTTCGTCGTCGGCGTCCTGCTTGCGGAACTACTCGAAGAGCGCGAAGCACTCGGCGCATCCGAAAACGCACCACCAGTGTTTGTCGTCGTCGACGAGCTGAACAAGTACGCTCCGCGTGAGGGCTACAGTCCAATCAAGGAGACACTTCTCGACATTGCTGAACGTGGACGATCACTTGGGTTGATCCTCATCGGCGCCCAACAGACCGCTAGTGAGGTAGAGCAACGAATCGTCGCGAATTCCTCGTTTCGGATCGTTGGACGCCTAGATACTGCCGAGGCACAACGAAGCGAGTATCGGTATCTAGGGACAACTTGGAGAGAACGAGCAACTTTGCTCACGCCTGGTTCAATGATCATTCAACAACCTGAAATTCCAGTACCACTCCTAGTACGATTTCCTCATCCTTCATGGGCAACACGCAAGTCCGAGGTGGCCTCTGAGTCTCTCTCGAATAGACCCGGCGGTAGCCGCGACATCATGTCACGTTTCGACGACAACCCAATATTGGACTAACAGATGCGCTTTCTACACACTGCCGACTGGCATCTGGGCCGTCAAATCCGTGGCAAAAGCCGCTCGGCTGAATTGGAAGCTGTCCTGATTGAGATCGCCAACATTGCGGTCGAAGAGCGAGTCGATGCAGTACTAATCGCAGGTGATATCTGGGACAGCGCTTCGCCCGCCGCTGAAGCAGACCGTCTCCTATTCGATATGCTCCGACGGTTGGTCAAGCAAGACATCGAAGTAGTGATGGTCTCGGGCAATCATGACAATCCACGAAAACTCGAAGGGATTGGACGCCTCTCGGAGATGCTAAAAGTGCAAACACGCGGCTTTATCCGAACACCGCAGCAGGGCGGAATAGTGAAGATCGAGCGCGGCGGGGAATGTGCTGAAATCGCAGCAATTCCGTGGGTACCAGAGGGTCGAGCACTCGATGGTGTCGAATTGCTCAATGAAGAGTTCAAAACCCGTGGAATTTACGAAGACTCCGTCGAGGAGATTTACTCACAACTTGCACAAGGATTTACTCCCGGAGCAATACACCTAATGCTCGGACATCTCTTCGTGGACGGCGCGCTGCTCGCTTCAGTCGATGGTTCGGAACGTCGATTACATATCGAGCAGGCATACGGTATAAACGCATCACGTTTGCCATCGACACCGCAATACATAGCACTGGGACATATTCATCAACCACAAGTTATCGTCGACGCTCCGAACGGAGCTGCTGCGTATGCCGGTTCGATCGTTCAGCTTGACTTTGGCGAAATTGGACAGCAAAAGATTGTGAGAATCATCGATGCGCTTCCTGAGCGTCCAGTAGAGCACCGCGATGTATCACTAACCGCTGGTCGTCAACTCATCGAGCTCAGGGGAAGTGTCACTGATGTACTCGAGGCCGGAAAGTCCATCGGAGACGATCATGTCCGAGTCGTGTTAGATGTCAGCACGCCAGAAGCAGGTTTAGTACAGCGAATCCGTGATTCGCTACCAGGAATCGTCGACGTTCGGCTCGATTATGATCGCAGCGAGGATTCAGAGACAGAAGTTGATTTTGCCGACCTAGCACCAGAACAGCTATTTATCCGCTACTACTTGAGCCAGCACGGTGCCGAACCATCGGAAGAAGTTTTAAGACTGTTCCGGGAACTAGTAAACGAAGCAGTATCGACAAAGTGAAACCGCTACGTCTCGAACTGCAGGGCTTTACAGCATTCCGCGAAAAAGTAGTCGTGGATTTCAAGAATCGGCGCCTATTCGCAATTACGGGACCAACTGGAGCCGGTAAGTCCTCGCTACTGGACGCAATCACGTGGGCACTCTACGGACAGGTTGCGCGTGTCGGCACATCTACCCGCCAACTTATCTCTCATGGCTCCACCTCAATGCAGGTCCGCTTCGATTTCGCAACAAACAACGAAACATACCGAGTGGTTCGTAAGGCACCTGCCACCGCGGGTACACGTCTCGAACAAATGCGAGCTGATGGCAACTGGCGCTCCTTAGCCGATCGCTCCCGTGAGGTAACGAGTGAGATCGAGACATTGCTAGGAATGGATTTCAAAACTTTCACTCGTACCATGCTTCTCCCACAAGGCGAGTTCGACACCTTTCTCAAAGGCGATCAGAGCGATCGCCGATCCATTCTCACGAAATTGTTACACCTCGGGGTCTATGACGACGCACGTAAAATCGCAAATCAACGAGCAAAAGCTGCCCAAGAACGCGCAACGACAATCGAAGCTCAACTTGAACAACTCGACCTTGCATCACCACAACGAATTGACGAACTTGAAATAGAACACGAGGAAGTAAAACGTCACCTATCTAGTCTTACGAAACGTCGAGACGCATTGAAAACCCTCGAGGCTCTCGTGCATGCTGATCATGACTCTTCGCGAGTAGAACTAGAAGCTGCGAAGACGGCAGAATCAACAAGCGAACTGCTAACCAAAGCCGACCAATCTTGCGGTGAGGAATTAAATAAGAATATTGAAGCCAAGCGGAATTTTGATGAACTCGAAAACGAACGAGCAACACTCGACTACGATGCAGCATCTCACCAGAAACTGCTCAGTCAAATCGAACAGCTGAAACTCCGTAAGACAGCTGAGAAAGAACTTGCTGAAAACCAGAGCACACTTGAACGAGTGACGAATGCTCACAACGCTTTAGTCGCTTCGGCTGCCAATGCAGCTCAACAAGCATCAAGCGCCTCACAGAATGAAGTTGCCGCAAACGATGCCTTGCTCTCGAGCACCGAACAGCTCGGAAAGATAGTTACCGGTATATCGCATTTATTTTCAGACATAGAGAATCAAATAAAACAATCAGACCTTAAAGAGCGCACTGCAAAGGAACAATACGACGCCATCGAGAAACGAATCAATTCGTTAGAAGCAGCTAATGAGGAACTTTCAAAGAGTCTCGCGGCTCAAAACGCAGCGGTAAGTGTATTCGAGCAAGCGCGACGGGATGCGACTTCAGCCGAACAGTTGCTCACCGATACCAACTCGCGAGTTGAATCAGCAGAGATAAGCCTCGCCGAAACGCGGCAAATAGACCAAGCAACCATGATTCGCTCCGAACTCACTCAAGGAGATTTATGTCCCATTTGTGGCAATTCAATTACAAATCTCTCGTCCGAAAAGGATGACGGAGCAGTTGAGAAAGCTAAATTAGCCCTCGAAAAGGCTCGACAATCACTTAAGCAAGCAAAAAGCGAACTGACGAGAGCCCAGACCGAACTAGGAGCCTCAGCTGCGCGAGTCGAAAATGCAGCAGATGACCTTACAAACGCTGAAGCTCGGTTATCGACAATTGATAACAAACTCGATTGCCTTGGTACTTCACGCGACACCATACGAGATGAGTTAGAGCTCTGCCGTATGGACTATGCCATCGCCGAGAAACGACAAATCAACACCGCGAACATCACATCCGAGTTGAAATCTAATCTGGAGAACTTGCGCATATTGCTCGCTAGCGTTCCAGATGAAATCAAGCCATCAGAGTCATCTGAACCGATCGAAAATATAGAAATCCTAGCCGACAACATCGAACACTGGCGTTTGTTAAGAAAAGAAGACATGTCTGCGAGAAAAATTCGTCAGCAAGCCGACGCTGAGCACGCGAAATTCAAGCAAAACATCGCAGCTGCCGAAGCTCGTTGCGAGGCCGCAACCGAGGCCGCTAGACAGGCCAAACGTCGTCTTGACAGTTATGAAAACACTCTCAGCAGTAGCGAGGAGGAAACATTAAATGAGGCTCTTGTAGTGACTGAACAAACACTGACACGCGCAAACATCTTGGATCAAGAAATTATCACTGCTCGATCCAAAATCGCCGAAACTACAGCCACGCTTAGAGTGGCCGAACAGGAACGAATAAAGCTCGCCGAAGTAGCCGAAAATGCTATCAAGCAACATGAAGTTGCTCGCACGCAGGCCACAACTGATAGCGCAGCACTTACCGACGCATGGAGTGAACTTATTGGAACGGCGGTAGAAAACAAATCAGAATCTTTGCAGGAGTTGGTGCTCAAACTTGAAGCTGAAAGAGACGAGGTAGCAATCAACGCGGGTTCCCTCAGTCAACAGATCACTCAAGCTAAGCACGAAACTGTTGAAGCAAAGCGAATGAATGATGAGATCATTTCCAACCGTTCAAAATCGAGTTTAAACAGTGCGATGGAACGCGAATTGCGAGGTGACCGATTCGTCGGTTATATCCAACGTGAGGCGATGCAGGTGCTGGCGGCCGACGCAAGCTACCAACTCAAGCGCTTCACAGCAGGGCGATTCGAATTAGTATCTGACGAGAATGAATTCGTCGTAATCGATCGACTAAATGGCGACGAGCGACGTTCAGTAAAAACGCTATCAGGCGGCGAAACTTTCCTCGCGAGCCTAGCCCTAGCGTTGTCTCTCTCCGAGCAACTACCACACATAGCGGGTCTGACCGGTGCGGTTTCTCTTGAGTCCCTTTTTCTCGACGAAGGATTTGGCGCTCTTGATACGGAATCACTAGACCTTGCTGTGCAAGGCCTCGAAACCATTGCGAGCGGCCGACGAATGATCGGTGTTGTCTCGCACATCGAAGAGATCGCGGAACGCCTACCAGAACGCATAGAAGTCACAAAGCAGGGCAATTCCAGCTCAATCCGTGTGTGAATCCTTCACGGAATCACCCTCCTTCTCTGCTGACTAGGTAAGCTTGCTGGATAAGCACAATATTTTTGTGCATGATTCGGAGCATATATGCCAAGAGTCGCTCGCTTGTATAAATTCCCTATCAAGGGTTTAACACCGTGTTCAGTCGATCAAATCCATGTCGCCAGTGATGGTGCAGTAGAAGGTGATCGAGTACTTGGTTTCCTATTCGCTGACGCTGGCGAGTCCGACCAAGAAGGTTGGCGTGGCAAAGCTTCGTTCTTGACGATGGGGAACACTCCAGGTTTCGCCAAGATCAACGCTCGCTACGATTCCGTATCACAACAACTTTTTCTGACTTATGCCGATAGAGACCTCGCTGCCGGTGATGTTCGAAACGAAAGTGACCGTAAACAAATCGTTGAAGCAATAACCGATCTGGTGCAGGAATTTGAGATCAATCCATTCTCCGGTCACGAGAATCGGCTTCCATTACGGCTCGTTGGCGATGGAATGACGCCCCGCTTCCACGATCGAAAGGCTCACCAGATTACGCTAGTCTCGAGCGCCAGCATCGAGGCGCTTTCGGAGCATCTCGGTGAAGCTCTTGACGAACGGCGTTTTCGGATGAACGTAACCATAGACGGTGCCGAACCCTGGGATGAACTAAACTGGATCGGTCAAACCATTGAGATCGGCGGTAGTGAGTTCGAAGTGACAGGAACAGTTGTGAGGTGCCTTGCAACTCACGCTAACCCGATAACCGGTGAACGCGATCACCCTGTAATGCAAACATTGACGCAAGAGTTCGATCAGGAAAAACCAACAATGGGAGTATTAGCAAGACCTCGTGCAGCATCGGTACTCCGCATTGGCGACGAGGTCGTTGTAACCTAGCATTTAATGGGATCTCGAAAAATTAGAGCTTTCCCATGGGTCACCTGAACGGTTCCGCTCATACAATACTTTGATGACTAACGAAGAATTGTCTATCAACCTAGAGGCGATGCAAGACGGAACGTCCGGTGTCGATGCTCTGCCACGTGATAAAGACCAACTCCTCCCGGCACTACTTGCAATGCACCAAGCGCTTGACTGGTTACCGCGCGAAGCGATCAGTTACGTAGCCAACCACGTTCAGGTCCCTCTGTCTGAAGTCTACGCAACGACAACAGCTTACTCAGAGCTACGCCTTGAGCCTCCCGTGCCGGGGCAGTGGCATGTTTGTACGGGTATCGCCTGTAACCTTGCTGGCGCAGACAAACTCCTCGACCAAATACCAAACACTGCTCGTATCGACTGCCAGTTTTTGTGCGCACTCGCGCCTGTGATCTGTGACGAAGATGAACAGCTCTTTGGCCGTGTGTCCGTCGAAGAATTCCGAGATCGAGTCAATTCGTGAAAACCAACGCGTCTGCTCCATTAGCACGCCTCCGCGAACAGCATCCTGCACCTCGGCTACCTCGCATTCTCGTCCACTGTGGGACAGCCGGAAATGCTATGGGAGCAACACGTTACTTGGAGGAACTGCGAATCGCTCTGGGTGATCGTTCAGACTCAGTGGTCGAAGCGGCATCTGACGGCGCCAACTGGGCCGCCCCGGCGGCGACAGTTGCACAGGGAACCTACATGCGCCGATTCGAGCGTCTCGACCTTCACGGTATCGATGACGTAATCGCTTGCTTCAACGGAGATTGTGGCGACGAAGCCAACTACGCGGGGACCGGTGGACGGGGTCTTACCGCACGTCTCGGTCGCAACGACGGGACACTAGGAGATGTTCTGGCGCAAGGTGGCTACAGCGCACTTGATCGCGCGTTGACCAGTACGCCAGAGCAACTTCTTGATGCGATAGAAGATGCGGGCTTCACTGGCCGTGGCGGTGCGCATTTCCCCGTTGCTACAAAATGGCGACTTGCAGCAGCAGACACACACCGCCCCCGAATGCTCGTCGTAAACGCAGAAGAGGGGGAACCAGGCGTATTTAAGGATCGCCATCTTCTCGAGGGAGACCCTCACCGATTAATCGAAGGCATATTGATTGCCCACTATGCCGTCGGGTTCGAACGTGCCTATGTCTACATCAACGGACAGGCAAGGACAGCACGTGCGATCTTCGAAAATGCCCTTGCTGATGCAGCTGCGGCAGAAATCTTCAGTGGCGCTGCTTGGAACCAAACCTTCGGACTGAAGATCCATGTTCGTTCAGGTGCGGGTGGGTACGTTTGCGGAGAAGAATCAGTAATACTCAACAGCATCGAAGGTGAGCGTCCAGTTCCACGCTACAAGCCACCCTATGCCACCGACCGAGGTCTTTTCGGCAACCCCACCATCATCAACAATGCAGAGACGCTCTGCGCCATTACCACCGTATTCGAAAAACCTCCGCCACCAACTAAACTCGTCTCGCTCTCAGGTGATGTACCTCGCCCTGGTCTCTACGAGATCCCTGTAGATGGGGCCACGACCTGGACGAGCCTACTTGTCATGGCAGGGACAAATCCTCTGGATGTGCAAGCGATCCTGATCGGAGGTCCTTCTGGCGTGTTCGTGATGGCTGAACAATTCGAGGAAGTACTCGAAATGCGATCATTGGGTGCTGGTGGAGTGGTAGCCTTCGGTTCAAACACGGATCTCTCCCAAATTACACGCGAATTAGCTTCTTACAACATGAGAGAGTCATGCGGTGAGTGCACACCGTGCCGCGAAGGTACCACCCGCATGGTCGCACTTCTCGAGCATCCGGCTGAGCATCGGAAGGAAATCGCTAACCTAATTGAGATACTAACCGAGGGATCGCTCTGCCAACTCGGCGGTATGGCCGGCCGGCCAATTCAATCTGCACTCGACCAATTCCCCACAGCCTTCTAACACTGAATTACCATATGCGAATAGATTCACACCAGCCCGGAGCTCGATCATGATGGCAACATCCCCCACGAACGAGAACTCAATACTCGATGTTATCGAAGCATCAGTCACGATCATCGTCAACGGTCGTGAAGTTCTTGTTCCTCGCAGCGCAATGCTCCTAGATGCCGTGCTCGCCGCCGGTATCGATCTACCACACCTTTGCAAACCTGAAAGCCGTAACCCGCTGGGAGCATGCCGCACTTGCCTCATCGAAATTGAAGGAACACCGCGTCTCGCGGCCTCCTGTCATACACCTGTCGCTGACGGCATGATCGTCAACACCACATCAGAGCGAGTCACACGTGTTCGACGTGGCGTACTCGATCTAACCATAGGGATGTCGGATGATGGCCGAGGCCGTGGTCTAGCTGCTGAACATGCACGCTCTCACGGCATTGAGATGTCGTCCTTCACACCGAGCCCAAGACATCCTCGTGATGAATCGAACATCTTCTTTCAGTTGAATATGTCGGACTGTATTCTTTGCGGCCGCTGCGTCGACGCCTGCCAACGAACGCAACATATCGGAGCAATCGGCATCAACGGACGGGGAGAAACGGCTCGAATTGGGTCCGCTTTCGACTCCCTATGGGAAGAGTCGACCTGTACCTCTTGTGGACAATGTGTCTCACAGTGCCCCACCGGTGCCCTTCTTCCTAAACACAGTGACCCTGCGACCGCCAGCCGTAGTAACAGCGCTAATGATGATGTGACTACCACTACATGCCCCTACTGCGGTGTTGGCTGTGGACTAAAAGTACATAAATCAAACGGACAGATCTCTTGGGTCGACGGAGATCACAGTAATGACTCATCTCAGGGGATGACCTGCGTCAAAGGACGCTTCGGGCTCGAGTTTGCACAATCCGACGAACGCCTGACCACGCCGTTAATCCGCCGTAATGACAAATTGGAATCAGCCAGTTGGGATGACGCATTAGACCTTGTCGCTCACCGTTTTGCCGACTCTATCGGCTCTTTTGCTTCAATTGCCTCAGCAAAAGCAACTAATGAAGACGGCTACGTATTACAGAAGTTTACACGTGCTGTAATGGGAACAAACTCAGTCGATCATTGCTCCCGACTCTGTCACGCACCATCCGTTGTAGCACTCATGGAACAGGTCGGCTCTGGTGCCACCAGTAACTCCTATGAGGATTACGATCAGGCAGGCACCTTACTCGTCGTTGGCAGTGATACTGGACAAAATCACCCTGTCGTGGCCTCTCGACTCCGACGTGCCGTACAAGAACGCGGAGCATCTCTGGTCGTTGTTAATCCGATCCGGATCGATCTCTGTGACACGGCTGAAGTCCACCTCCAACCGCACCCCGGAACCGACATCGCGCTATTTAACGCGATGGCCCATGTGATTCTCAAAGAGAATTTGCAGAATAATGCATTTATAGACTCCCGAACCGAGGGATTCGACGCCTGGCGAAAAGTAGTCGAGCAAGTTTCACCTGAAATCGCAGAATCAATTACCGGAGTCTCCGCAAAAGACATTCGTACCGCTGCTCGACTCTATGCTCGTCCGCAGCCGGGACAAAACGGTGAAGAGCGGGGCTCGTGCCTAATCTGGGGCATGGGGGTTACTCAGCACACCATGGGATCAGACAACGCTCGCTCGCTAATTAACCTTGCTCTGCTCACCGGTCAGGTCGGCGGTTTTGGAAATGGCATCTCACCGCTACGAGGCCAAAATAACGTCCAAGGTTGTTCCGATTCAGGCTGCCTCCCTAATGTCATGCCTGGCTATGAACCAGTAGACGACCTCGAAGTCAACGCTCGCTGGTCGAAGGCATGGGATTCAGATCTACCGACAGATCCAGGCCTCCAATCGACTGCAATGATTGAAAGAATGCTTACTGGTGATCTCAAGGCAATGTACGTTGTCGGTGAAAATCCGTTGCTCTCTGATCCCTACCTTGCACACGCGCGAGAGGCTTTCGAACGACTCGACTTCCTAGTCGTACAAGACATTTTCATGCATGAAACCGCCGAGATCGCAGATGTCGTATTACCAGCAGTTTCGTTCGCAGAAAAGTACGGTACTTTTACGAATAGTGAACGTCGAGTCCAGCTCGTGCGACCAATTATCGAGCCACTAGGAAAAGCACGAGATGACTGGGCGATCACAAACGAAATCGCACGCCGCATCCTTCAAATCCTAGAACGATCCGCTTTTGGCTTTCAGCACAATTCATCCACGGAAATCTTCGAGGAGATGACCAAACTGACACCGATCATTGCCGGACTCTCGCATGAGCGTCTCGAGCAAGACGGTGGGATCCAATGGCCCTGTCCGGATTATGAACACCCCGGGACACCTCGATTATTCGAAAATAGCTTCCCCCGTGGAAGAGGGAAATTTGTTGCTGTCGAACAAGGGCCCCCAGCTGCTGAACTACCTTCTAAGAAATTTCCGCTCACTCTCATCACTGGGCGTTCTCTCTATCACTGGCATGGTGGAGTCATAACCCGGCACGTTCCCGGTCTACTTGCCACAGTTCCAGTTGTTACCGTGGACATACATGCTGACGATGCAAAACGGCTGGGGTTTTCAAATGGCGAAGATGTCCAAATCGCTTCTCGACGTGGCGAGATCGTAGCTGAAGTTCACATCAGTGACCGAATGCAGCGTGGTGAAATATTTGTGCCCTTCGTGCAGCTCCAGGGGGTTGCCGCTAACTTCCTGACCAACGACCAGCTTGATACAGCTGCCGGTATACCTGAGTACAAGGCTTGCGCTGTCCGACTTGAGGCTCCGGGTACACCTTCCCGGAAAGGTCGAGGGCCGCGAATGCAGCGAAAAAGTGGCATCACCGTTGGTAATAGAACCTAGCAAGACGACGGTATCGATCAGAGTGTGTTATTCCCATTTCCGCGGTCAGAGATTCGAGGCCCATCTAATGCAGACTCTGTATCGGAAAATACATACTTAGTGCTCTCGCTCTGAAACTCGTCGTCGCTTTCGAATCGCGAGTGTCTCAATCAGTGATACAGCTGAAATGATCAAAGCTCCAAAGAATGCTGACCAAAAACCATCGACAACGAAATTCAGCTCCAACTGCCCTGCGACCCATGCAGTGAGCCCTAGCAGTGCTGTGTTGACAAATAAAACGAAAAAACCAAACGTGGCGACAATTAAACAACATGAAGCAAGCATCGCAATCGGTTTCAGTACTACGTTTACAATTGCGAAGATCGCTGTCCCGGCAAGCCATGATTGCCAATCATTAATCTCGATACCACTAACGATGACACTGGCGAGGAACAATCCGATGCCATTGACTAAAAATCGCAACAACAACATCGACGGTGATCGGTTGATCGGATCACCAAGCTGAAAACGATAGACACGTGCTCCTCTCACTTCAAGACCACACTTAGCTGACCACGTGCTTTCAAATTCTCGAAAGACCTACAATGGTTCGCCATCGTGAGTACTAGACCTCATCTAGGTTCACGACACGACCTTCTGCAAGGGATAGGTGAACAGCATCGGTAACGCGCATGTAATGAAGACCGGCATCAAAGTTAGTCAGCTCCACCGGCTTGTTTTCCCGAATCGAGTCGACAAAGTCTTTTTCAACATTCCAACCGATTGCCGTGCCTTCGTCAGGTATGACTGACTTCGGATTTTCTCCGAGACTTGCAAAGGTTAAATCATCTTCACCAAGCCAACGTAATGTCCCTTCGGAACCATAGACAGCAATCGTCAGTGGAGGAGCTGCATGTGTAATAGTACTGATCCGATAATTAACACGAGCACCGTTGGACATTTTTGCAAATACACCAAGACTGTCCGGAATCTCGATGAAAAAGTCGCGACCTGATGCCTCATCATGGCGAGTCTTCACAAAAGTTTCCCCATCAGCAATCACACTCTCAGTTTCGCCAAACCAACGATTAATAATTTCGTTGAATATTCCAAACATCATCACATTGTGCCCGGAAAATTCTGTTGCATTACGCCAATGCAATGGAAGGGATCTATCGATCGCCGACCCATTAGTCACATCAACGTGCACTTCTCTAATCTCACCTAATACTCGTTCCTTAACAAGCCTTTTAATGGTTCTCCATACCAGTAGATCCATTGGCCCTGGTACCAGTTGAGCAACGAGGTCTTCTCGTTGTTGGGATGCGGCCAGCATCTCTCGGGCTTCAGATGCGTTCATCGCCATCCGCGCCTCGCACAATACATGTTTTCCTGATTCGAGAGCGCGGACCGTATAATCGCGATGGCGATAAGGCCATGTACCAATGCAAATTGCATCAATATCATCAGCCGCAAAAATAGCTGCTGGATCATCCTCTATTCTGCTGATACCGAATTCATCAGCTACTCTCTGACTACTCTGGGTAGAGCGATTGCAAACAGCAATCGCTGTCACTCCCTCAATGGCGAGCAATCCAGGGAGATGACGAAGCGTCGTGTTCGCGCCAGCACCTATAAACGCCACACGTAATGGATCGGCCATGCAAAATACTCCTCGTTCTGTCTAGAAATGATCGTATGTATCCCGATCAAGAACACCATTCTCCTGAGCAATAAAATGGAAGCCCGTGCGGGACGATACAGGATATCCGTACCGAAACTCGCAGGAAGCCATCTTTCAGAAAGAACTTACTCATTTCGAAACACTAATCTGTGATCTAGACAAGCATATCGATATTAATCGACCACTCAGCTTGTCTCTCAAATTATCCTGTTCCGCTGACTCGCCGACACTTTGCTGCCCGGAACACGAGCAACTGTACGGTGCTGTTGTGGGTATAGATTCTCTGAATTACTCGAAATTTAGGAGGTACGATCGAGCTAGATCAACCACCACTGGTAAGCGACTATCGTCACTATGGTCGAGAACTAGGCAAGTCATGTGATAATACGACTGGCATGCATCTGACACGACTCTCGTTGACAAACATCCGTACCTATGAACGTCTCGAGCTGGAGCTTGAGCGCGGAATTCATGTAATCGCCGGTGAAAACGCTTCCGGAAAGTCGAATCTCCTCGATGCCGTAGCAATGCTGGCTACAACACGTAGCCAGCGTGGTGGACACGATATCGATCTGATTCGTTGGCAAGCACTTCGTGACGAAACATTGCCCGGGGGGCGAATTGTCGGCGAGATCGACAAACGCGATGGACAAACGACCCTCGAAATTGCCGTGGTAGCTAGTGAAAACGACTCCGATGCTAATCGTCGAACCTCTCGTCGATTCCGCGTCAATGCTGTTGCCCGCCGTGCGTCTGACCTTATTGGTCAGCTCCGTGTTGTTATGTTCTCAGCTGAAGACTTAACTATTATCTCCGGTTCACCATCAGGTCGGCGACGCTACCTCGATCTGACGATATCTCAGTTCGATCCAACGTACGTGCGCGCTTCTCAGCGCTATAGCCGTGTACTACAACAGCGAAATAGTCTGCTACGTCGACTCCGCGAACACCATGGTAGTCTTGATGAACTTGATTTCTGGGATGATGAATTAACGACTGCTGGCTCTGTGATCTTTCAAGCACGTGCTGCAACACTAACTCGCCTAGGGCAGGATGCTGCAATTCGATACCCGACCCTTGGCTCACCTAATGAAAAGCTTTCTGTTCGCTATAAGCCGGCACTTCCAGTCGCATTAATCCAGAACGTCCCTAGAGACGAATTTGAAAGTGACTTCCGGAGCGCCATCGAGGAAGGGCGCCAGCAAGATGTCTGGAAAGGGGGCACTCAGATTGGCCCTCATCGAGACGATATCGAATTCCAAATCAGTGGTCGTGATGCGGCTGTCTCAGCCTCAAGAGGTCAACAACGTACCGCAGCCCTCGCTCTGCGACTCTCTGAAGTCGCCTTATCATGCGAGATCACTGGAGATCCGCCGGTCCTACTCCTTGATGACATGCTATCCGAGCTCGATGCAAACCATCGCAAACGAGTCATTGAAACAGCATATGAGGTTGACCAAGTCCTGATCACCACGCCGGATTTTGACCGTCCTACCGCCAGCGAACTGCCCGATGCGATTCGCTATCGACTCGTCATGGGCACTCTGAATCGTGCCGAAGAATCTTTATAGAAATGTCAGACAGAACTGGCTTCAGATTTGGTAAAAGTCAGAAAGTAGCTATCAAACGCGAGAAAAGACAGACATGAGAAAATTGTTGAGTTCAACAATTGTGGTGAAAACCAGTTATGTAAAAAGACTCAGCTCAGCTTCGTCCGGAAATCTTTTTCCGCCTTTGCTTCACGTAATCTACGAGGATGTATTCACCAAGTTGGTCGGGGGTCGTGTAAAACACGCGACCACCATTAATCTTTGCTAGTTGGTTCACAAACTCTTTCAAATAATAATTGCGATCAAGCATAAAGGTGTTAATCGTGACGCCCTGTTGTGTAACACGTTTCACCACCTTAAGAGTCTCCCGGATCGTAATCGGGCTCGGAGGGTAGGAAAACTGCGAACGACCTTTCTCTAGGTGTGCCGTAGGCTCACCATCAGAAATCATCAAAATCTGTCGTGTCCCGCCTCTATGCTTTGCAAGTAAAGTCTCAGCGATCAGCAAAGCATGATGCATATTCGTGCCAAGGACTGATTCATCCCAACGGACGTAGGGTAAATCCTGTGCTTTGAGTTCCCGGGCGTAGGCTGAGAATCCGATGATATACAAACTGTCTCGCGGATACTGAACCTTAATCAAGTTCTGCAACGCTAGAGCAACTTTCTTAGCCGCTTGAAACGATCCACGAAGCGCCATTGACCATGACAAGTCCACCATCAGTACAGTCGCAGTCTCTGTAACTAACTCTGAACGGTATATTTCGAAATCATCCGGTTGTAGCTTAACCGGCGTCGCCGGCCCATCACGCTCGATCGCGTTCATGATCGTACGCCTCATATCTAGATGGAACGGATCACCAAACTCGTACTCCTTCGTCTCATCGAGACGTTCACCATAACGACCAGATTGAGGTACAGGATGATTCCCTATACCGCTCTTCTTCAGTTCGCGAAATATCTCCACAAGCGCATTCTGACCGATCATCCTCGTACCACGTGGCGTGAGTTCCCACTTGTCGCCTTCTTTGCGGATATAACCCGAATCTTCAAGTACGGAAAGTAGTTTCTTCAGTTCTTCGATAGCTTCAACAGCATCCTCACCTAGTAACTGGCGCAGCTGCTCTAAATCAACGTGATCAAGCTCTCCAGTGGATAGCGCTGTTTCGAGATCCGTCTCGAGATCGTCGATAGCATGCATCTCGTTCATTAGTTCCATCGCAGCTTGCAAATCAATTTCCTCATCCCCTCGAAATGGATATGCGGGCGTCTGCACATTCGAAGGGTTCAGAAACTCAAGATTCTGTGCAAGCTCTGCTAGTTCCGCTTCGAACTCAGCGTCCTCGAACTTGTTGCCTAGCAGGTTCTGGAGATGTTGTCCTTGATCAGAAGGCATTGAATCCACTAAGGATTGCATTGCTTGAGCCTGCTGCTGCATCTGAGATATTAATTCATCAAGTGACTGGGGCGGATTCTCACCAAACATCTCGCCGTGTTTCTTCATGAACGATTCGAAATCAGGTTCCCCACCACGCATTCGTTCAGTGAGCATGTCATTTAAGTCCTGAACCATCTCCTTCATACCCTGCTTGTCGTCTTGAGACATTCCTTCAACTGCATCCGAAACTTGGTCAAAGAATGACTGCACCATCGCCTGTCTAAGCTGTTCGACAAGCTCCTGATACCGATTCTGTGCTTCAGGACTGAGGAACTCGTAGTCCTGTAATTTCTTCATCTGGCCTGCTGGATCTGGTGGCAGTGAATCAAGGAAATTGCTTTTGCGTTGAGCAATTGTCTCCAGCATGTGTTGAAACTGTTCTTGGTCAGTTAATCCTGATTTGGCCTGTTTATGACTTTGATCGGCCGACTTTGCATTTGGCATTGAGTCATCACGATCGCCGGAATGATTTCGGGTTGGGGATGGCTGATCGATATCTATTTCTTCGGTGTTAATGACCCGCGAATCTTCCGCCGCCATATCGTACTCATCGACATTGTCTTCAGAGTCGATCAGTCGGTCGCGTAGAGTGTTTCTCTCTATGTCAAGGATCTCTTTTAACTGTGCCCGGATATCTTCCATCACTGCGTTGAGATCGAATTGATCGAGGCGTTGGCGTCTCTGTTGACGAAGCTGCTGGAGTAGATCACGCAATCCCTGTTGCTCTTGTTCTGGAGCTTGCATACCACGCTGTAACATATTTCTCAGTGCATGTTGCAGGTCACCGGAATTCATCAAATCATCAGACAGCGCATCGAGAATCTGATCAGCATCAAGCTGAGAGAGTTCTTGCGTACCATCCCATTCACTGTAACGGTACCTCATGGCCATCAAGGCCTCCGCTCACAAGTCTTCCTAGAACGCATATAAGCGCTGCGGATATGGTCGACGTCGGTCTTGCTTATCCTCGGTAAAGAGCTTGACCAATTCCACCCATCTTGTCCTTATTTAACCGCTTGTTCAGGTGCAAACCTTCGAGCACAAATTCTATTGCGGAGGCCTGTATGGCAGGTCGCATATCCTCACCGACCACTTCATTGACAACTATATTCAGACCATTGACCTGACTTGCCAACTCCAGATATTCATCAGCTGGTTTAGCTTCTCCGGTTTCGACGGCAACTCCTTCAGCAAACGCCTCGATTACCGGTTCGATAGTCGCGTCAGCACAAACACGATTGAACACCGTGACCACCGCGCCGTGGATTAACCTCTGAATAATCTCTTGATCTTTATCTTCCTCAACTGTCTCTAGTTCGATCTTTCCTTGAAGAGCCGGAATCACAAACGGAAGATCAGAAATGCGAGGAACAACATCAGCCTCACCATTACGGATCGCTCTCCTTATCGCGTTCGCTAGCATCGTTTCGTAGTCAGCGACTGACGCTCTAACCGATACTCCTGAACGTTGGCTGACGTCAGGGGAACGTCGGGCAAGTCTAGTGATCTCGGCAATCACTTCCTTCATATAATCTGGAATGCTCACAGTTAGACCGTCTAGCTCAAAGTCATGGCTCTCTTGTTCCATGATCGCAATTTCATGTTCAATATTGTCGGGATAATGTGTCCGAATCTGGGAGCCATAACGATCCTTAAGCGGCGTAATGATGCGCCCACGATTCGTGTAGTCTTCAGGATTCGCCGTGCCAACAATCAGCACATCCAAAGGCAATCGAACCTTGTGCCCTCGTATCTGGATGTCACGTTCTTCCATTGCATTCAAGAGTCCTACCTGAATACGTTCCGCAAGGTCTGGCAATTCGTTTATCGCAAAAATTCCGCGATTCGTGTGAGGGACCAACCCATAGTGAATAGTCATTGCATCCGATAAATAGCGCCCCTCAGCTACCTTGATCGGATCAACTTCACCAATTAAGTCTGCAATCGTGATATCTGGCGTAGCTAGCTTCTCTCCATAGCGTTCGTCTCTATGTACCCAGATGATCGGTGTAGCATCTCCGTGTTGTTTTACTAGGTCGATACCGTACGGAGTGATAGGTGCGTAAGGATTTTCCGGTATCTCGGAATCGGCAAGAAATGGTGTCCATTCATCCAGCAGGGATGTCAGGCCACGAATAATTCTAGACTTCGCTTGACCACGCTCCCCGAGCAAAATGATGTCCTGGCCAGAGAGAATTGCGTTCTGCAGCTGAGGGATAACCGTATCTTCATAACCGATAATCCCAGGAAACAGTTCCTCACCAATTCTTAACTTTTCGATTAGATTCGCTCGTAGCTCATCCCGAACGGACAACACTTTCGTTCCGCTCTCTTTGAGATCACCAAGCGTCATTGGTCGGTCGTTCGGCACCTACGAGCTCCTCTAATACTCCGGTCACTTAAAAGGGAGTGGCTAGGCGAACGTTACTTCTCCTCGAAACGACACCAGCTCAATCATGCTGTGACACAGCTGTCAGCCCAGCTAGCTGCCCTGACATTGAGATGCAGTATACGAACGCGAACCGACGCAACAGTAACCGCGACGATTCAGACAATCAAAAAAAACACCCGCTAGAAATCGATTAGACTGACAAAAAGGTGGGATACGAGCGCTAGTTGACCCCATTACTGGTGGACAAATCAGCGGGTCTGGTGTGATCGAGAAGTCGCGAAACAGCCTTGCCTAGAGCTGAATCGCGAACCACAATTATTTCCGGTACGTCCAAAACTTCTGCAAGAGTGACATTCAGTGCTCCTGTGACACTCAATAACGTCGATAATGGTAAATCTCGCTTACCGTTCTCATAGTTCGAAAGCGAGGCTTGAGTAATTCCCGCAAATGCAGCAACGTCCGCCTGAGACATCGATCGACGCGTACGCCACTCTTTGATTCGCTGGCCAACTGCTTCACGCTGCAATCGAACTTCCGAGTCCAATTCTGCCACCATGGCCTATTATTTCCTCTACTGTAGTGTGGGAAGCATTCCTACTTTGTGTTCATTATCACAATCTATGATGGACACCATCTCAGTATTGAGCAAGAGCTTATGGCCGCTAAATCAGCAAACATCATGAAATTCAGTCGCTGCAGCTCGATCTAATCACCTGATATTGAAATTATCATCGAAAAAAGGAGATTTCGTCATCACCGCACGATCTCTATCACCCCATTAGTACCAACTGAGGCCAACCATAACCAACCACGTGCTGCGTTGTGAAAAAAGATGTCGCGATGCAACCCAAGGACAGCATTCCCTGTGTCGTGGCAGGTGTAGATATGTCCCAAGGGATCTCCAACGATTCGAAACTTCTGTCCCAAGTAGGTCAATGAGCAAGCAGCGGCTCCTTCGTAAACGATCGTCCCATCCCGCATCGCACCACAAAACCCCCCACCGTCACCAATCGGTGCATTCCCTTGCTCACAGTAATAAAAACTAAGGGGCACATCGATAAAGTCTCCCACGGCAAGTCTAGGCGTGAGATTTTCGCGAGTGGCGATTGCGAACGAGAGTTCGTTTGCCTTCGGCCGTCTACTATTTTGCGCTGTATCAGCAACAAACATCGTCCTGCCATCGTCCAGCGATAAATCGAGGGGTGCCTCAGTCACTGATTGCTGCGATACCTCGAAACGAGGACCACGCTCACTTAACGAAAGAACGTTCGAAACATTAGAAAAAATCGGCACATTCGGAGCGGGAAGCAGAACAGATCGCTCTAAGTGAGATAAATACCTTTCAGAACTTGCGTAATTTTCCGAGCGTGACGAGGAATCAGCGATCTGAGATACCTGATCAGGATTAGCGTGCGTCCGCTCGAGAACAAAGCTACTCCAGATCGAAATCACAATCGCAAACAGCGCCAGCCCCAGCGAGCTAACGAGTGCGCGACGAAGCGCATGCGCCGCTAGTTGGCGCAGCCGAAAGTAAGGAGTCCCCCGCACGATTGCATTATTACAGCATTTTCATCATCAGAACATCGAGACCGTTAACTACGTGCTCGTCGAGGTTAGAAGGTGTTCACTGCGACGATGACCCTAAATCACGAATTAACTTAGAAGTATCTCCACAGTACTGCTCAGAATACATCTCTACCACTGCCAATCATCAGCACACGAGATAGTCTTATGAGAGAAGATTCTCAGCACGCAGGTCACCGATAGCACTCCGAAAGGCATCCACAGTGTCTGACACCTCTGAATCCCCGTGCTCCGAAGACACCATGCCGCCATTCCCCATCAAATCAACACCATGATTGAACAATGCCCATCTCAGAGGGCGCATCAGCTCCTCAGAAATGCCTAGAGGTTGCTCTGTCGCGTCCCATTCCGTGTCAGACGGCATTGGCGCATCGTAACCGAGATTCAAATGCCACATACTCGAGACCGCCCATGCAGAACCTGGTACTGATTCCGATTTGAACAAGGCATTCAGCTCTCGCGAGATCGCGGCAGCAGCAGCATCGGCCCTGCGCACTGGATCCCCATCCTCAATAATTTTCAGAGCGGTAAGTCCAGCAGCAGCCGAAGCAGGGTTCGCATTAAATGTCCCTTGATGACTAATACGATGCTCGTTGTTCCAATCAGTGTCAGCATCACGCATGTCGAGCATCCCGATGATGTCGGCACGACCGGTTATACAACCCCCCGGTAATCCACCTGCAAGAATCTTCGCGTGAGTCGAAAGATCCGGTGTTATCTCGTAACGTTCCTGTGCACCGCCAGGAGCCATTCGAAAGCCTGTAATTACCTCGTCCATCACCATCAAAGTCCCGGTTGATTCGGTGAGATGACGCATTTCATGCAGATAACTTGAAGCGATCGGAGTGGTGCCCCAATGAGCACCCGTCGGTTCAAGAATAACTGCCGCGACATCACGGTCAGATAACGCCTCCGCAAGCGCATCGGTATCACCGGCAGGAATAATCGTCAGTGCATCGTAAAAACCTTCTGGCACACCCACCGAGTGAGGGTGCTGATCGTCGGGTTGGAGTTTTCCCACAACTAGGTCATGCCAACCATGAAAATGATCATCAAGCTTTACGACCCGTTCCCGTCCTGTATAAGCACGCGCTAGACGCAAAGCCATCATCGTCGCCTCGGTGCCAGAACTCGTGAACCGTACTCGCTCCCCGCATGGAACCATCTTCAGAACTTGCTCACCCCACTCGACTTCCAGGTCGTGCGACGAACCAAAGTGCGTGCCACGATTCAATGCTCCGCTTATCGCCTCAACAACCTCAGGCCTGTTGTGCCCTAGCAGTAGTGCGCCGTGGCCACCGATGTAATCAACAAGCTCGTTGCCATCGACATCCCACTTCCGACTACCAACAGCACGTTCCACATAGATCGGAAATGGCTCAAAAGCTCGCGCATCGTGTGTGACGCCGGATGGAAATACGGAAGCTGCTCGTTTAGCTAGCTGCTTTGAAGACGGATGTAGCGTCTCAAAGTTCTCGAGAATCGTTGGCATCAGGGGCACCGTTCTTCTTCTAATCAATATCTTTAGATAGTCTCCCTTGAGCCACGTAGCATGACAAGTCAATGACGTCTTCAGTCTGATCTCCGCGATGTTATTCTGCGTTGAATAAGCATCGATCGCATGACGAAAGGACCCGCATGGCTGCTAGAGCGAGGCTGACTGACGCCGAGATCGAAGCTGGTCTCGGCAACATCGACGGCTGGAAACACCTCGGAGACGGGAACCGCAGGGGAGTGAATCGATTCGACTGGATCGAAGGTAACGGTAGCGTAATCACACGCACGTTCGAGTTTCGTGACTTTGTAGATGCGCTCGGTTTCATCGCTAAAGTAGGTGGACTCGCGGAGCAGATGAACCATCACCCTGAAATCGTGAACATATATAACCGCGTCCGCATCACGCTAAATACCCACGACTCTGATGGTGTTACTGACCTCGATCTCAAGCTCGCGATGGAAATCAACAATCACCTGTAATCGCGGGAGCAGAATTCGTCGAACTCGCACTGAACGCAGAACTTACATGAGAACCAGTTCAGAAAGTGCAATCAGTTTCGACAACAACTATCAGCATGAGCTCTTTTACAAAGGCATTCGAATCGAAAGACTTACGGAAGGAACTCCTAAATGGAACTTGGACTCGCCAACAAAGTCGCGATCGTAACTGGTGGCAGCGAAGGCATAGGTAAAGCATCAGCACGTGCTTTAGCGCAAGAAGGAGCTAACGTTGCGATATGCGCACGACGCCCGGACATCCTTGAAGCTGCTATCACCGAAATCCGTGAAGAAACCGGCGGCACGATCGTGGGGATCGTTTGCGACGTAACTGATGAAAGCTCAGTGCAACAACTGATCGTCGATGTCGTAGAGCTTTGGGGACAAATCGACATTCTTGTCAACAACGCGGGAACTTCATCGGCAATGTCCGTAGAAGTACTAACCGAGGAAGCACTCGAATATGACCTGAAGCTGAAGGTGTTCGGTGCCGTCTACGCATCACAAGCCGCGATCCCTCATATGAAAGCAGCTGGTGGCGGGCGGATCATCAACATCACAACTGGTGGCGGAAAAGCACCTGGTGCTAGCTCATTGCCAACCTCGCTTTCGCGCGGTGCAGGAATAGCACTTACTAAGGCAATGTCTCATGACCTCGCAGCTGAAGGCATTCTTGTCAATACGATATGCGTCGGTCTCATTAAGGCCGGACAACATGAGCGCCGAGTCCAGACCATGCAGGAGTCTGATGCCGGACTCACTCTCGAGTCGCACTACCAGAGTATGGGATCACGAATCCCGCTCGGCCGAGTCGGCGAAGCTGAGGAAGTCGGCGATATGATCTGCTTCTTAGCGTCACCACGTGCGAGCTACATCACAGGTGCGTCGATCAACGTCGATGGTGGTATGGCTCCGGTGGTTTGAACACGAACTCAAACGTCGAATCGAGCCATGAAACTGGTAAATCTACCTATAGGTGAATAGATTTCACAATATATTATCGAGGGTTCAGTCATAAAATCTATTCAAATCTTAATATAGCGCACTAATTCACGAGTTGAAGGTGTGCGCTTCCAGCGAGATTGTCATGTAGGCCATATATGCTCGATCGCGAGGAGTTACCAAATGCGCTATCGCACCATTGCGGGAACGGACATCAATGTGTCCGAAATCGGTTTTGGTGTTTGGACCCTCACGGCCGGTTGGTGGGGTGAATACTCAGACGAAGATGCCGCACAAATGCTGCGTGATGCCTATGACCAGGGCATCAATTTCATTGACACAGCAGATACATATGGAAATGGCAGGGGTGAACGAATCATCGCTAGCGCCTTCCCAGGTGCTGAGCGCGAAAAGATCGTGCTAAGCACGAAATTCGGCTATGACTGGGAATCCGTCGACCGCTCTTCGAAAGACCATCAGCCTGCCGAACATTGCTTCGAACCCGATTTTGTCGAACGTGCATTGAATAATTCTCTCGATCGTATGGGAACTGATTACATCGATCTCTGGCAACTGCACAACGTGCGGATGGAGCACCTCCTCCGCGACGACCTATGGACGCTGATCGACCGCGTTCGATCAGACGGTAAGGTCCGCTCAGTAGGCGTTGCTCTTGGACCAGCTATAGGCTGGCTTGATGAAGGACTCTACGCTCTTAAAAACTTACCGATTGAGATAGTGCACATGATCTATAACGCCCTTGAACTCGACCCAGGACGAGAGCTCATCGCTGCTGCAAGAGAAACCAACAAGTCATTACTCGTCCGAGTCCCTCATTCTTCGGGAATGCTCGAGGGCAAGTACACATTAGAAACAACATTCGGTCCGAACGATCACCGCAAACACCGACCACGAGCGTGGCTTGTGAACGGTCTAAAAAAAATTGAGCAGCTTGAATTTCTAACAGCTTCCGGTGAACGGTCGTTGAGTGATGCGGCTCTGCGCTACGTTCTGCGAGCACCTCAGGTTGTAAGCGCCTTACCGAACATCTACAACCGAGAACAGCTAGATGAGTTTGCCCGTGCTGTAACCACTCCTGACATTACCGATGACGAGGCAACTCGCATCGAAGAGTTATTTGAAACGAATTACGGACTAGCACGCGAACGTGAAGCAGGACTTGCTAGTCGATGACCACCGACCATTTAACAAGCAAAGACCGCAACGGGACCAACGCAAACACAAAGCGCGAAGGAGACCTTCGGCCACCATGGGCGCAAAAAGCTTCGAACACACCAACACGACCCCAGTCTTGGCATGGTAAACAGTTCGTCAAGTTCAGCTTCTTTCGAGTTCGAGACAACGTACGAGCAATGGAACGAGAAGACCGCCAACAACTCGGCACTCAGCTTTCACAGCTATTAGTAGAGTCAAACGAGCGCATGCTCACTCGTGTCTACTCGACAATCGGATCGCGCGGAGACTGCGATTTCTTGGTCTGGCAAGTTGCAGACAACCTTGATCTGATCATGGATTGGCATTCAGAAGTACTCGACACAAAGCTCGGCTGGGCACTCGAGCGACCTCACTCCTTTCTTTCGATGACAATGCGATCGCAATACAAAAATCAGTACACACCGGGAAGCGAACAACGCGACCGCTTTCGCGCAGATGGCGGCACGAACGACTGGTTGTTCGTCTATCCCATGGCAAAAATCAAAGACTGGTACCAATCCTCATCCACTCGCAGAAACAAGGTGATGGCGGAGCATATCGCCATCGGCCACGCATACCCTGAGATTAAAATCAATACCACCTACTCATACGGGTTGGACGATCAGGAATTTGTTGTCGCATTCGAGGGTGATTCACCTGGACAATTCTTAGCCCTTGTGAAGGATCTAAGAACATCCCAATCAACTTCATTCACTGAATTCGACACACCCATGTTTACTTGCCGCCGTATGGAGATAGGTGAACTAATAGATCAAGTCGGACTAGGCACAGGGGTCCGTGTGCGAAAACCGTCTACAGCATCCTCCGAAGCAACGGCAACTTCTCCGCCTTCCGACACCAAACAGACAAAGACAGGCACATGACTACTACGTCACCAATTCCGGTCACGATCGACGACCCCACAAACGTCGCAATACTTAGCATTTCCGAAGATCAATTACAGGGCTTCCATCCCGACCCTTTCGGTGAAATTGCGCGCCGGTCGGGTATCAAACTCCCAGTCGTCCTAGAACACATCCGTGCAATGCTCGAAGCAGGCACTATTCGCCGTGTTCGGCAAACAATGATCACTACTAGTCTCGCCAAGGGTTCATTAGTAGCTTGGAAAGTGCCCGAGAAACTTCTCGCGGAAGCGTTCGACTACATGTTCGAACAGGACCCTTTTTCCGGTCATGTGGTTATTCGCACAACGGATTCCGTGAGTGCAGGATCGCAGTATCGACTCTGGACAACTCTTAAGGTTCCGCCACTCTTCTCGATTGAGGCTCACGCACGTTATCTCGCCAAGCAGGTTGGGGCAGACGCATTCAGGTTGATGCCCGCGAAAAAACTTTTCGCTCTAGGAGTCGGTCATACTCGTCGCCGTGAAATTGAACCCGGTGCTCGTAGCGAGCAACTCGGTCGTGTAATTGACACTGACGTAATCCCACTCAGCGAACCGGAATGGCACGTCATGGAGGTGCTCAAGCGTGAGTTCACGCCATCCGAAATAATTGCAAATCCATGGGTACCGCGAGCCAAGGAAGCAGGCGTCACCCTAAATGACTTCCTTTCCACCGCAACCGAACTTCAAAACAAAGGAGTAATCGGACGCTTCGCAACTTTTTTGGAACACGTGAAGCCTGTTGCCAACGGGCAACGAGTAACCCGTTACAACGCTCTCTTTCACTGGGCGGTACCACCGGGACAAGAACTCGAAGCTGGGCGTCAAGTTGGACGCCATCACATTATGACTCATGCCTACTGGCGCGAGGGAGGTGACGAATTTCGCAATGTCAACGTTATGGGAGTCGCTCACGGTACTGACAAGAACCGTGTCCTTGAACACAAGGCTGCAATCGACGGTCACCTGAAAAAGTGCGGTATAGCCATTGGCTACACGAACGTCTTCTGGGGTGGGCGTAGCGAGATCAAGCCATCGGAGATTTCACCAAAAGCCTACCGAACATGGTGCGATTCAGTCGGACTTGATCCCGAAACAATGCTCGATCCAAAAGAAGAATCAGCGGACAGAGATTAACTCCTGATGGGTTATTATCCCGTGTTTTGGGAGATGAGCGATCGTCCAGTGCTGCTGGTAGGTGGCGGTAACGTTGCCGACGAGAAGGTACATAAGCTCGTGGATGCTGGTGCAAACGTCACAATCATCGCACCCGAACTAATCGCTCAGGTTAGTCAGTACGTCAAAGATGGTCGTGCAACCTGGATTAAACGCTCCTTTGAGCCTGGAGATACTCAAGGCTACGAAATAGTAATGGTCGCAACCGATGACGGTACGATTAACAAACAGGTTGCCAACGAAGCTCGCGCACGCGGTATATGGGTTAACGCTGCGGATGACGTTAACAACTGCGATTTCATCCTGCCATCGCTCGCAAAACGCGGGAACATCGCTATCGCTACCTCAACCGGTGGGACTAGCCCTGCTCTGGCACGTTGGCTCCGTGAACAAATGGAAGAGTTCCTCTCCGAAGATGTCGAACTACTCGGCGATCTGCTCGCAGAGATCCGTGTCCTTGTTCGCCAGCGTGACCGCCAGTGCGCCGACAACTGTGAACTCACTCGCACTCCGCCACCACTGCTCTGCAAACAATGCCCGAATAGAATCCCGGCTGATAGTTGGCAGGAAGCAATCAACAAGATTCAGGAGTCGTCGCTCGCATCAGGTTACGAACAGGCAAAGTCTGAAATGATCAATATTCTCGGAATCAGCAAACCGCTGAAGAACCGGTCGGACAAAGCAATTCACACCACAGGCGGAGGTTAGGAATGCTCACCCTCGCAACGATAAGCCATCACACAGCTCCAATCGCCATCCGTGAACGTCTCGGGATTGCTACAGATGATCTTAATTCCGTGCTTGAGCGAGCTCAGTT
>DKLZ01000038.1 GCA_002455955.1 Dehalococcoidia bacterium UBA6627
CGATCTCGGGCTCTGTATCTAAGACCTCAAAAATGCGATGTGCACCTGCCATAGCACGCTGAAGCATCGTGTACTGAAGAACGATATCGCGAACTGGGTTGAAGAAACGCTGAATATAAAGTGTGAACCCCAAGGCGAGACCGGCTGCTTCGGCGCCGCTGAGGTTGCCATTAAATGCTCGAACACCAATCACAAACAGCACAAATACCGTAGCCACTGCCGAAAGAATCTCGACAAGTGGCATCACTGATGCCTGTAGTTTCGCAGCGTCCATGTTCATCTGGCGGTTTTGAGTGTTCAGTTCATCAAAGTGCTCGAGGTTTTTTTCCTCACGTACCAACGACTGAACTACTCGAACACCTGAGACGTTCTCGTTGATGTTGGCGTTGACGATTGCGATTGCCTGACGGACACGAATAAAGGCGCGCGCCGCGTATCGTTGCCAAAACACCATAAAGAGGAAGAGGAATGGAATCACCGCCAGTGACACGGTTGCAAGCCATGGATCGAGCGCGTAGACAAGCACAATAATGATCGTGAGGCCTAATATGTCGGAAAGGACGTTGAGAAATCCAGACGTCATCAACTCTTGTAACGTCACAACATCACTCGTGACCCGCGACATGATACGACCCACTTCTTCTCGATCGTAGAAACTGAGTGAAAGCTTGTTGAGATGGCTGAACATCATGCTGCGTAGGTCTCGTAGTAGGTGATGTCCGATATAGCCAGTCATCAACCGTTGAACCATCGCAGCGATAAACATCACACCGGCAAGTGCCACGAGAAGCACACCATAGAACTGAGTGTCAGAGACTGCTTGATCAAGCGAAGCAGGAGTACCTTGCTGAACAGATTCGATAATCCGTTCCACAGCAAGCGCCATGATAAATGGGGGCGCATATGAGGTAATCGCAAGCACAATGGTCGCGATCAAGGCGACGCAGGCGCGCCATCTATGCGGCGTGATAAACGGGAACAAGCGCGCGATCAGGGCTGTATCGTAAACCTTACCCAGCTCGTCATAGTCCCATCCATCAGTTCCCCGGCGGTTAACCATTTGCACCATTGGGGTACCACGACCGCGCGTCCCCATCTGACCACCGCTCCAACCACCGGCACCGCCTCCTCCCCAATAGGCCATCTAGTTGTCCCTACTTCCAGCAGCAGCAAGCGCAGCGGCAGCGATTTCCTCTTGCTCGCGTAGCTCAAGATCATAAATCTGACGGTAAAAGCCTCCAGCTTCGAGAAGTTCTTCGTGTTTACCCTGCTCAACTATTTCCCCGTCGCGCATCACCAGAATTTGATCTGCTTCCATCACGGTGCGGAGACGTTGCGCGATTACGAACGTAGTCCGCCCTTGCATCAGATTGCGAAGCGCCTCTTGGATAAGAAACTCCGTCCGCATATCGACTGCTGCAGTGGAGTCATCAAAAACCAGCACGGCAGGATCCAGCAGCAGCGTCCGAGCAATCGCTACTCGTTGCCGCTGACCTCCTGACAGCGTCGTACCACGTTCACCGACCCAAGTGTCATAGCCATCAGGCTGAGATTGAATGAAATCATGAATATGCGCAGCCTTTGCAGCCGCGATCACTTCTTCATCAGTCGCATCAGGACGACCGTATCGAATGTTGTCTCGGATACTCGCGATAAAGAGAAAAACGTCCTGCTGAACGATACCGATGTCATGCCGCAGTGAATCTAGAGTTACATCCCTGACATCTTGACTATCAATCAAGATTCTTCCGGCAGACGGATCGTAGAAACGCGGAAGCAAATTGACCACACTGGACTTTCCAGAACCAGTCGGACCAAGAAGTGCAATAGTCTGGCCTGGCTCGGCAACAAGGTTGACATCTCGAAGAACTGGATTCTGATCGTCATAGGCAAACGAAACATGCTCGAAGCGAACTTCGCCCTTCGTGACATCTAGTTCTTGGGCGCCAGGCTTTTCCTCCACAGGCGATTCAGCATCTATGATTTCAAAGATTCGGGAACCGGCAGAATTTGCTCTAGCAAACATGTTGACGATGAAGCCAATACTGCGAACCGGAACTTGCATGAGCGTGAGATAAAGCTGGAAAGCGGTAAGCTCGCCAGGCGTCATATTGCCTGCTCGAATCTCGATCACACCGAACCAGAAAACAAGAGCCAGTGATAGTAACCAGACCCCCTGAAGAAAGGGTTCATTGAACGCCTGAAAACGGGCAGTTCGATAAGATTCGTGAAAAAGCTCGTCAACTTTCGTGTCGAATTTCTGCTGCTCAAAATCGGCTCGTGAGAACGCTTTAACGACACGCTGGCCTGTCAGATTTTCCTGCAGGACGTTAGCCATTTGACCCATGAGATCTTGAATCTGAAGCCAGATAGGTCGCAGCTTCATCGTAACGATTGAAGCCTGCAAACCCACCAGTGGTACGAAAGCGAACGCGATGAGACCGACCTTCGTATTAGTTGAAATCATCAGACCGTAAGCAACGGTGACTAAGACAAGCACGTACGTGAATCGAATAACACCCATGTTGACGAACATCCGAACGCCTTCGACGTCCTGAGTTGCACGAGACATGATCTGACCGAGCTCCGCTTTGTCGTGGTAGGCGTAAGAAAGCCTCTGCAAACGTTCGTAAATTTCGTTTCTGAGATCATAAGCAAGCGTCTGACCAAGAAGCTCCGCTAAGTAGGTTTGTGCATAAACAGCTACGCCGCGGCCCACAGCCGCTGCGATAAGCAAAACGATCGCAACCATGAGTGTGCCCATGTCACCTTCAATATTGGTGACCTCCTGACCACTCAGGTTCGTACTGGTAATCACGCCAAGGCCGGTGTCTATAGCGTGACCAGTGAGCCAAGGTGCAGCAATCGTCAAAAAAGTGGCAGCGGTCAATGCGAAAGCGGAAGCAAACATCATCCGGCGATGCCACCAGGCACGCGCTACTATTCGCAACAAAACCGGTGCTCGTGGATTGGCCGCGACGCTCACAAAACTCCAGACCAGTCCGCGAACGGGTAACTAATCACCGTTGGGACCAAGGTAGCTAGTCTAAACAGCCTCACGTCTACGTGAAACTTCTATGCTAGAACTAAACCGCTTGTCAGCTGGTGCGGCAAGAGGCAACGAGTGCGTCCCGAGTCAATTTCGATATCGGATGCTGCTGCTGGCTTAACCTGATCGCTTCGTCGAATCTCAAGTCAAAATATGCTAGCGCGGCCACCTCAAGTGATTCGTCAGCCAGATCAAGCACCCCACCTAGTGTTGGAGCCCGCTCCACCTTCGATGGTTCGGTTTTATCTGCGATGAACATCGCCCAAGCTTCGGATGAAAATTCTGGATGGCCGACTGTATGCCAGCGTATCGCCTCGAGGACATCGTAATCATCAACACCAAACCGCTCCTCCAGCTCAAGCGCTCCCAAAGGTCCATGCAAAATCACCGGAGCTGCCCTCTCTACCGGATCGATCTCCATACCACGAGCCTCTGCGCGAGCTAGCAGCTCACTCGGCGAAACTAATCGAAGCAAGTCGTGGCCCTGGGCAGCTAGGCGGACACGGGCAACATCAAGATTGTGCCGACGAGCAAGTCGATCAGCAAGATCGACAACACGGTCTATATGGGCAGCCATCGAGGGTTGAAGTTCAGGCAGCATCAACCGCCGCAACTCACGGTCGTCCACTACTACCTTCGTTCATTGTGACAATCTGCTAGGCACATCAGAAGTGACAGACCGATGATCATCGTCTATTTCCTCGAACCATCCGGGCGTCTAAGACGGATTCGCTCTAACCCATATTCCGCAGTCGCCGGATACGTTCTTCTGTAGGTGGGTGCGTAGAAAAAAAACGCTGAGAACCTGCGCCACCAAAAGGGTTCGCAATATAAAGATGTGCCGTTGCTTCTGGAACAGCGCGTGGGACGTGCTGTACGCCAGCCTCAATCTTCGCAAGTGCTGAAGCCAAGGCTTCAGGGTCTCCTATAACACGGGCACCATCGAGATCTGCTTGAAATTCACGTGAGCGACTAATCGCAGCCTGAATAATACCGGCTGCGATCGGCGCAATTAGCGCGGTGACCAGCATAGATAACACGCCACGACGCCCTCCAAAGAAAAAGGACATAAAGGCAATCATTGAGATCGCGCTAGCAATCGTAGCTACGATCGACGAAGTCAAGATGTCGCGATTCTTGACGTGTGCCATCTCATGGCCAATCACACCTCTTAATTCACTATCAGTGAGTATCTGGCGAATGCCCGTTGTCACTGCCACTGCTGCGTGCTTAGGGTTTCGACCGGTCGCAAAAGCGTTCGGTTGCGGGGTGTCCATTACATACACACGAGGCATCGGCATATCAGAGCGCTCGGCCACTTCCTCGATCATTGCAAACAGCCTTGGATCTTCGTCGCGCCCGATCTCCTTCGCATGAGATGACCGAAGAACGATGTTTGCAGAGAACCAGTAGGACCCAAAATTCATCCCAAGGGCTATGAGACCAAATAAGAAAATTCCGCCAATGCCACCGATTGCTGCACCTACTAGAATCAGCAGCCCGCTGATCGCAGCGAGAAGTACCACAGTGCGAAGGTTATTCATCTAACGCTCCAAATCAATTACGAGCGGTCCACCAGCAATTGAAGAACTGATCCTAGCATTCTTTATGTATGCCTTGGTGTCACAACCTGACACTAACACCAATCTGATGTTTCGACTTCGATCTCATCATCCAGCCAAGTGTTCGTGAGGAAAAGCAGCTACATGATCACATCGCGTAAAAAAGGAGTCCATCTGAATCAGATGGACTCCTCACAGGATTCTGTTTACCAAATTCTACGGTCTCAGAATCTATATACCTAGCTGTTGAGCTACTAACTCGCGATGATAATCAGCGTCACCGAACGCTAATTCTGCTCTCTTCTGCCTACGGAAATACAGCTGAATCTTGTAATCTTTCGTGAATCCGATCCCGCCATGAATCTGCTGCCCATGAGCAACCACACGCCTTGTCGCCTCGGAGCACCATGCCTTCGCCATATTGACCGACATTTGCGTGTCAGCGTCCGGTTGATCCGTCGCGAGTGACCACGCTGCTTTGTACATGATGAATCGCGAGCCATCGACATCTGTGACCATATCAGCGCACTTATGCTGAATCGCCTGGAACGACCCTATGGGGCGTCCGAACTGAACGCGTTCCTTCGCATAGTCAACTGAAATCTCGAAATCCATCTGCGCGAGCCCAACGAGGTATGCACACTCGGCGACAGTGTAATGATTGACTACTGGCTTAAGCGCATCCCACCCATCACCATCGTTCCCAAGCAGCTGGCCTGTGGCACCATTTAGCTTCACTTCAGCTTGCTTATCGCGAGCAATTGTCTGAAGCTGAGTCACCTCGACACCGGGCTGATCTGTTGCAACGATACCGAGCGTAACTCCCTTATCAGTGCGACCTGCAACTATCAGATAGTCAGCAACATTAGCGTCCGGGACGAACAATTTCGTGCCATTAAACGTTACTTCATTACCGTTAACACTAGCCGTACATTCAACACCCTCTTCATCGAAGCGAGCAGAGGGTTCAGTCAGTGCAAGTGAGAAAATAACGTCGCCGCTAGCGATACGCGGAAGGAATTCTGCCTTCTGCTCGTCGGAACCAATCTCCATTAGCGGAACTGCACCACCGAGCACAGTCGACATGAACGGTCCAGGAACGAGTGCACGACCAAATTCCTCGATTAGTACACAGAGATCTAGGAAATCAAATCCCGCACCACCATGCTCTTCGGGAATAAGGAGGCCTTGCCAGCCTTGCTCCGCCATCTTTGACCAGAGTTCCGGACTATAACCCGCTTCATCCTCTTCCATGTCACGCACGAGCTGCTCAGGACTCTCGTTCTCGAGAAAATCCCTTGCGCTGTTCTTCAGCAATTCCTGAGTCTCGCTTAGCCCTAAGTCCACTGCTTACTCCTGTTCAATACATACTCGTTCGTCAGATCCAAGAACGTTATATCTTTCGTTTCTTCGAGATGCTTCCATTTTTCAAATGAATACAGCAACGAATAGATGGGGCATATCTCGTCATCTTAACCGCGAGGCAACCCCAAACCACGTGTCGCAATCACGTTCCGTTGAATCTCGGAAGATCCAGAGAAAATCGTATGCGGCACTGAGCCGACATAGTCACGAGTGAATTCAGCGTTCATCGGAGCATGCTCACCCTCTCGCTGCCACACATTAGCGTAAAGGCCGAAGAGTTTCGTGCCTGTTCGTGACAACCGCTGGTGGGTTTCAGACCCGAACAGCTTGTTCACGGATGCTTCGTAATTCGGCACCATACCATTGTTCTGCATAGACACTATCCGGAATGCGAAGTTGAAAAGCACTCCGATTTCTAGATAACGCTCTGCAACTTCATGGCGAAGGATCTTCCAATCCTGTCTGTAGTGCTTCGCCCCTGCCTCTGATTTTCCGTAGTCGATCAATCGGGTCAAGGTGCGTTCATATTGGATCGCATCAGAAATACCCGAGCGTTCGAAGTCGAGCAGTGTCATACCGACGTACCAACCGCGATTCTCTTCACCAACAATATTGGCTGCCGGGACACGCACATCCTCAAAAAACGTTTCGTTAAACGGTTCTTGCCAGCCCATATCAACAATCGGGCGCACTGTGATACCGGGTGTTTTGATGTCCATCACGATGAAACTAATACCACGATGTTTTGGAGCATCAGGCTCTGTCCGTACAAGAGCAAATAGCCAATCTGCATACTGCGCACCCGAGGTCCAGATCTTTTGCCCGTTTATGACTAGATCATCGCCGTCACGGATGGCTCTTGTCTGGAGTGATGCAAGATCAGAACCTGCGCTCGGTTCAGAATACCCTTGCGCCCAAGCAACCTCTCCAGAGAGCACACGAGGCAAGTGTTCGGCTTTCTGTTCATCAGAGCCATGCACAATCATCGTCGGACCAAGAAGGGAGACTCCCATCCCACCTACAGGAGAAGCAGCCGCCTTTGCCATCTCCTGGTTATAGATGAACTGTTCCATAACGGTGAGCCCTGCGCCCCCGTACTCTTCGGGCCAATGGGGAGCGATCCATCCCTTCTCAGCGAGAGCATCTGCCCAGTTCATTGCGCTATCGCGAGCCTCAGTATCAACGGACTTCCGATCAGCTTGCCAGCTCTGAACAATGCCACCCTCACGAGACCCAGACTGATAACGCCCGGGTAAACGTTCAACAATGAATTCTGCAACTTCCTCACGGAATGTTGCCTGTTCCGGGCTATCGCTCCAGTCCATCTTATCTCTCCAACCTGAAACTATTGCACTCCCTAGGCGAATAGATAGAGGGGAATGGTCGCTATCGATTCGCGCAACACATACAACTTACAGCGATCCTGTCAAAGGCATCGAGACGCTGCAGCTTACGTGCGAGCGCATCATCGCGGCAACCGGGCGACGGGTCAACCTTCATCCACCGTTTCTCGTCACAAAAACTTACGTGCCCCGCTATTGACCAATCGCATTCTAATCATAATGATCTACAGACCACCTAAGCGGTGCATCCCCAATATCCGATGATTAACTCACCGGAGCGCTTCTCGACAGGAGTATTTTGCGCTCTACCACTCTCCCCATCTTCATCGTTGCTCTACTCGTGTGGGCTATCGCCGATGCTTCCTCACACGTTCACGCCCAGACAAACAATGACTTTTCCAGTATGTGTGAGGATATCCGTGCTTTAGATGGCCGCGATGAAATTAGACTTGGCATCGTCGTATACGACCTCAAAGACAACAATCGTTGCAATATTCGGGCTAACGAGAGCTTCCGATCTGCATCGCTGTACAAGCTTATTGTGATGGCTGAAGCAGAACGCCAGGCTGAACTAACCGAATTATCACTCAATGACTTCTTGACGATCGAACCTCGGCATTCCATAGACGATCCGAGTGAACTACGCGTAACCACCGCGTTCGAACGCTCCATCAGCGAAGCTATGCGTCGAATGATCCAACTGTCAGCGAACGCAGATGCGCTCGCATTGCGAGACCACCTAGGAATTAAAGAAGTTGATTCGCTTCCCAATTCTATTGGGATGGAATCCACACGGCTTGGTAACGAATTCGTGACAACGCCAGATGACATCACGACTTTTTTCACGAAAATCTATGAAGGCAACCTGATCAGCACAGCCGCAAGTGATTCGATGCTTGAGTTATTAAAGGGAGCACTCATACAAGACCTGATCCCGCAACCGCTCCCTAACGGGTTACCTATCGCCCACAAAACAGGATTGCTCGCCAATTATCTGCATGATGCTGGAATCGTCTTCGCACCAAATGGAGACTATGTACTGGTTGCGATGTCTCAGCATCCCGTACTTCAGAAAGAGGCAAGGGCGCTGATTCGTGAAATCTCGGCACTCACCTACCAGTACTACTCAACCCCCGTCCAAGTTAGCCCCGAGCAACCGGTCCCAGAGAACACCACCAATACCAATCAACCC
>DKLZ01000008.1:0-1009 GCA_002455955.1 Dehalococcoidia bacterium UBA6627
TCCACGTCGCTGGCCCTCCTATCCTTCTGATCAATGATCTACCGATACACCGCAATAGTACCCAAATCGCAGAATCAAGATAACGATTTGCTGGTCATCTTTGCCTGCAAATCGCAAAAAAGTTACCCCACTCTATTTGGAATCCTCAACCCTAGATTTTCGCGCAATGTGGCCCCAGTGTATTCCTCACGGAACAAACCTCGCCTCTGCAGCTCGGGAACTACGAGATCAACGAAGTCTTCAAAGGCTCCGGGTTGGTGCGTCGGCGCAATCACAAAACCATCGCAAGCTGGTGCCGTAAACCAAGCTTCCAACTGATCGGCAATCTCTACTGCACTACCAACCCAGCCATCTCCAAAACGTCCCCGACCACTGACGTTAACAAAATCACGGACCGTTGGATTCTTTATGCCTGACTTCCTTAAAACTCCGTCGCGGATAGCTCGCATCCCCTGCAACCCATCTAATTCCTCGTCGCTAAACGGTTCATCCATTTCCTTCGACGAGAAATCAAAATTAAGTGCCTCAGATAGCAGTGACAATTGATCGACCTCGTTCGGAAGCTCATCCAAAACAGCCTTCTTTTCAATTGCCTCTGCGTGAGTCGTAGCAACAACTGGCATAGCTATAGTCGTGATCTTCATCTGATCAGGATCTCGACCATTTGACGCTGCAGCATCCTTTAGTTCTGCGTACTGCTCGCGACCGTTCTCGAGCGATCCATACCCTGCGAAAATTAGCTCGCCCCAACGAGCAGCGAATCTCTGGCCGCGTTCACTCTGTCCCGCTTGAATCACCACCGGATGACCTTGCTTCGAACGCGGTACAGTGAAAGGACCTCTCGAACGGTAGTGCTGACCTACGTAGTCGAGCCGCCGAACTTTCGACGAGTCCGCGAAGAGCCCCCTCGCTTTGTCCAAAACAATTGCATCCTCGTCCCAAGTGCTCCAGTGACCTAATACGATTTCCATAAATTCATCTGCCTGATCGTAGCGTTCGTCATGTTCGA
>DKLZ01000008.1:1319-2514 GCA_002455955.1 Dehalococcoidia bacterium UBA6627
GATCGTAGCGTTCGTCATGTTCGATCACTTGCTGGCGCCCCATGTTGCGAGCTTCGTTATCGTTTAGCGACGTAACAACGTTCCAAGCAGCTCGTCCAACAGTCATCAGATCAACAGTGGCAAAAACACGGGCAACGTGAAATGGCTCATAGTAAGAGGTTGAATAAGTCGAGCCTAGACCCAACTTCGTTGTCGCCATAGCCATTGTCATCAGAACGGTAACCGGATCCATTTTCACACAGCGAATACCATGCTCCACCGTATGAGCATGATCATCTAGATAGAGATCGGGCATTGCTAGTCGGTCATCAAAAAACCCAAGGTCAAACTTGCCACGTTCTAGAACTTGGGCAATGTGGCGATAGTAGTCCGGTGACGTCGAATCTGTTCGTGCCTGCGGGTGCCGCCATGAGGCGGGAATAATCGTGCAGTTTTGAGCCTGCAGGAAGCCGACTAGCGACATTTGGCGCATAAGAGTCTCCTAATACCTAGCTCGTCCTATCAGGGCTCCGAAATATATCGTGCTCAATCCCAAGATTTCTGGCTCCGCGAATGATTTTTTTATTGCTATGGTGACACTTACTCTCATGACTGCGAAAAGTCAAAACCGATTGAAGAGAAAAGGCACATAACCTGTCGTTCGCAGACTTCAACCTGCGTATCAAACGTCACCTGAGTTGTCATATCGGACGAGACCATCACATCAAAATCATTAACGTATGCTGATGCTAAATATCACCAAGCCAAAGACCGTAACGAATTAGCGAGCTCTGCCCACTAGAAGCCATCGATGATCGAATTAAGAGTCTTACTCGGACGCATAGCCTGTTCAGCTTTAGCTGGATCGGGCATGTAATAACCACCCAATTCCACTGACACACCTTGAGCATCAATTAATTCATCCAGGATCTTAGCTTCGTTATCCTCTAGCGCTTTCGCAATCGTCATGAATCGCTCTCGTAGAACACCATTCTCTTTCTGAGTAGCTAAAGCTTGTGCCCAGTATTGAGCCAGATAAAAAGTACTGCCGCGGTTATCTATCTCTCCCGTCCGCCGGGAGGGAGCACGGTTATGTTCCAAATAACTCGTGATCGCCTCATCGAGAGTCCTCGCAAGTAATCCCGCATCGTCATTTCCAGTACTGTCAGCTATCGATTCCAGTGAAGGCACCAGTGCACTATATTCCCCAAGTGAA
>DKLZ01000008.1:2820-4752 GCA_002455955.1 Dehalococcoidia bacterium UBA6627
AGTGCACTATATTCCCCAAGTGAATCCCATCTCAGATGCCCTTCCTCAACAAACTGCTGAACATGCTTCGGTGCTGACCCTCCCGCCCCTGTCTCGAACAATCCCCCACCATTCAGTAATGGGACAATCGACAACATGCGCGCACTCGTTCCCAGCTCGAGAATTGGAAAGAGATCGGTCAAATAATCGCGAAGCACATTACCCGTAACTGCGATCGTGTCTTCTCCGCGACGGATACGTTCAAGAGCGAATGCCATCGCTTCGACAGGACTCATGATACGTATATCGACACCACTCAGTTCATGATCCTGCAGGTATTCGTTAACCTTCGCGATTAACTCGACATCATGAGCTCGTTGATCGTTTAACCAGAAAACAGCAGGGGCTCCAGTCGCTCGAGCCCGTGATACAGCCAATTTAACCCAATCGCGAACTGGAGCATCTTTCGTCTGGCACATCCTGAAAATGTCATCCTGCTTTACCGGTTGTTCAAGAAGGATGTTTTGCGAGTCATCGACCACTCGAAATATTCCATCTTCTGTAGCCACAAATGTCTTATCGTGAGAGCCATACTCCTCAGCCTTCTGCGCCATCAATCCGACGTTCGAAACATTACCCATAGTTGCCGGATCGAACTGACCATTGGCTTTCACATCTTCGATTATCTCTGAGTACATCGTTGCATAGGACCGATCTGGAATCATCGCAACACAGTCCTGTAATTCGTCCGCCGCATTCCACATCTTGCCTCCATCGCGAACAATGTTCGGCATAGAGGCATCGATAATGATGTCATTGGGAAAATGAAGATTTGTTATTCCTCGTCGAGAATCAACCATCGCTAGCGCAGGGCGACCCTCGTAGACTTCATTGATATCTCGTTCGATCTCGTCCTTTTGTTGTTGAGGCAATAAATCAATTTTGTCGAAGAGGTCTGCCACGCCATTGTTTGGATTGACTCCAATCGACTCGAGAGATTCGGCATGCTTATCGAGTGCATCCCGGTAGTACACTGAGACACAGTGCCCAAAAATAATCGGGTCTGACACCTTCATCATCGTTGCCTTAAGGTGGAGTGAAAGTAGCACTCCATCACGCTTTGCCAATTCAATCTGCTCCTGATAAAACGAGCGCAGCGATGCCACATCCATCACAGCAACATCGATTACTTCTGCTTCCTGCAGTAATAATCCTTCTTTGAGTACGTTGGCTGAACCATCACTAGAAACAAATTCGATCTGCGCAACCGTCGAAGCAGTCACGGTTAAGGATCTCTCGCTTTCGAAGAAATCTCCCTTATCCATATGAGCCACACGCGCCTGCGAGCCGGAATTAGGCCACGCCTGCATCATTTGATGAGGCTGTTGTTTAGCGAATTTCTTTACCGATAGCGGTGGACGGCGATCAGAATTACCCTCGCGAAGCACGGGATTGACTGCCGAACCGAGCACACCGGCATACCGACTCTGGATATCTCTTTCGGCGTCACTATGAGTTACTTCGGGATAATCAGGAACATCATATCCTGCTTCCTGTAATTCTTTGATCGCCGCCTGCAACTGCGGAAGCGTAGCGCTGATGTTGGGCAATTTGAGAATGTTCGCCTCTGGCGTAAGGCAAACTTCTCCCAATAGTGCCAAGTGGTCGATCGTCTTCTGCTGCTCGCTTAAACCTTCCGGAAAGCAGGCTATGATTCGACCTGTAAGTGAAATGTCACTCATCTCAATATCGATGTCTGCTTCTCGTACATATGCTTTTACGATCGGAAACAAACTATAGGTTGCTAAAGCGGGTGCTTCATCGGTATACGTCCAAATTATTTTTGAAGTCATAGCCATTCCTTAAAAACTGCACTTCGAAGTCAATATCAAGTCGGATCTCTTCGCATCCAAGATGCGTTGGCGGGAGTGCGTGGGAGTCGAACCCACCCAG
>DKLZ01000037.1 GCA_002455955.1 Dehalococcoidia bacterium UBA6627
GACACCCGAACCGACGCCGACAGCCACACCCGAACCAACACCAACACCGGGTGGCCCACCAGGACCAGCTGGCAATGAGTAAAGAGTGTCTGTGTCTCTTCGGGTGATTGCTGGCAGCGCACGTGGTCGTGAGTTGCGACATCCAAGAAGTGCTACCCGCCCGACCTCATCACGTCTTAAGGAGGCACTGTTTTCAATGCTAGATGCGGCTGCATTATTACGGTCACCTGCGATCGATTTGTATGCAGGTAGCGGCGCACTCGGCATTGAGGCTCTTTCTCGAGGAGTACAGCGATGCACGTTTGTCGAAGCAAATGGAGAAAGCTGTAAAGTGATCGCTGGAAACTTGGAGCGTGTAGCAGTTACAGGTGGCACGGTGATGTGTGGGCGTGTTGGACATTGGCGTCCGGAAGAAGGGGAAAGGTATGCGCTTGTACTAGCTGATCCACCATATGATGATTTTGATTCATGGACAGAGATCGCGGCTAGTATTTCGGGCGCATTGACGACAGATGCAACAATTGCCATTGAACACCGGTCTGGACAGGGACCGCCAGAAGAAGTTGCTGGTAGGAAGCTATGGCGGGATCGCAAACATGGTGATGGATCTGTGGCGATCTATCGTCCAACTCTGAGCGAGAGAGGATAAGTTATGACGGTCGCGATGTATCCGGGCCGATTTGATCCAGTTACGATCGGCCATCTTGATATCGTTAAGCGTGCATCGACTATCTTCGAAAAGATCATTGTCGCAGTCGCAGAATCTCGATCGGCACTGTTCAGTACTGAAGAGCGGTGCGAATTGTTCAGAAATGCGATCATTGGGATCGAGAATGCCGAGGTGGTTACTTTTTCTGGCCTCACAGTTGATGAAGCAAAGAAGCATAATGCTACTGTCGTGGTCCGAGGTATGCGTGCTATTACTGATTTTACGAACGAATTTGATCAGGCATTGATGAATCGGAAGATGGCACCAGACATCGAATCTGTTTATCTCATGACCTCGGCCGAACATATGTTTTTGAGTGCCAGTCGCGTTCGTGAACTTGCGGGGTTTGGTCGAGATGTTAGTGATTTGGTTCCTGTGGGTGTAAATCAGGCGATCGTCAAGAAATTGGCTGACCAGATCTAAATAAAACGATCGACGGAGCGCATGGAGGCGCTACCAACGCAGAGGGCAACGATGGATTTACTGCACTTGATTGACCGACTAGAAGAGATCGTAGCCGAGGCACAAAAAGTGCCGATCGGTAATCGTGTCATTATCGATAAGCGGCGCCTGCTCGACATTGTCGATCAGATGCGTGTTGCGGTACCTCAAGAGGTTCGTGATGCGCAGGAACTTGTCAATGATCGCGAACGAGTTCGTCGTGAGACGGAGGAAGAATCGCGACTGATGATAGCGAGCACTGAAGAAGAGGCAGCGCGGCTCGTCGATGAACATACTTTGACCGAGGCAGCTCGTGAACGATCTAGAGAGATCGTAGCGGAAGCGGAATCCAGTCTCGAAGATCGCATGCGTCAATCAAGCGAGGATATTCAAAAACGTATTGATGATTCTCGCCAGATTGCCAAGCAACAGATGCAATCGGCGGACGATTATGCACGTGAACTTCTTATACGCCTTGAGAGGCAGCTACAGGCGTTCATTGGATCGGTCCAATCGGGAGTCGAACAGCTTGAGCCCGAGAGAGAAATTCCGCCAGCGAAGTCAGACATCGAGGCACTTGCTTCTAGAACCTTAGATTCCGAAAAAAATCAAGGGAGATCGCTAGATGTTGACGATCGGATTGGCGAGAAATCTCATTCGGAAGAGTTGAATCTTGTCGACGAATCGTCAGATGATCAGATAAGTGGTGGTGGAGATGCAAGTCTTACTACGGACGAGGTACCTATTTCTGAAGGGCAGCAAGTAGACAAGTCTAGTTCTGATGCGATCGACTCCATGAGCAGTCGAATTGATTTGTCAGTGAATTCTGAGACTACGGACGGAGAATCGACACAGGAGACTGTCGAACTCGAAGATCTGCTTGGCCGAGCGCGCGAAGCTGCAGAAGCAGCTGCGCTAGAAGCTGGAATTGATAGTGAACTTAAAGTTGAGGATGCTAGTTTGATCGATGACTTTGCGAACCCGCCACTAGATGATGATCCATTGAATAATGGGGAAGAAACCAAGCAAGAGAACGAAGAACGCTAGCTAGGGCACAATACAGATCCAGCAGAGTGAAATTTAGTTCGCCTGTATTCTTACTTCACGACCACGTTGAGCATTCTACTAGGAACATAGATCACTCGAGATGGTTCCTTTCCTCCGAGGTGTTCTGCCCAGCGTGGTAGCGCTTTGGCTGCAGCGACCACCGTTGCTTCGTTTGCGTTGGCTGGTACCTGCACGTGGTCTCGAACCTTACCGTTGATCTGTACTGGGATCTCAACTGTCTCTTCAGCTGCTACTTTCTCATCTGAATGCGGCCACGGTTGCTGATGAATTGAGTAAGGATGCTTTCGACGTTCCCACAATTCCTCCGAGATATGCGGGCAAAGTGGGGCGATCATCAGCAATAATGAGTCAATTGCTTCATCCCATGAAGTCGAGTCTAAGCCTCCAGTATCCAGAGCATGTTGCAAAGCGTTTGTTAGCTCCATGAGCGCCGAAATCATGGTGTTGAAAGACTTATCTTCAATGTTTGAAGTCACTCGAGCGATTGTTTGGTGAGTAGTACGGCGCAGTGCTCGAGCGTCAGAGTCCTCAGGTGCGTCGATGGAATCTATATCCCTGTTGGCCAAGTTCCATACCCGGTGCAGCCAACGTGAGATCCCGACAATGCCGTCAACGTCAAATGGGCCACCCTGATCCCACGGACCAAGGAACATGAGATATGCGCGGAATGTATCGGCACCCCAGCGTGAGATTTGCTCATCAGGAGGCACGACGTTTCCGCGCGACTTTGACATGCGTCTGCCATCTGGGCCAAGGATTTGGCCCTGACTGTAGTAGCTTGTGAAGGGTTCGTCACCGGGGACAAGGCCCATGTCACGAGCTGCCTTATAGAAGAAGCGTGCGTATAGGAGGTGCATCACTGCGTGCTCTGAGCCACCGGTGTATTCGTCAACAGGTAGCCACGCCTGCGCTGCATCCGAGGACACCGCAGCAGAATCATTGTGTGGGTCGCAGTAGCGCATGAAATACCAAGACGAACACATAAATGTGTCCAAAGTGTCAGTCTCGCGCCGCGATGGTTGATTGCAATTCGGACATGTTGTGTTGACGAATGCTTTGGACAATGCGAGAGGGGACTCGCCAGTTGGACGAAACTCGACATCATACGGGAGCTCAACGGGCAATTGGTCTGCGGGTACAGGCTGAATCCCGCAGTTGTCGCAGTAGATCATGGGAATCGGTGCTCCCCAGTAACGTTGTCGAGAGATCAGCCAGTCACGCAGTCGGTACTGTATGCGTGAGCCACCCCAGCCCTGTTCTTCCAGATACTGTGTAATGGAACCCTTTACTTCTTCGTTGCTTATTCCGTCGAAGTCACCTGAATTTACCAGTACGCCTGAATCGCTATACGCTTGGCTAAGTTCTTCAGATTCTCCTTCCTGTCCGACGATTACTTCTTGTATCGGGAGATTGAATTTTCTCGCGAACTCAAAGTCACGCTGGTCGTGTGCCGGCACTGCCATCACGGCCCCAGTTCCGTACGTTGCTAGAGCATAGTCAGCGATCCAGATTGGAATACGTTGGCCGTTTAATCGGTTAATGCAGTAGGCACCAGTAAATACGCCTGTTTTTTCTCGTTCGGTCGATTGTCTCTCAATTTCCGTTGCTTGCCGCGCCTGTTTTACATAGCTGTCGACCGCATCTTTCTGTGCCGCGGGAGTGATCTGTTCCACTAGCGGATGTTCGGGTGCCAGTACCATGAACGTCACACCGAACAGTGTGTCAGGGCGTGTCGTGAAGACGCGGATCTCATCTGTACCGTCAGGAGCTGAGGTTTCGAGTGGGAAGCTTGCTTCAGCTCCCTCTGAACGGCCGATCCAATTGCGCTGCATGA
>DKLZ01000077.1 GCA_002455955.1 Dehalococcoidia bacterium UBA6627
CTGAAACCAACAGTGCCCCAGTCGTAGAGAACAAAAACGCCGAAACATCACCGAGTGCCGTTACAAGCGGCGGTATCGCAGGTATTGCATCGGGGTTCGACTTACCGGGGCTTCCTAACGTCACGCCGCGAGAAGGTGTTCTTAGCGTAATTACACTCACGACTCTGATAACACTGCTGGGGATATTCACCCGCAGTGTCTGGACCCGCAGACAGCAGCAAGTTTACGAAAACAGTACGTCTCCGCTCATCGGGGAAGTTGAAAGATTAAGGACCGCAACTATGAATCTTGGAATCCGTAAAACAAACGGACAGAGTGCGATTTTGAAAGAAGGTTCGTTGACGAGTGATCTAACTCCGAGTTTAGAAACCGAAACAGAATCAATGATCACGTCACAACGTCTGGAGCGGATGTCTGAATTCTTCTCCTCGCAGGAACATTTACTCGAATCGATCCGTGAGCAATATGAAGATGACATCACGCCGTTGAAGTCATTACTCCTCCGTCAGAACGACACACAACGCCTTCTGTTAGCGAACCTAGAGAACCGATTGCGCCCTCTCAATGAGTACGCTGACAACGAGGAGGCGAATCTAAACGCACTTGAGCTGCAAATGAGTGAACAAGGATCAGACTTCATTCATCGTTCGTTCTCGGAATATATCGAAACACAAAGACAGCGAATCGCGAATACTCGCGATCAGATAGACGCTCAACTTCTGCCGTTAGTGCATTACGGCGAACAACAGCGTGAGTCTGTCGAAACTGCCCTCAGCCGGTTCGATGCCGATATCGAGGCACTCGAACTCAACCTTGCCGAGCAGCGAAAATTACTAATGCGAATGCTCGATGCAATGCGCTCAGACAGCTTCGTGGCAATCAAGGACTTTCTAGATGCACGGGCGAACACAATATCGGAGGTGGCTGAAGCTGGGACCACCGATCCCACTGAAATTGCTCTATCAGCTGAGACGTTCCGTGACTCGATCAGCACTATGGCTGAACAATCCCATCACATTCAGTCCGTACTAGAAGTCACTGACCTCGCTGATAAACAGCTCATCGATAGCGCAACAACCGTGCCACACGCATTACCCATAATCGAATCGGTTGAAGAACCATCTGCTGAATTTGGTTCCGCCAAGAGCGATACTGTTGCTGGTGGCTAAAAACAGGTAGGTGATCGCGTCTCTGCTTTTCACTAGCGTCTCTTTTAACCGCTAGCGCAACAATTCGAGGTGAACATTACCTCAATCTTCCGGATCGCCAAGCATGGTTCCTGCTGTTAAATCGAGACGATCTACCTCATCGATATCCAGTTCTGTGCCGAGTTCTGCAACGTCGACAACATTGCCCTTCGCAACTTCGTCAGTCAGATGCCCAAGCAGCTCTTCTCGCCGTTCGCGAGCTTCAGTCGTAAGTTCAAGCTCTTCTTCCAGACGTTCGGCAAGGACTCGCTCGGGAGCCTCTAGATCGCGAGGCATTCGCGCCTCCTGCTCTCGGTCCAACGAACTATAAAATCGACCACCAAGAAATACTAAGGGTCGATCATCGCCCGCATTGCTAAGCCATCGATCACTGAATGATGCAGGATCTACGTGAACTGCAACTACTTCAGCGACATAAATAACGTGGTCACCAAAGGGAATCTGATGACGAACCCCTGCCTCAATCCAAGCAGCGCATCCCTCAATTAACGGAGCGGTAACGCGACTAGCTGCGAAGTGGCCCAGTTGAGTTGCCTCAAACTTATCTATGTGCTCTCCACTCAACGATCCGAGATATTGCACATGGTGAAGCAATGCTCGCTTCGGGATGTTAAGTGCAAATTCCTCGGAATGATCTAGTACATCAACCGAATAACGTGACTGCTCGAGGGCAATTGCAATCAACGCTGGCTCGGAAGAGACAGGCATATGCCATGCAAGCGGCATAATGTTTGCGCGCCCACGCCAGCTACTCGTCGCCAGAACTACCGGCCCACCCATCAGCACGCGCGATGCTACAGAAACTGGTCGCCGCTCGATCGATTCGGGAGCTGGCTGTAGGAGTGAATCAGTGGACACCGACACCTCGCAAACCTAAAACGTCAATAATGATTGAAAGAAATTAAGCACAACTATGTCAGCTCGGTGAACCGGTACCCGACATTCCGTACGGTCTCAATAAACTGTTCCTGATCTTCGACTTTTGCGCGAATCCGTCTTACGTGAACATCGACGGTACGTGATCCTCCGTAGTAGTCATAACCCCAAACTTGATTCAAGAGCGCCTCACGAGTAAACGGTTTCCCTGGGTTCGATGCCAAAAACCGCAGAAGCTCATACTCCTTATATGTGAGGTCGACGACCGACCCATTCATAGTCACTTTATATCGCTCAACATCAATCTCAAGTGGTCCACGGCGAAGGATCTCAAGCCGTTCCTCAAAGCGACCATCGTCTGAATCCAGTCTTGAAACACGCGCACGAAGCTCCGAGGCGACAAATGGAATCAGTATGAAATCGTCAACTTCCATCCTCGCAGCCCATTGATCAATGAACTGCTCTTCGACGAGTGCGATTATTTTGAGCCCGTCTCGCTCAAATAAATCAAATGCCTCGCCTGTTGTAACGAGTGCGCTATCAACAACCAGCAAATCAGCATTCCAATGGATCAATGACGCAAGACCGCGCTCAACATTTGTTTCGGTACGCACAGCAACGCCGTCACGGCTCAAAGCTGCACTTACCGCCTGAATGTTTGCGGGTATATCAGAAAGTACAAGAACACGACTTATCATCGAATTTTAGTTACCTCAGAACGTTTGATGAGCATTTATCATGCTGATAACCACCGCTACAGCATAAACCGTGAAGCGCAACCCTGCTCTTTCATAGCTGAAACAGTCACTGTTATCATTCGAACTCGTAGACGGCAATGAGCGCAGCACTATCCGTCAGCGACTTTTCGAATGCTTACTCCTATATCGAAAAGCTTTCTTTCACTTATCGCTGCCAAATCCAGGATTTACGATGCACATCGTCCAAACAACTGAGCTCACCAAGATCTACGACAATAGATACATCGCACTAAACGCGCTGAACCTGGAAGTCGACAAAGGAATGGTCTTTGGGCTTGTCGGTCCTAACGGCGCCGGAAAATCTACCATGTTCCGGATTCTGCTCGGTTTGCAGCAGCCAACGGCCGGAACGGTCTCAGTTTTCAGCGAATCTGTATCTCCCGAGCGATCAGATATTCGACGACGGATCGGCTACCTACCAACGAACCCATCATTCCCGAAACACATGACACCGATCACTTATTTGGAATTCATCGGATCAATCCTCGGAATAAGTAAACAACAATCCAAGATTCAACTTGCCCGTCTGTTACAAGCGGTCGACCTCGTAAATTATGCGTCGCAACAAATTAATGGATTCTCAACGGGAATGATGACTCGTCTGGGGATTGCTGCAGCGTTAATGGGCGATCCTGAACTACTAATACTCGATGAGCCGACGCTGGGCTTGGATCCTGCGGGACGAAAGCAAACCATCGAACTTATTCATGAACTTTCCGGCCACGATCGCACAATCATCATCGCCACGCACATTCTTTCCGATGTCGAACGAGTCTGTTCAGACGTCGGAATCATTTCTCAAGGACGTTTGATTTATTCCGGTCCGATGGTAGAAATGCGACGTCTTGCGCGTCAGGGCTCGATCTCAATTGAGATCGAGGGAAACCTGACAACCTTCGAACAGCAAATACACACCCTCGATGAGATAGGAGCAGTACGCTACGAGAGAACAGGAACCGAGTTCCGAATTACGTTCCTCGGTACGGAACCTCTTTCAGAATACGTGCAGCGACTAATGACTCTCGTAGACCGCACAGGAGTCGATATGCTGTACATCACAACAGGTGATGGCGAGATAGAAGAAGCATTCCTAGGCCGCCTCGAAGACGACAGAACGCGTGGATTCCTGCGGGCAGCAGCCTGGGCCGCCGAGCAAGATGTCGGAAACGAAACAGCTGAAGACCCGAATACTGTACTGACAGAACTGTAGCAATCCGATGCAGGCCTTCCTTACAATTCTGAAATATGACTTAGGCCAATTGATCCACTCATGGGTCTTACGCATCTGGCTGCCGTTGCTTATAGCACCCGCGT
>DKLZ01000090.1 GCA_002455955.1 Dehalococcoidia bacterium UBA6627
GCAGACTCCAAAAATACACCACGTGTCGAACTGGTATCGACGGATGGTTTCCTCTATCCGCTCGCGCAATTAAAAGCACTTGATCTGGTCGCACGGAAAGGCTTTCCTGAGACTTATGACAATCTCGCGCTGATCCAATTCATGAAGGACGTAAAAGCCGGACTTCCGGAAGTATCCGTTCCTGTTTACTCGCACGTGAGCTATGACATCGTTCCAGACAAATTTCAGATATTACGTCAACCTGACATCTTAATTATTGAAGGCCTCAACGTACTCCAATCGGATCTCCATCCATCCGCAAAACTAGAACCGGAGGCACCATCAACAAACACTCTGTCCGATTTTCTCGACTACTCAATCTACGTTGACGCTGACGAATCAAACATCGAGCAATGGTATGTGGACCGTTTCCTGACGTTGCGCGACACGATTTTCCAGGACAGCGGTTCATTTTTCCATCGTTTCGCCGATATGAGCACCGAACAAGCAAAAGAAGCAGCGCACCATGTATGGCAGACGATAAACCTGACAAACCTCAGGGAAAATATTGCACCCACCAGAGAACGGGCACACTTGATCATCGAGAAAGAGGCCGATCACAGCATCCAGCGAATACGACTAAGAGGAATGTAGGCAATAATCATGATCGTGGCCAAAATCAAGCGAGCAACCGCATGCTCCCTTGGACGATTTTGCCATGAGCATGATTTCCTCCGGAGTTAACCGTGTCATCAAACCTTATTCTCGGACTGATCGCGATCGGCCTCATCGCTATTCTCGGGCGGCGTCTGAGATTTCCGCTCGCCGAACTACTCGGACTCGCTACAATTGGGCTCTTAGTATGGGTTGGCCTAGTAGGCGAAAGACCAATCCTCTTATCGATTGCCAGTCTTGTTCCTTTGCCACTCCTTGGCATTCGCATTCCTTTCATCAGTGACAATGGAGACCGACGCAGTGAAGACGCTCCTCAACCCGGAAACAACAGTGAGTCTGGGACCGAATCAGCGCGTTACGTTAGTGGCCCGTTAGCTTCTCGTTGGTCTCGCGGTTATCTCGAACTGAATGGCGACTGGATCCACTTCCGAACAGAAGATAATGATGAAATCTTCAAAGTCCAGATCCGGACTATCTCCCGGATAAAGTTACGGACCCTCGGCCGTGCGCAACTCACACTCGATATTCGGGATGGATCTCGCCACGAAATCGCTTTCGGACGACACGGTTTAGCACGAGGTGACGTACGTATGGCTCAGACGTTCTGGAGAGAGGCCATCGAATCACGGCAAAACTAGTTGCTTTGAACAATTGTGACGACACCGTCGCCTATCGGAATGAAAATCGAGTTCCGTCACACGCGACAAAACTTAAGAAGCGCGGTTACCGTTTGCAGTATCTATCCGAACTACGATCAAGCTACTGAAGAACAATCGACCTTGCCAAGGAGGCACAGATGCCCATCGATCCAAATCGCGAGAGTTGGAAACCCGGTATGTCCTTTGACTATGCAGTTGACGAAATCGAGTACATCAAAGAGCTCGGTCGGGAAATGGGCGGGGTAGAGCGAATTAAGCGCCAACACGATGGGGGCCGCTTCACCATTCGTGAACGAGTAGAGAAGTTCGTCGATCAAGGGACATTTATTGAAGCGGGGCCCTTGGTGGGAGCAGCCGAGTACGATGCTGATGGCAATCTAACTGATTTCACACCTGGCGCTTACGTAATGGGACTAGCCGAAGTGAATGGCCGACCAATCTCGATCGGCGGCGATGATTTTACAATATCGGGTGGCAGCCCACATAACGTCCGCAAGAGCGCAGCACAATTCACTCAACCTCTTTCATTGCAGTACGGAATCCCGTACGTGCAGCTGATCGAGGGCGTTGGACATTCTTCAAAATCCGATGAATCCTCGGGACGTATGAGCCTTCCCGGTGGAGCACAGTGGTATCGATCAGCACAATTACTCGCTCGCGTGCCAGTAGCTGCCGGAATCATGGGCTCCGTTGCGGGAGCACCAGCCGCTTACGCATTGATGTCTCACTTTACAGTCATGATCAAAGGACAGTCACAAATCTTCCCTTCCGGTCCACCAGTAGTTCAGCGTGCTATTGGAGAGATGTTGAACAAGGAAGAACTCGGTGGATCCAAAATGCACGTTCACGACAGTGGACAAGTAGACAACGAAGCTGAAAGCGAAGAGGAAGCTTTCGAGCAGATCAAAACGTTCCTGTCTTACCTTCCAAACACAACAAACGAAGTACCACCACATCTGGATACGAATGACGACCCTAACCGTCGCGTGGAAGAGTTACTAACGCTAATGCCAGTCGATCGACGAAAATCATACGATCCAAGGAAGCTTATTGAACTGGTAGTCGACAACGGAGAATTCTTCGAAATGCGACGCCACTGGGGAGGATCACTAGTTACGGGATTCGCTCGTCTAGACGGGTACAGTGTCGGAATAATTGGTAATGATCCCAATGTAATTGCGGGAGCTATGGACGGCGACGCCGCAGACAAGTACGCACACTTCGTAGATCTTTGCGACACATTCAATATGCCTGTCGTCATTTTCCTCGATATGCCAGGGTTCATGCTCGGCTCATGGGCAGAAAAGAAAGCAACGATGCGGCGTGGTGTACGTGCGCTAATTGCAAGCGCTGAAGCAAAAGTTCCAAAGATCGAGTTCAACGTGCGGAAATCTTATGGTGTTGCAGCAGACGCCCCGAATAGCCTCGGGCAGCCGGACGGACTGAACTTACGCTTTGGTTGGCCGGCAGGAGAGTGGGGAGGCATACCAATTGAGGGCGGTGTTGCAGCTGCCTACAAGCGCGAGATCGAGAATGCACCCGATCCAGACAAACATCGTGAAATGATCGAACAACGACTGCTGAAAATGCGTTCTCCAATGAAAGCAGCTCAGCACTTTGATGTGATCGATCTAATCGATCCTCGCGATACCAGACGTCTGGCTTGCACTTTTGTGAAGCTGGCTCAACCGATGCTCAAAGAATTGTCTACGAGAGAGAAGCGCGCCGTACGACCGTAATGTGCACTTTACATTAGAGAATTGAATGAGCGGACATATACTGATCCAAATTGTTTTTTCAATTTATCCACCTCTAGTCTCAGCACCATCGACGTAAATCGTCTGACCAGATAGGTAGCGACTCTCAGGGCCACACAGATAGCGGACCAGATCAGCTGTTTCGTCAACCGTTCCCGCACGTCCAGCTGGAATACTGCGTAAACGACGTTCCCAACGATCACCGTCACGAAGCTCGTCGATACGAGCGGTATCTATGAAACCTGGTGCAACAACATTCGACGTAATACCGTAAGGGCCTAATTCGGCAGCAAGTGAATCGCTCAACACGTGCATCGCGGCTTTTGAAGTACTGTACGCCGCGGTATTGGCACTGCCACGGCGACCTGCAATCGATGAAATGCTTACGATACTTCCACCATCTCCCTGCTGAATCATCTGCGCGGCAACATACTTTGAACAGAGCATTGTGCCCGTAAGATTAACGTCAATAATGCGACTCCAAATATCGTCATTAAGCTCCTGCAGTGAGACTCGATCACTTCCTCTGGGATAAGTCGCGTTATTAACGAGGATATCGACACGACCGAAGCGCTCCACGGTGTCAGCAACCAATCTCTTGACGCTGCCCCGATCCGTGACATCGAGTACTGCTGCCCAAGTACGAACTCCGAACGAAGCACATTCTTCAGCAACATCGTGCGCTCCTCGCCAACCTTCTCTCAATTCGTCATCAGGAATATCGCGTTCGTCATCGGACATTGATGAAGGTTTGCCTGTCCCGGTAGGGACAACATCAGCGCCATCCTTCGCGAGTGCAATAGCGATCGCGCGGCCGAGCCCTCGCTTCCGAGTAGCACCGGTAATTATGGCTACCTTGCCTGTTAAATTTGCCATGCGTTCCTCCCCTATCGGAATAACAACTAAATTCTGAGACGCACAAGATTTGACTTCGTAACAACTATCCGCTGACTGGGAGTAGTGCCCGAGTTAATCTGTGTGTCGATTAGCAATAACTAGCGGAAGACTGGTTGGTACTCTCGAGAAACCATATACGACAAAAAACTTTCAATAGCTGCGTCGAACAGTAGGAAGATCCAACCAAACGCGAACTGGGAGACTAATCTGACCATCACAGAGTTCGATTACCTACCAAGTATTAGCGTATCTACGAACCAATTGCCTACTAACCTCCGAACGACCTCGCGCTGTTGCCGAAGACTATGAGTAGCTCCCTTAAGAAGCACAAGTTGTTTCGGTTCACTTGCCTGTCCATAAATTAGTTTCGAACAATCCGGTGACAATCGCGTGTCATCCAAGCCATGAATCAGTAACAGTGGCCGCGGTGCCAAATCCACAACACGCTGCGCACCAACGGTTTGACTAGCAAGCGTGACAACGCTTGCTAGTCTTTGTTCTCTGGCTGCTGCTTCGATAACTACGGCACCACCAAAAGAATGTCCTAACACTCCGACCGGTTGATAACCCTGATGTAAGAGATAACGTGCGCCGACAAGAATGTCATGGACCGCTTCCTCAACGTCACCTGGGAACTGATGAACTCGAAAGTCGACACGCAATGTCGCGATACCCCTAGATGAAAGATCCTCACCGAGCGTGGGGTATATAGCTTGAGCGGGGCCATCCAACCCGCCATCACCACCACCCACCATCACGACTGCGGCACTGGGAATTGATTTCTCATGGAATGCACAAGACAGTGACCCTCTTTGGGATGGAAGCTCAAGAGCTTGACCACTGTCGGTATACAATTGGATTCCAGCCGTTACTCGTTCTTTTGATTCAATCTTAACGCGATGTTGCTTCTAGCCGTTGATAAGCTCGCTATAGCTCCCAAAAGAAATCACTACTGAACATACTTCGCCTGTATAGGTTGAAATCACTTCACGAATGCATTTGCGGCAGGAACTCTTCGTGAGTCATCCAACGAAATTGACACGTGAACAGACTATGGTCATTTTATCGATCTAAGGTATATCTACTAACGGAGCTAGACTTTCTAATAGGTTCTAACCTCAATGAACACCACACCTCGAACACAAGGAATGAATATGAGTAAACAAGTACACATAAATCTCTTCATTCATAGCCGGGGGCACCATGAGGCCGCATGGCGTCATGATGACGCTTCGCCGTTCTTACTCACCGACTTTCGCTATTACGAAGAGCTCGCCACCAAATCAGAATCTGCAGCATTCGATTCTGTTTTTCTTTCTGATCTTTTAGCACTTGGTGAGGACATCGAATACACACCACGTGCCGTACTCGATCCAGTCCCACTAGGTGCCGCTCTAGCTGCTATAACCAAAAAAATCGGAATCATCGGTACAGCTTCGACAACCTATACCGAACCTTATAATCTCTGCCGTCAATTCGCATCGCTTGACCATATTAGTAACGGGCGGAGCGCCTGGAATATTGTTACGTCTGCTGGGGAGAGTTCTGCTAAAAACTACAGTGCCAATCCTCGCGCCGATATCGAAGAACGCTATAAGCGTGCTGATGAGTACATGACTGTCGCCAACGGACTATGGGACAGTTGGGCAAAAGATGCAGTAGTTGATGACCGCGAGAACGGACAATACACACTACCGGGTCGTATCCAACCAATTAACCATGAAGGATCGTTTTTCGATGTTCGTGGCCCATTAACTGTCCCTCGCTGCCCACAAGGCCGACCGGTGCTTGTACAAGCTGGTTCTTCTGAACCAGGACGCGCATTCGCTGCAAAACATGGTGAGGCCATCTTCACGGCCGTTCTTGAGAAAACGGCAGCACAGAATTTCTATAGCGATATAAAGCATCGAGTGGTCGAACAAGGTAGACGTCCGGATCAGTGCCTGATCATGCCAGGGCTTAGTCCAGTAATCGCACCGACCAAAGCACAGGCAGAAGATTACGCTAAACAACTAGATGAATTAGGAAATAAAGAGATTGGATTAAAAAGATTATCTGGGACATTCGGAGGAGTTGATTTATCGCATCTCGATCTCGACAAAATTCTGACACCAGATGATTTTCCTGATCCGAACACGCTAGCGGGTGGCCGTAGCCGGGGAAGTTTGGTCGTAGATCTAGTAAGAAATGAAAAGCCTACATTGCGTGAGTTATTGTCTAAGTTAGCTGGTGCTCGTGGCCATTACACTTTTGCTGGAACGGCAGAAGAAGTCGCTGACTTAATGGAAGACTGGATCGAATCGGAAGCAGCTGATGGGTTTAATCTAATGCCGCCTGTCTTACCAGAAATGCTTGATGTGTTTATTGCTGAGGTGATTCCTATCCTTCGGAAACGTGGAATGTTCCGACACGACTACGAAGGTGAAACACTGCGCGAACACTACGGATTGATGCAACCATCGAGCCGCTTCGACTAAAGTATTAGCATCACCATGTTTTCGTGATTCGATCCGAACACTGACGTTTCGGTAGCGGTGCCTTTAACCAGTGCCCAATAAACAAATCTTGCATCAAGTATCAACATTGCCCGAAACGCCGGGCGTCTACATCATGCGTGACGCAACAGATGATGTGATCTACATCGGCAAAGCAACAAGGCTCAGACCACGCGTACGCTCATATTTTGGTTCGTCGAGAAGCTTGGAGCCAAAAGTGCATGCACTGGTGAAACGTGTTCGGAAAATCGAACATGTTGTCACTCCTACCGAATCAGAGGCGCTCCATTTAGAAGCCACGCTCGTGAAAAGATACCAGCCGAGATACAACGTTCTGCTGAAGGATGACAAGCACTATCCCTACCTAAAAGTCGACGTGAACAACCCGTGGCCTAGGGTGACAATCACACGAAGTGTTGAAAATGATGGAGCTCGCTACTTCGGGCCCTACGCTTCAGCCGGATCAGTGCGTCGAACTTTGTCAGTGGTTAAAAAATTATTCCCCTGGCGAAGTTGCACCAAAGAGATCACCGGAAACGATCCCCGACCTTGCCTCGATTATTTTATCGATCGCTGTATCGCACCATGCACCGCATACTGCACAGAAAAGGAATATGCCGACGTCATCACCGAAACGATCCTGTTCCTCGAAGGACGTTCAAACGAAGTGATGCAGCGAATCAATGAGGAAATGCAACGCGCATCGAATGATCTGTTATTCGAACGTGCAGCTCGACTTCGTGATCAAGCTGAAGCAATCCGTCGGGTCTCCGAACGTCAGCAGATGGCCTCGACGAGGCCAATGGACGCTGACGTTTTCGCGTTATTTCGGCAAGAAGACGAGACCTGTGTGCAAGCATTTTTCGTTCGCGGAACCGTGGTTGCAGACACTGATTCCTACATGCTCGTTGCCAGTGATCACGAATCTGATGGGGAAGTATTGCGAGCCTTCCTATCACAGTTCTACGAATCTGCTACTTACGTACCGCGAACACTCCTCCTCGCAAATGAGCCTGACGACCGCGACGACCTAGAAATGATGCTCCGACAACGTCGTCAAGGGGCAGTAGAAATCAAAGTCCCGCAGCGTGGTGAGCGACATAAGCTCGTCAGAACCGCTCAAGAGAATGCGCGCGAAGCTCTAACGATGCACCACGCACGTTGGATCACAGATCGAGACAAAACTCAGATCGCTCTTGAATTACTACAAGAGGAATTGGGGTTACCAGACGTTCCACAAAGAATTGAATGCTACGACATCTCCACAACGCAAGGGACTAGCACTGTCGCCTCGATGGTGGTGTTCCACAACGGATTACCAGAGGCAAATGAATACCGACGATTCCGGATTAAGACAGTCACCGGTCAGGATGATTTTGCCTCAATGCGCGAGGTACTTGGGAGACGCTTCCGAAAAATCTCTCAACAAAAGAAGGAGAAACGTGAGTACGAGACGTCGAAAGTAAGTACTTCAGCAATTGATAGAGCCTCTGCTGGAAAAGTCCGGGAATCAATACTGCCTGATGAAGCTAATATCTCAGAAGACGAATCTCCTTGGAATCACGTGCCTGATCTCGTAATCATCGATGGTGGAAAAGGACAATTGGGAGCAGTGTTAGACACCATGCGCGATCTCGACTTGCCAGATGTTCCGGTTTGCGGACTAGCAAAGCGGCATGAAGAGATATTCGTGAAAGACTTATCCGAACCCATAATCCTGCCGCGAAGCTCTGAAGCTCTCTACTTAATCCAGCGCATTCGAGATGAGGCTCATCGCTTCGCGATCACCTACCACCGCCAGCTACGTCAGAAAAAGATGACAAGGTCAGTGTTAGACACAATCCAAGGAATCGGACCGAAACGAAAACGAGCTCTTTTACGAAAATTTGGTTCTGTGAAAGGTATAAGAGCGGCAACAACCCAAGAAATTGCCGCTACCGTAGGTTTCACAACTCACTTAGCCGAGACAGTGAAACGGTCGCTTTAATAAGTGCCTAATCTAGCTCGGTAGTATCTCCTGCCTCTTGGAATAAACCGATGACAGTCAGCGAAATTGAACACCTTATTACCGAAATATCGCGAGACGTACATGATCCAAAGGTGATCGAGGTCCTACGCACTGTTCCACGCGATCGCTTCGTCCGACAAGAAGCAAGATGCTGGGCCTGGAAGAATCACGCTCTAGCTATCGGGTATGGCCAAACCATCTCACAGCCCGTAATCGTTGCATTGATGACTGAAGCTGCTGCAATCAAATCAACAGATCACGTTCTGGAAATCGGTACCGGATCAGGCTACCAAGCAGCAGTTGCCGCAATGCTTGCCAAAACAGTAACTACTGTCGAAGTAATAGACGAACTGCGCAGAAAAGCAACGAAACTCCTGGACGAACTAGGCATCGATAATGTCCAAGTAAAACCTGCTGGCACGGAGATAGGCGCTCCGAATGGTGAATCCTATGATGTGATTCTCATCACTGCCGCTGTTCCAGAAATTCCACCACCTTTATTTGAACAGCTTACGGAAGGTGGAAGGATTGTTGCACCAGTAGGTAATCGCAATGAACAAGAATTGATCGTCGGAACCAAACTTAGTACTCGCTTCGAAAGTCGCTCATTAGGACGTTGCCTATTTGTGCCACTACATGGCCAACATGGATTCGAAAACAGATCATCCTAAGGTGGCTAAAGTAAACAATTTCAGACGATTAATTGGACGAGCTCACGTGAACTCATATATATGTAAAGTCGTAATAAATCGATCCTGTAAATCATCGCTATGCCTAAGACATCTTGCGATTGATTAGATTAATTCAGTCGTCTACGCAGACAAACAAAAAATTATTTTGGGAGAACGTCGTGCTAGATCGAGTAGAAGAGTTCCTACACTATCTATCTGCTGAGCGTGGTTCCTCTAAAAACACGATAGACGCATATCGGAATGACCTAAATGGCTTCGCAAAATTTGCGGCCAATACCCAGACATCGACCACGAATGTAGGCGATAACGGCCAAAATAAGAGAGCCGAACTGGATAGTCTCGAAGCACAGGTAATCAGTCGTCAACTAGTCGTCCACTACCTTGCTGATCTGAACGAGCGCGAGTATGCGAAGGCAACTGTGGCTCGCAAAGTAGCGGCAGTGAAATCATTTTGCAGTTTTCTGCTTGATGGAGGTGCCCTCTCCTCGAATCCCACAACAGAGATCGAATCACCTCGTGCTCCAAAACCAGTACCGCACCCCTTGTCGACAAATGAGATAGATAAGTTGCTGCGAGAGCCAGCAACCCTTGACACTCCGGAGTCGGTCCGAGATACAGCGATGCTTGAGTTGATGTATGCCACTGGGATGCGCGTTACGGAACTAGTATCACTGAATCTTGACAGTCTTCACATGAAGAAGAACGCTTATGTACGGTGTGTAGGGAAAGGCGCGAAAGAACGAATAATCCCGGTCCATAACAATGCAACAAGTGCATTAGAGCGATATATCGATCAGTCGAGACCGATACTGATCAAATCACGCACCCAAAGCGCACTATTCGTCAACCGTCGTGGTGAACGACTGACCAGACAAGGCTTCTGGCTGATCCTAAAAAATTACGCAAAATCTGCCGGAATCAAGGCTCACGTTACACCGCATACTTTACGCCATTCATTCGCGACCCACCTGCTGCGCGGCGGAGCTTCGATACGTGATGTTCAAGAGTTACTAGGGCACGCGAACGTCTCAACTACACAGGTTTACACTCAACTAGCAGACCAACACTTACGTGATGTTTACGAAAGCATTCATCCGCGCGCGTGATCGTCGGTCGTTCTAGCACTGAAGTTAGCAACCTACCGCACCCAAAAGTTGAGTAACTTCCAGTAGAAGAATTAACAGTGTTTAGATGACCATTCCCCTAACCAAGCGATGCGTAAATATGCATCAGTAGCTGTAACCTTACGCAAAACGAGCAGTGACCGTGGACAGGCCATTGGATCACTCACTGCGCATCCGCGATTATCGGCATCGCGAAGCTATGCCATTTTCATACGAGGAGGAACCGTGCGAATAAAAGACATCCGCGCACGAGAGCTTCTTGACTCACGAGGAAACCCCACTCTCGAAGTGGAAGTAGAATTGGTAAACGGCACATTCGGTCGAGCAATCGTTCCAAGTGGAGCAAGTACCGGAGCATACGAGGCTGTCGAATTGCGAGATGGAGATACTGCCCGCTATTTCGGCAAAGGAGTACTGAAAGCAATCACGCATGTCCAGAGTGAACTTCGTGAACTAGTAACTAACCGAGATTCCGACGATCAGAACAATATCGATCAGGCAATGTGCGATTTAGATGGCACACCGAACAAGGGCCGATTGGGTGCGAACGCTATCCTAGGTGTTTCACTAGCACTGGCCAGAGCGTCCGCCGCAACAAGGAAACAGCCTCTATACCGTTATCTGGGTGAACTCTACGCACCGGAGACCAAAATCCAAACATTACCGGTTCCGATGTGCAATGTCCTAAACGGTGGTGCTCATGCGGCAGATTCAACGGACTTCCAAGAGTTCATGTTCATGCCCATAGGTGCTCCAACTTTCCGCGCAGGAATACAACAAATATCAGAGTGTTACCAGCATCTAAAACACATCCTTACCAAGCGCGGATTAAGCACGAACGTGGGTGACGAAGGTGGATTTGCACCTCCTCTGTCGACTAATCGAGAAGCGGTCGATTTGCTAATCGAGGCAATCGAAGCTTCCGGCCATCGACCAGGAGAGGACATCGCAATTGCACTCGATCCGGCAACCACCGAGCTCTACACCTTGGACACGAACAGGAATCAAACCGGAAGAGGGTCTTACAACCTCGAACGTGAGGGTCGCGTAGTGACCTCATCAGAACTAGGAGCTCTGTGGAGCGAATGGATACGTGATTATCCAATAGTCTCAATCGAGGATGGTATGGCTGAAGAAGACTGGGCTGGTTGGATACAACTCACGCAAGAAATCGGTGACCGTGTCCAACTAGTAGGAGATGACCTGTTGGTAACAAACACGGAGCGGCTGAAGCGCGGAATCAACGAAAATGCTGCAAATGCAATACTCATCAAGCTCAATCAGATAGGGACACTAACTGAAACGTTTAGTGCTATTCGGATGGCTCAAGAGGCAAATTGGAACGCTGTGATTTCACATAGATCTGGAGAAACCGAGGATACATTTATCGCTCACCTCGCTGTCGCAACGGGTGTCGGCCAAATCAAGGCTGGTGCGACAGCAAGAACGGATCGCACGTCGAAATACAATGAACTCCTTCGAATCGAGGAGGATCTGGGGGCTACCGCAATCTACCCTGGCAGCTCACTCTTCGCATACGATGCATAATCAGCTTTATGTCTAGCACAAACTCCACGGAAATGCCGAAGAAACCTAACAAAAGTCGCGACGAAGAAAATTTTGACACTGCGAAGAATTATCTACAGATCGCCGAATCACCTCAGCGCATTTCGGGAATGCGCGTACCAAACGATGGTTGGCAGCTACCTGGTAAGCCAGACAGATTAGACTCGGCTGCCGAGGATGCTTGGCGACAAGCTGGTTTCAATCTCACACAAGACCTCAGACTTATCAGCGATGGACTCGACATCCAAGCGCGATTTGCTGCGAGCGGCTACAAGCCGAGCTCTCGAAACATGACTATGGCCGGGTTCGCAACATTATGGAGCCGCTCACTACTGACAACTTCGGACGCTGTCGGACTCGTGCGTCGCGCAGCATACCAAAGTGCCGTACCGCTAGCGCGACAAACAATCGAACTTGTGTCCGCACAAATAGGGCTCACTAATGAACTAGATGAATGGCGCCGATGGACACACGAAGCGTACGCTCGAAATGATCGCGCAAGAGCTGTTGAGCAGACAGTCGGTCATTACTTCTCGGGAGAAACAATCGCAGCTGATCCCGATCTAAGAGTCGCATATCGTGCTGCCTCAGATTTTGGACGTCCGAATTTCGGACCAAGCGCCCTATTCGCTGCCAATGAAGCAAACCACGAACGTTACCCATTGATCTTCGGTGATCAGACGTTCCATGTCGGTTGGGCGGAATTAATCCTGGGATGGCTACTCCTGACAAACAATCGACAGCTCCACCTAGCGCTTCATCTGGAATCGCTCTTTCCCGCCACAAGTTCACTCCGTGAACAAACAAACACGCATGTGCAGGCTGTGGCACAACAGCTCGCAGATGCCCGACGATGCAGAGTAGAAGAATATAAAGATGTAGATGGGCGAAAACGTTTGCTCCTAACGGGGTTCCGCCGACAACCGTCAGATCAGGGAAAGCGCGTTTTGCTCTAAAGCAATCTTTCACTATCTCCATCGAAGATGGGAAAATTGTTCGACAATTCTCTTTCGTGAGCTGTTTAGACCTCATCTTCCCCTGTTAGTTGAAAAGAGCATCTACCCGCATGCAAAAGAACTTTTCGAAACATTCTGATGCAGCTTGAACCACTGACCTTTAGGATCAGAAACAAGATCAGCTGAGTAATGCTGGACGAGTTAGTCCGCTCACTCGATCCGATAGCGAACTCCCGCAACCTCGGGAGGGGTAAGCAGGAGAACGGTAATGACACTGCGAGTGGGAATCAACGGATTCGGACGGACAGGACGGGCGGCATTCCGCGCCTGGTGGGAAAATCGTCGCAATGACTTCGAAATCGTGGCAATTAATCGAGGCCCCGTAAACATTCGTACTCATCTTCTCAGGCACGACTCTGATTACGGACGATTCCCGGCTGAAATCATCGACGGCACTGATTCATTTAGAGTCGATGACCATGAGGTCGCAGTCTTCAATGAAAACGAACCTAGAAACATTCCATGGGGCTCAGCAGATGTCGACGTGGTAATCGAGTCAACTGGCCAATATCGCACCGGTGAAGACGCGTCAGCACATCTTGATGATGGAGTAAAGAAAGTAATCATTTCCTCCCCAGCAAAAGGTGAAGACTGGACGGTAATCATGGGAGTGAACGACGCAGACTACCGACCAGCAGACCACCACGTTATCTCAGCGGGTTCATGCACAACTAACTGTGTCATGCTGGCCGTGAAGGTTTTACACGATGCCTTCACCATCGAGCATGGCTTCATGAGCACAATCCACGCCTATACCGGCGATCAAAACTTGGTCGATAACTCACATAAGGATCTGCGCAGAGCACGAGCTGCTGCATTAAATATCGTCCCTACAAGTTCCGGCGCATCAAGTGCTGTCGGGAAATTAATTCCAGAGCTTGCAGGAAAATTTGATGGCATCGCGTTCCGTGTGCCAACACCGACCGTGTCACTTGTTGATTTGACAACGAACCTACATGACACTCCCACCGTAGACGAGATTAATGAAGCTTTCCTCACAGCAGCCGATCAGTCACTGAAGGGTTACTTGGCCTACGAACATGAAGAACTAGTTTCAACCGACTTCAAGGCAAACCCAGCCTCCGCGATCTTCGATTCACCAGCAACAATGCTGGTCGACGGTGGTATGACAAAGACAATCGAGTGGTACGACAACGAGTGGGGATATAGTTGTCGTCTCACTGATGTCGTAGCTCTTCTTGCCGAGCGCGGCCTCAGCTAGTAGCGAACGCTCATTTAACCCGACACAAATGGCTAATCGTAAAAAGGAATTTTCTGATTGCCCGAACAACTCTTCGTATCGTTCGTCTTACCTTCAAAAACAAACTTGGCCGTGATATTCGAAGATGGCCAGACCTGGTAGAAGCTAATCTGACGCCAGAAGCAAACTATCAGAAAATAACGGGTAGCAATTACCACTAGCACTATATAGTTGACATCATGCTCGAATCTCTGTCCGAACGACTGCAAGGCACTTTTCGGCGCCTAGGTTCCTCCGGAAAGATCACGGAAGCCGATTTAGATGTAGCGCTGCGCGAGGTGCGAGTCGCACTACTCGAAGCTGATGTCAATTTTAAGGTCGCTCGCGAATTTATCGCGCAAGTACGCGAACGCGCTGTTGGACAGGCAGTAATGCAGTCAATTACCCCGTCACAGCAGGTGATTGGGATCGTCAATCAACAACTTGTAGAAATCCTCGGCAGTAGCGCAGAAACCTTGCTCCGAGCTGATACCGATCCAACGAAGATCATGGTCGTCGGCGGGAAAGGTGCGGGGAAAACAACACTATGTGCACGTCTAGCTCTGAAATACAAGAACGAAGGTCGACAACCGCTATTGGTGTCTACCGACTTCGAACGCGTAGCTGCTAGCGAGCAATTGCAGGTACTCGGCGATTCGATTGATGTCCCTGTTTGGGTCGAAGAAACTCAGGCCCCAGCTGCCGAAATCGCCGACCGCGCGCTCACAGAAGCGACACGTTCGGGCGCAAACGTAGTAATCGTAGACACGGTTGGCACTCTCACATTGGAAGACTCGCTCGCCGACGAGTTGGCTGCCTTGGCTGATGAAATCGATCCCACTGAAGTACTAATAGCCGTTGATGCAATGACAGGTCAGGAGGCGGTAACCCTCGCGAGCAAGTTCGATCAAGAGATCGAGGGCACCGGGATCGTCGTTACAAAGACTGACTCAGACACCCGCGGTGGTGCAATGCTCTCTGTAAGGGAAGTGACAGGGTTACCAATCAAATTGATCACCACTGGGGAAAACCTTGAAGCAATCGAGGATTTCCATCCCGATCGTATAGCGTCACGGATTCTTGGTATGGGAGATGTCGTATCGCTGGTTGAGAAGGCAAAAGAAGTAGTCAGCGAACGTGACATGAAGAATGTTACTCAGAGGATGAAAAGTGGTCAGTTCAACCTTGAAGATTTTCTCGTACAGATGCAGCAGATGAAAAACATGGGGCCATTGAGTGGATTGCTAGAAATGCTACCCGGTGGTGGGCAAATGGCGAAACAAATGACTGGAGTGAATCTCGATGAGTCCTTCTTCGCACAAAGTGAGGCCATCGTCCTATCGATGACACCTGAAGAACGACGTAACCCGGATATCCTAAACGGCTCACGACGAAGGAGAATTGCGAAGGGTGCAGGTACATCTCTGACCGAAGTGAACCGTTTGCTCAATCAGTTTAAGGACGCGAAAAGATTGATGCAGGCGATGACAAGCGGTAAGGGGGCCGGTGGTCTAGGCAAGCTACTCGGGTTCTAATCAACCTGCGGCGTTTGACCTATCGAGTGACAATCATTCGAACGTTAATTTTCAGATATCGACCTCTGACCATGAATAATGCATTCTCAGATCGAGTGCCTATTCGAAACGCTTAGAGATATCTAAAATAAAACCAGAAATTAACGTTAATTGAATGAGATAGTTCGCTATCCTATTAGTGATCGATAAGCGGTTCGGCATAACCGTTCGACCTGCGAAGCAATTGGCTATCCGCCTTTGATCGCTTATCGTCGATTGATCCTGATTTGAATCGCCTACTGTTATCTGCAGCAAACATTCACGGAGGAATAGTTGCTACGAATACGATTGCGCCGAACTGGTAAAAAAAAGCAACCACACTATCGAGTGGTGGTTGCCGATCAACGAGCACCTCGTGACGGAGATTTTGTCGAAGTAATTGGGCATTACAACCCTCGCACTCAACCCTCGACAATCGTCTTGAAAGAAGAACGAACGAAGCACTGGCTTTCTGTGGGAGCGCAACCATCAGAGACGGTGCACAGGATCCTCCACAAAGCCGGGCTCATCGAAACTGAGCCGCCGAAACGAGTGACAAAACCAAGTCGAGCCGAACGTGAGGCCGCTGAAGCAACTGCGGCCATCGAAGAACCCACGGCCGATACTGCATCTGATGATGATATAGCAGAGAAAACCGAGATAACCGACAACGACGACGGAGATCAAAATACTACGGATAACGAAAACTCTGATGGAAACAGCTAACCGCCAGTAAACACAATCGAAAGTTTTAACTCATGAAGGCGCTCATCGAATACATCGCTCGTTCACTCGCCACTAAACCAGAGGAAGTCGAAGTCCTAGAAGAACATCGTGGCGATCGAGTTCTCATCCACTTACACGTTGCCGACGAAGACAAAGGTCGAATGATCGGTCGTGACGGCCGCTGCGCTAATGCGATTCGATCGCTAATACATGTCGCTGCAGTTCGTGCCGGGGTCCGAGCATCACTCGACATCGATTAAAATCTAATGAACCGTTAAGACTTCGATAGATTATGCCCGCGCCCGATCCTGCTCCCAACTTTAGCTCCAACAAGAACGAAACTGAACCACAGGTCCGTGAGCGAATAACAGTCGGACGGATCAACGCTACCTGGGGCCTGAAAGGGCATGTTAAGGTCACAGCTCTCACTTCGAATGACACACGGTTAATCCAAGGTGCGAAATTGATCGTTGCAGGGGAACGCCGCGAGATCATGGATGTCATCACACCTCAGGGTTACCCCATAATCCACTTCGCGGGGATCAACGACCGTAGCGCTGCAGAAAAACTCCGTGGCAAATTAATCCAGATAGAAGCCGACGAGCTACCAGAACTCCCTCAAGGTGAGTATTACGTCGATGACCTTTGCGGTCTGTCTGTTCTGACAACTGATGGCGTCACGATCGGAATCCTGAAAGAAGTTCTCACGACCGGAGCAAACGACGTTTATTTGATCAAGCGCCCAAATAAGAAAGACACATTGATTCCGGCAATCGCTGATGTTATTTCGGCAGTCGACCTAGAAACAGGTCAGATGACAATAAATCCTTTACCCGGAATGCTAGAAAACTAGCCTGCGTAATGAACTCAGTCGATCAGTGTCGTAGGCGTTCGTATACTTCTCCTTCGTAATGCGCTGGGGGTGTAGCTCAGTTGGGAGAGCGCCGCGTTCGCAATGCGGAGGTCAGGGGTTCGAATCCCCTCATCTCCACCACAGCCAAACCCTCAGGGGTGATAGCTCGATTCCACTCGCTGAGGCCGTTCCGACCGCCACCTCGGGAGCAGCTGGACTGAGATCGATCAATCCATAATGGGGAAATATTTCGGAGGAACTAAAACTTGAAAGCAATCTTCGTGGAGAAACTCGGAGGGCCTGAGAGTCTGGCCATCCGTGACATCGACCCTCCTGACAAGGTTACAGATGGCCAAGTCCGTGTTGCCATCGAAGCCCGTGGTATTTCGTTTCAAGATGTACTCTTAGTCGCTGGCGAATATCACGTTAAGCCTGATTTACCTTTTATCTTCGGTAGCGAAGCTACCGGATATATCACTGAGATTGGGAAGGATGTCGAAAACTTCAAGATCGGTGACGCTGTACTCACATCAGCAGGCTGCGTAGAAGAAGCCGTTTTAGACTCTGACTCCCTAACTCTTATCCCTGAAGGAACTGATATCGAAGCAGCGGCAGCGTTCCGAAGTAACTACCAAACTGCCCTATACGGTATGCAACGTGGTCGGCTGCGCGCAGGTGAAACGCTATTGGTTCACGGTGCTGCTGGTGGTGTCGGACTAGCTGCAGTCGATGTTGGGAAGCTGATGGGTGCGACGGTCATCGCTACAGCAGGCAATGACGAGAAACTAAAAATTGTCGAGCAAGTCGGTGCTGACCACGTCATTAACTACTCGGATGGTTTTCGTGAACAGGTAAAGGAACTCACCGATGGACGTGGTGCAGACGTCATCTACGATCCTGTAGGCGGTGATGTTTTCGATGAGTCAATGCGCTGCGTAGCACCGTTCGGCCGGATCCTCATCGTTGGCTTCACAGGCGGTCGTTTTGCACTCGCGAAGACTAACCACCTGCTGATCAAAGATGCTGAAGTAATTGGGTACACGATCGGAGGTCTGGCTCGTCACAATCCTGAGTGGTTAGAAAGGAACCATCAAGTACTAATGAACTGGTTAGCGTTCGGAAGGATCAATCCTTATATATCGCACAGGGTTCCATTATCACGAGCTGGAGATGCACTCACACACATCATTAATCGTGAAGTGATCGGCAAAGCGATCGTCATAAACGATTAGTTACTAACGTATATTTAACACTAACAGGGGCGCACTTCCGGTGCGCTGTTACAAATATCAGTAGCGTGAGGCGAACCTACTATGACGACAACACACAACTGGAATGAAATATCAGCAGAAATTCGTAGCCAGCTAGGTACAGACATACCTCCTATTGCTATCACATTCCATGGCGAAATTCCTTCGTCACCAGCAGCATTCGACGACCCAATGCCGGCACCTACCGCCGACGGACGCACCGGAAGAGTACCAGCAGGTTGCGTGTTCTGGATGCGATCGACCTCGACAGGGTTCACGACAGTTCCGGAAGACCACGGGAACTGCTCTGTTGGTTCAATGACACACGGTATGAAAACCATGGAAGAAGTTGCTGGCAATGCAGATGTTGCTGCTCTTCTCGAAAGCGGCTGGGTCACAGAGGATATCGTGCCTCAAATTCCAGTAGTAAGCAGAAAACCTGCAGCTATTACATACGAGCCACTCAGT
>DKLZ01000045.1:0-11395 GCA_002455955.1 Dehalococcoidia bacterium UBA6627
CCCCTGCCGGAGCACCTGCACCACTTCCCGCTGGATCACCCCCTGCCGGAGCACCTGCACCACCTCCCGCTGGATTACCCCCTGCCGGAGCACCTGCACCACCTCCCGCTGGATCACCCCCTGCCGGAGCACCTGCTGATACAGGAGCACCGCCGGATCCTGGGCTTTTTGGAGGAGCACAAGACAATGGTCCTGGAGCTATTCCAGGCATAGCTCGACCAGTCCCACGCCTGCTTGGAAATCAACGTGTGTCCGTTGTCTTATTTCATTACAGCGATTCACCGCGGCCAGCCGACACAAGCGAATCTATCGCTGATTTTTTCATCAACGGTGAGACTGCCAACTGGTTTTCCAACGCCTCAGGCGGTCGCTTTAGCTGGTCTTCAGATGCAGATGATGTGTATTGGTATGACCTTGGTGTCAGCGAGCGAGACGAAGCCGGGAAGTGTAGAAGATTTGAAGACCTGATACCGGAAAATTTATCCGTTTCTAATCTCGAGTATCGATCACTTTCTTCCAATGGCTCGGTTACCCGCACCAAGGCAACACGACCATTGACTGAGGATAGCGACTCGCTATGGATGTTTCTCTATTCAGATGAATGCTCGTCCGGTTCTGACGAAGGATTGGGGTGTCTGGTTGCCGGATATCAAGTCTGCAAAACTGAGAACTGGTTCCTCGAAGGGAAACGGCTTGCTTCCGTATTCGCTTATGACCATTCAAATAATGGTGACAACTACAGAATCCAAACTGTAGGTCCGTACTTTACGACTCAGCTGCTACGAACCCTTGTCCATGAGCATCTTCATCGGTACGGGATCGGGCACGACAACGGATATTCGTGCCCGATTGATTATCAGCGCCTCGATCAGTGTGAAATTGTGGAGTATGGAAACCAGTTTAGTCTCATGGGTAAGGGTGCAGCTTCCGATAGCTTAAGTGCTATTAATCGCTATCTGCTGGGATGGCTCAACGCCGAAGAAATACTTGTGGTGGACAAACCAGGGACGTTTACTGTCGCTCCATTGAATAGTACGGTCTGGCCTCGCGCTGTACTGATTCAAGGTCGGGAGGCAGGACTCCCAGACGAACTAGTACCAACTAATTTTTGGGTTGAATACCGACAGCCAACTCGCCTCGATATCGAATTGCTCAATGACAGGTTCCTGCGCGGACAAAGTACATTTCCAGAATTTTGTTGTGACCTGTCCTCAAACACTGAAGGGCTGATGATTTCCAAGGGGACTATCCTCATCGACGCGCGCCCTCAATACGATTCTCCATCTTGGTTCAACGCTCATTCAGCTCTACCGTGGCAGATCGTGCGTCAAGAAATCGACCTCTTAGAGATGTCATTAAACGAAGGTAGCTGGACCGATTCTGAATCAGGCATTCGGTTTAGCAATGTAAATACTAATGATGGAAACGATGCCACGTTTGACGTCGCATTCACACGTGTCCCTGATTCAGCCATCTGCGAACGAGGTGCTCCTCAGCTTGTTCAAGAGGGTTGGCCCGGCAGTCATTTCTCAGCTTTGGCAAGACTCGACCAGTTTGGCAGCGAGGTTGCTTACGAATTGAACTGGAAAGACAACGCAACTTCTGACTGTGACTCGTCATACTTTGTGGTCCCGGTCTCGTTCACCGAACCTAACGGCATTGTTCATGTGGCTGTCGAGTCAGCCCAGGGAGAAGTCGAACCTTGCATCTCAGCAAATGTTCAGAAGCGCTGGCAGATCGGCTCAGGAACACAGGTGCACTCTTGCCCGATGCTATACGTCGAAGAGTTAGGTGGAGGGCGTGTTTGGGGAAACCCCGCCTTTGCTCTCACTATCGAACAAAGCACACATGACACGCTCGGTGACGGGAAGTACACATTAGCTTTCCGAATCGAAGCCAGCGATCGCTCTATCGCGAGTGAGATCTATGAATTGACCTGGTTTAAGGGAGTGTCATTTAGATCGACTGATCCTGATCCCGATACTGGGAGACGCGAATTTTTCTCACAGCCGCAATATGCCAACGTGGTTGGGGCGACACCACTTGGCTGGCACGATGTCTGCGCCCCAGACTGTCCTGAACATTAATTAAATAGGTAGAAGATCAACCGCTAACCGACTAGCAAGTTCGGTGCAACAAGCATGCTCAACGGAACGCCGGCATCACTTCATCTGCAAAGAGTGTTAGCGACTGAAGTACAGTCTCCTGCGTCATACCACCACCATGCATGACGCAACTCAACATCGTGATATCAGCAATTTCTGTGTATCTCCGAAGTTTCTTGACCACAGTTGGAGGAGTGCCCGAAAGAGTACGGTTCTCAAACATCTCGTCGAGGCTAGGCTCACCTTCAAAAGCGACCGGCTCAGAGACACCTGATACAACGTGCTCCCGGCCGTGACGAAGAGCATTCGCTTGACGCGACTGATACAGGAAATGCTCCATCTGAGATCGTGAATCGTCATTCGTCGGGGTAACAATGATTTGCGCTTGAACCCCAAACTCGCTGGATGCTCCAGGAAATTGTTGTTGTGCACGCTGATGGTGATTCCAGCTTTGCTCGAGCACGCTGATGGGCCGGCCAGACTGTGTGGTGAGCGCCCGTAAACCGTATCGAGCCCCGATCTCGAAAGATTCTTTCGTGCCAGCAGCAAGCCAAATCGGGAGGCCATCTCGTTGAGCCGGCTCCGGATAGATCGTGGTTGTTGGGATCTGATGAAACTTACCTTCAAATTCAAAAGTTTCACCGGTTAATGCTCGTGTAATGATTCCCACAGCCTCGTCGGTACGTTCACGTGCATCTTCCATCCCAAGTCCGAAGCGTTTAAATTCGAACGGCTGATAACCACGCGCAACACCAACCTCTAGACGTCCACCCGTCAACTGATCAGTCATTGCGATGTCCTCGGCCACCCTAAGAGGATCCCAAAATGGGAGCACAAGCACAGCCGTACCTACGCGAATCTTGGAAGTTTCGGCAGCTATTTTCGTTGCCATGAGCAGGGGATTTGGAATGTACCCATAGTTCGAAAAATGATGCTCAGCAAACCAAACAGCGTCATATCCAAGCGCCTCCGCTGCAATGGCGTACTCGATGACGCGACGATATACAACCTCAGGATCTTCACGTTCAGAAGAGCCTGCGAGTGCGAAAGCAGCGAATTGCATCTCTTAGCTCCTTAACTAGCGCCTTCTTCGAAGATTGCCACATCGGCAAGAATAGCCGCACCGCGCGCCTCGATCCGTGGCCGAGTATCAGCACCAGTAAAGATATAGGCACGATTCTCGACGATTCCTTGTACGACCAGTGGCCCAACATCCAAACCATGAATCGCCTGATCTACTCGTGCTGGTCGAGGAACCGCCCCACCAGGACCCATCTCTGCTGGACGGTTTCTCACTGCCTCCCAGATACGGGTGTTAACCGTAGACGGACAAAGCACAGAAACCCCGATGCGCTCTCCTGCCAGTTCTGCTCGCAGCATTTCCGAAAAGCTAACGACAGCAGCTTTCGATGCACTATAGACACCAGCAAAGTTACCCAGCCGCGGCGCAAGTCCAGCCATCGATCCGGTGTTAACGATATGTGCCTCATTACCACTCGCACGGATTCTCGGGATGAACGCTTTTACACTATTCACGATCCCATAAAGATTCACACCAAGAACCCACTGCCAATCAGTCATTTCTGATTCCACTAGGCTGCCTTCCAGCAGTACACCAGCGTTATTGCAGAGAACAGACACAGGCCCCAGTGATAGCTCCACATCTTCAGCAAGAGCATTCATATCATCAGCCGATGAGACATCGGCTTCGAACGCCTTGGCACCTTCAAGCTCTCCAGCAACATGCTCGGCTGCTTCACCATCGATATCAACAACTGCAACACGTGCTCCAACATCTGCTAATGCATGCGCTATCCCCCTACCAATGCCCTCACCACCACCTGTAACTACAGCAACTTTGCCAACGAAATCATCCATCTATTCACCTTTACTCATCTGCCTCGCTGGACGGCATGCCTCCAGCCAGCCTCGGAATTTGATGCTTGAACGACCTTTACGAGCGCTGCTACTCAGAACCGAAGCCAATAAATAGTAGGGACAGGAAAGATCACACACGTTACGCTAGATGACCTCGGCATCCAGAAACAACCAAGTCAGATAGACAAGGTACGCCCGTGACCACCGAACACAATCATTCCGAAGAAGGACGATTTTACGGTTGGTACATCGTCGGCGCTCTATTTTTCGCAATGTTTATAGGGTTCGGAACGCGACAAGGATTCGGCATCTTCGTTGAAACATGGGAAATAGAATGGGGAGTCTCGGTCGGTGCGATCTCGGTAGCCGCATCAGTCGGATGGCTCCTCAATGGGCTCTCACAACCTTTCTTCGGACGGATAATCGACCGTATAGGCGGTCGCCCAGTAGTTATCGTGAGCATGACGGTAATGGGTATCGCGTTCATCGCGATGGCCTTCGTCAGCAACGTGTGGATGCTCGCAGTGATCTATGGATTTGTGATCTCTTGGGCATCGGGAGGCATCTCACCCAGTATGTCTGGAGTCTTGATCGTGCGCTGGTTTCGGAGGAAGCGTGGCATAGCCATGAGTGTACTCGTCTCCGGTGCATCTCTCGGCGGTCTGGTACTGGTCCCATTCCTTACTTACTTATTTCTTGCTACGAACTGGCAAACAGCATGGGTAGCCGCTGGTGCAATCACATTGGTACTTGGAGTTCCATTGCTTTGGGGGATAGTGCGCAGCGATCCATCCGATATGGGACTTAAACCAGATGGCGATCAAGAACAGGACAATGCACCTACCTCAGCCAATGAACACGACGGGCAGACGGGGCCACTGGAAACGACTCGCTGGCAGGATTCGTTTCGTTCCGCCCCAATGTGGCAACTTGCGATCACCTACTGGGTCTGCGGAATCACAACAGCTAGCATCTCTGTCCATTTCGTGCGCTGGGCCTCGAGTGAAGGCATCACCCCGGGAACCGCTGCTCTGGCATTCGGACTACTAAGCGGACTCAATGCTTTAAACGTCATCCTTGTGGGAGCGATCTCCGACCACATGCAACGAAAATTACTCCTAGGTGCGATCTACCTGATGCGCGCAGTCGCGTTTCTCACATTAGTGCTGTTACCGGGAAACGCTGCGCTCTGGACATTCGCAATCCTTGGAGGAGGATCGTGGCTCGCATCAGTATCGTTGACAACTTCTCTTACCGCAGACGTCTACGGGGTACGTAACGTGGGTATGTTGGGTGGACTAACCTTAATGGTGCATCAATTCGGCGGTGCACTCGCCGTGATCTTGTTCGGCATCGCATTCGATAATTTTGGTAACTATGACAATGCCTTCTTGATCAGTGTGCTGCTGTTAATAGGCGCTGGTATATTGGCGCTTTCAATTCAAGAGCGCTCCGTATCATCGCGTTATGTAACGACGGAGGAAGCTACGGGCAGTCTTAAAGTCGAGACAGGTTCGGCTGGCGGGTAGTCAATTATGCTGCCATATCGGATATTCCTTCATCATTCCGAGCCAATCGATCCCACGCTGCTCGACTGGATCCGCAACCAAATCGACGAGCTCATCGGACTGGAACCGTCAGCAATTGCTGTGATCCTTGGCATTGCAATCGTCGCCTTTCCCATCTGGCTAGGGATTAGCTCGATTCGACGGGCTAGGAGAAATCCTTAAGAACAGTCAAGCGAAGATTTTCAAATAAAACTCAGACACTTATTGTCGCTGCAATGAAGTTATTTCGGAGGATGATTTGAGATCTCTTATTGGCTATTTGCGATCAACACTGACCTTGGCAATCGACACAATTCGTTGACACGCTCCCACGGTGCAACGAATATTGTGACGTGTCCCTCGGAAACGCACTGCACACCGAATTAACGTAGAACCGATGAGAAGGAACGTGACCTCATGGACTGGAACGACACACCCGAACAAGCCACATTCCGATCCGAAGTACGAAACCTCATCGAATCGGGACTTCCGAAAGCTTACGCAGAAGGTAAGGGTGAATGGGTCCAGGATCGGAAGTCCGAAGACGAGACCAAACGCAATGCAGCCGAGGAATGGCAAACTGCACTAGCCGATAAAGGCTGGATAGCACCGCATTGGCCAAAAGAATTCGGCGGGGCAGGACTCTCGCCGCTCGAGCAATTCATTTTCAAGCAAGAGATGACAGAAGCAGGTGCTCCAGCTGTGGGTGGCCAGGGAGTCAGTCAGTTAGGCCCGACAATCATCGTGCACGGAACTGACGAACAGAAAGCTGAGCATCTCCCAAAGATCCTCTCCGGTGAGGTGAACTGGCAGCAAGGCTATTCCGAGCCTGGATCAGGTTCAGACCTAGCGTCACTACAAACACGTGCTGTGCGTGATGGCGATGACTACGTGATTAACGGGCAGAAGATCTGGACCAGTGGCGCGCAATACGCAGACTGGCTGTATGCGCTTACTCGGACCGATCCCGAAGCTCCCAAGCATCGTGGAATTTCTTTCATGCTGATGCCAATGGGACTTCCTGGGTTATCAATACGACCACTGATCGATATGGGTGGACACTATCACTTCAATGAGACTTTCTTTGAGGATGTTCGTGTGCCGGCGTCGAACGTCGTTGGTGAAGTGAACCGTGGATGGTACGTCGGAGCGACACTACTTGACTTCGAACGGTCTAACATCACTGGCGCAATCACGAGCAGGAAGACTATTCGGAAGTTAATCGACTACGTCCACTCAGACGATGGCAAGTCACGGTCACGCCTTGAAAACTCAACGTCCCTGCGTCACCAGATAGCAGACCGTTATGTCGAATCAGAGGTTCAATTCCAATTCAGCTTCCGAATTATCTCGATGCAATCGGCAGGGCAAATCCCAAATTACGAAGCCTCCACATCTAAGTTGTTCAACTCGGAACTCAGCCAGAAGTTGGCCCGCACAGGAACACAGGTCTTCGGGCAGTACGCTCAGTTCTGGGGCCACGATGACGACGACCGAAACCAATACAACGACCCACCAAATGCCTATGCCCCGTTGGATGGTCTCTTCACTCAATCGTACGTGCGTTCCGTACCGGCAACGATCGCAGCGGGCACATCGGAAATCCAGCGCAACATCATTGCGACTCGCGGCCTCGGCCTCCCACGCGGATAGTCGATAAATACCGTAACGGTGTGGCATACAGGTTAGAACCAGCTCCACCGTTACATGAGTGCTTGTAGCGCTATTCAACCTTTGGTAGTCGTGAGGCTAACACTCGCTGATGATCTCTACCGCTATCACCTCCATCGAAGCCTTTCCACTTGATGTACCCTTGCTCGCCCCTTTCACGGTCTCCTCAACTCAGCTAGATCGGCTACAAAACGTCTCAATTCGAGTTCGGCTTGCGAGTAACACAGAGGGCTGGGGTGAGATCCCTGCATTGCAACCGATCACATTCGAGAACCAGGAAACGGCATTGGAAGCAATTGAGTACCTGCGTCCCAAACTTCTCGGCCAAGACGCAGCTGCCTGGCGAACATGCGCAGAAAATTTGACAGAGTGGCTTGTCGATCTGAATGCAACACGAGCAGGCGTAGAAATAGCCATCCTCGACGCCTTAACACGAGAGTGGGGCGTACCGCTGTATCAGTTCTTCGGTGGTGTCTCAAACGAACTGACCACCGATATCACGATACCTATCTGTCCGGATCAAGAAGCACACCAGCTCGCCAATGAGTACCGAAATGCTGGTTTCATGACTATCAAAACAAAGGTCGGTTTAGACATCGCTGATGATATTTCACGTCTAATAGCGATTCGACAGGCACACCCAGATTGCGCCCTTATCCTTGACGCGAACGAAGGTTTCACCGCAAATGAAGCCGTCCGATTCCTCGAAGCGCTGCGCAATGATGGGATCGTACCGGCAGCAATAGAGCAACCGGTAGCGTGTGATGACTGGGATGGGCTCAAGCAAGTAACTATTGAAGGCGGCGTACCGGTAGTCGCCGATGAATCGTGTCGTTCGGTGGAAAACATGCTACGGATCGTGCGTGAACAACTAGCAAGCGCCGTGAATATCAAAATTGCAAAGTGCGGAGTAAGCACTGCACTCGAGATCGTAGCAATCGCGAAGGGAGCTGGTCTGCAACTGATGATCGGTGGGATGGTTGAAACTAGGCTTTTAATGGGTTTCTCAGCGCATTTTGCTGCTGGCATAGGAGGATTCAAGTGGATAGACCTCGACACCCCATTGCTACTCGCAGATGATCCCATCAATGGTGGTTATACCGCTGACGGGCCCAGATATTCGTTATCCAGCACTATCGCGGGTCACGGTGGTTCGATAGCAATAGCGCAAGAGACTTCGTAATGGGGTACCTACAATGAAAAATACAGAGCGTCCAGCACCGGTATTCGACTGGTTCATCCCGATAGACGGTGACGGAGTTCGTATCGGAACCGACCGCGCCGAACGTGAACCAACATTCGAATATCTTCGTGAAGTAGTCGAAACGGCTGAACGTCAAGGCTTCGAACGATTACTCATTCCAACACGGTTCAGTAATGGACTTTTTAACGAAACCGCCCCACTCGCTGAGACCTGGACCACCGCAACAGCGCTTGCCGCCGTAACTGAACGTATTCGCTTTCTTGTGGCCGTAAGACCCGGATTTATTCCTCCGGGACTATTCGCGCAGATGGCCGCAACTTTTGACCGCATGTCTGGTGGTCGGCTTGACATCAATGTAGTACCAGGAGGCATCCAGGGGGACATGGAGCGGCTCGGTGTAACAAGCAGCCATGATAAACGCTACGAACAGGCGGCAGAATTTATGGCCGCTTGCCGGATGCTATGGGAACAACCTGGTGAGTACATCGACTTCGAGGGCTCCACTACAACACTGCACAATGCTGTTGTCTCGCCGGGGCCAACATCGCCAGGACCGAGCTGGTATCTGGGTGGTGCCTCACCAAGAGCGCTCGAACTCGCTGCCTCACAGGGAGACACACTGCTGATGTGGATCCAGCCAGTTGAAGAAACTGAAGCTTTGATGGCACGAGCACGAGAGGCAGCTACCAATGCAGGACGAACAATCCGTTTCGGCCTTCGAACCCACCTCGTGATATCAAATGTCGAGGATGATGCTTGGCAGTTCGCAGAATCTCTGATCTCAGATGCTTCAGATACAGTGCTCGCTCAGCGTGACTCCGCTGTCACAGGGACGGCGATGGTCGGAGCAGCAACGCAAGCTCGCAGCTTCGAGGAGCACCGTGTATCGGAACGTCTGTGGAACGGTATTTCACTGGTACGAGTAAACCTTGGTACGGCTATCGTGGGTACGCCGAATCAGGTGGCAGACGAACTGTTCCGCTACTGGGAACTAGGTATCGATGAATTCATCCTTTCGGGGTTCCCTCACGTGGAAGAATGCACCCACGTCGCGAATACTGTACTGCCACTGCTCCGAGAGCAGATTAATATAGCTCTCAACACTCGGCAGTAGCTCATCGGAAAAGCACTACATTTGAAAGGGAAACAACAATGGCAGAGATCGAAATCGATATCTCCGACGGTGTGATGATTGCCACGCTCAACCGACCAGAGAAGATGAATGCTCTGAGTACACAACTAACATCCGACCTGCTCGCTGCTATACATGAGGCGTCTGCGAACGATGCGGTAAGAGTAATGGTGCTGACCGGCGAAGGCCGAGCTTTCTGTGCTGGTGCTGAGGTCACTGCCGACCGATCACCTGCAGCAAATGGTGCGACTGGAAGCGACGCACAATTGGAATCACGGTACGCCCGGCTGAATCCTCGTCTGGGATCGGCGAAGATGACACAGGCATTTGCGAACTGTGACGTACCGATCATCGGAGCAATCAATGGCGCTGCCGCTGGTGCTGGATTCGGAATAGCACTCTGCTGCGATATACGAATTTTTGCTGAATCAGCACGAATCGGTTCAATTTTCATTAAGCGAGGGTTAGCGTCAGACTACGGGGCAACGTACTGGTTACCTCGAATTGTTGGAGTAGCAAAAGCTTTCGAAATCTTCTACGACGGAAACCTGTTGGATTCATCACAAGCTCTTGCACTCGGTGTAGCAAATCGCGTCGTGCCTGACGAAAACTTCATGGACGAGGTGCTGTCGTATGCACGACAGATAGCAGCAGGTCCTCCGATAGCCTATACGAGCCTGCGACGACTCGTTCAAGACTCGGTAAACAGTATTGATCGAGATCTGTTCCTTGATCGAGAATGGTCGGCGCAAGCAGCACTGCTGGAAACATCGGATGCAAGTGAAGGATTTAAGAGCTTTATCGAACGTCGCGAACCGGAATTCACGGGCTCATAACAACCAAAACCCTATCACGCTGCTGTCAATCGCCAGTCAAGCTCGCTGCCACTTCAGCCATATGCGCAGCGTCGTGGAAGCGTGCCGATCGCTTCTCTCCCAGTGCGAGCAGCGCTTCGCGATGCTCTGCGGTCTTGCGTCCCGTCGCAAAATTATCGTCAGATCGCCGCATCACAGTACTGAGATCCGTCGTCAGCATATCCTCCATCATCATTCGCTTAATTACACTCACTGAAGTCGATGGATTTGCGGCAATTTCCACTGCTTGCGATATCGCTGTGGGAAGCAGATCGTCAGGCTCAACAACCTGTCGCACGAGACCGAGTTGCTGTGCCTCTTCTGCACTCCAGATGCGTCCAGTCAGCATCATTTCTTTGGCCCGCTGCACACCAATCAGCCTAGGCAATAGCCATGAACTGGATAGTTCCGGTGTCAATCCGATCGCCGCGAATCGTGCTGAGAATCTCGCTTGCGTTGATGCGATTATGTTGTCGAACCATAGGATCGAGGTAAATCCGATACCGATCGCAACACCATTGACTGCTGCAATTGTCGGTTTGCCTTCAGCCAGATACCAGTGGTCAAAAGGAGGATGCGACGCTTCCTTTTCTATCGGTGCATCATCACCGGTGAAGCTGCGTTCAAAACCACCAATATCGGCACCCGCACTGTAAGCACGGCCTGTACCTGTGATAACGACAGCGCCAATCTCTGTGTCGGCGTTGAAAGCATCATATGCCTCTATCCATTCTGCATACATCGTGGAGTTGAATGCGTTGAGACGATCAGGTCGGTTCCAGCGAACGATCCCGACTCGACCATCACGTTCCACTGCGATGGTTTCATAGTTCATAGCCAGCGCAGGATCGTATTGTTCGACCATCAGGTACCTCACTTCATTGAAAATGATTTACTGGGTTTCAGTATAAGTATCTTGAGCAAATCCGTTGAAGAATGCGAATATCGAAATAATTACGTCAGTTTAGAGCAAAAGGCTGTGCAGGCCGGTATCTTGGCGCGAG
>DKLZ01000045.1:11707-29681 GCA_002455955.1 Dehalococcoidia bacterium UBA6627
GCCGGTATCTTGGCGCGAGCCATACCTTGGCTGTGACGAAGGGAGATATCAATGGACGGTAGACGACTAAAGCAAACCCTTTCTGATGGAGGATTGGTATATGGCTGCATGCTCTCAGCGATGGGTACAACTCGATTCCGGGCAGCACTCGAAGGAGCCACTCTCGATTTCGTAGTCATCGACTCAGAACACGGATCCCGAGATCGCAAGGAAATTCAAGAGCTTTGCAGAATGCTGCGTGATACGGATATCACCCCAATCGTGCGAGTACCAGTTCCGAAAGCAGAATGGGTGGCTATGGCACTCGACGCAGGAGCGGCAGGCGTACTTGTTCCCTATTGTGAGACAGTCGAGGAAGTTCAAGCGTGCGTCGCTACCGCAAAATGGCATCCATTAAAAGGTGAATACCTCACTCGTGCTGTTACCGAAGGCGTGCTTCCAAGTGAGGCATCAAGAAAATATCTAGAAGCACGCCATGCAGAAAGCATCATCATTATCGGAATCGAGAGTGAGCCAGCCTATAAACGACTCAATTCAATCCTTGAAGTTGGCGACATCGACGGCATTTTCATCGGACCAAACGACATGACCACATCGCTCGGCATTCCTGACGACGTTACTAACCCTACCTACCTTGAGGTCATCGCGAGTGTGATCGAGCAATCTGAAGCTCATGATGTGCCCGTAATGATCCATCAGCAAACATTGGAAACCTCAACAACAGCGATCGAACTTGGGGCTCGGTTTGTTATGCATTCAACCGATTCGCGGTTAATGCAAATAGCCATGCAGGAACACCTGACCGAGCTCCGATCTGTGGGCTCTCGCATCTCTGGACACACTGGAGAATCTTTGACTACTCAAGACACCACAGAGACGGTCTAGCCCGTTGATACCCTTTCGGCAGAATGAATACCGCCTGAAAACTATTACTCAGGAATGATTTGTTGAAGGACCCTGTGAATAGAGCGATAGATGCATGGCCAAAGACCATGAGAACTAACACTGAAAATGCTCCTTGACCATGTGCGCGTCCTCGAACTGGGGGATTCACTCGCAGCGGCTGTATGTGGAAGACTGTTTGCTGAGCTCGGGTCGGAAGTTTTACAACTTCAATGCTCCAAAGAAGAACAGCAACCTACCAGTTCTGAGACACGTCTTGCACGCGAAGTGACCGATACCCTGAAACGACCACTCGAACCCCACCACCTTGATGGCTCTATTTCTAAAGCTGACCTCATCGTTGTCGGAGGACAACCTCAAGATCTCGAGACACGAGGCTGGTTACCTGAGCAAATCCGCAAACGAGCACCAACTGCTGTGATCGTAGCGATAACTCCATTTGGACTATTTGGACCGCATCGGGATTGGATAGGAAACGACCTAGTAACTTTCCATGCCAGTGGAGTTGCTCAACTACTGCTAGGTCCCGTCGAAGATGTCACAGCAGAGCCGCCAGTTCGAGCAGCTGGGGACCAATCTGAGTTCATCAGTGGCATCGCTGCATCGTGTGCCGCTATTCAAGCTCTCTACCATCGAGAGACAACCGGGACTGGGACTGTAATCGACGTTTCAAAACAAGAGGCGTTGGCAATTCTGCCAGCGCGAGAACATTCGATGCCCGGCCATGGAACTCTGTCACTTTCTCGTGAAAAGCGATCAGATCTCCTCGGCGCATCATATATTTTACCGGCCAGTGATGGTCACATTGCCGTGTCACCGCGCGAAGAGCATCAATGGAACAAGTGGACCGATTTAATAGGATCGCCAAACTGGGTGACAGATCCGCGATTCGCAACGCATGCGGATCGGCTCCAGCAGGCTCAGGTACTGATTCCAGCCATGACCGACTGGACTCGGACACGTCTGAAAGCGGAAATCGTAGATACCGCTCAGCAGGCACATATACCGTGCTTCGCTGTCAACGAACTGTCCGATGTTCTAGATGACCCTCAGATAGTCTCACGTGATTTTCTTGGAGCGCTAAGTAGTACCTCCGACATACGTGTTCCTCGAAGACTATTCGGACTGAAAACTGAAGACTACCGAACAAGCGCTCCACGCAAGTCCACTTTTTCGTCTAAGGCGAAACAACGGAACTCAAGTGCTCCTCAAGGCCTACCCTTAAGTGGTGTACGCGTACTTGACCTTTCATGGGTGATCGCCGGCCCGACAACAACACGATACTTAGCGGCTTTTGGAGCCGATGTTGTAAAGGTAGAGTCGCCTAGACATCCCGAACCCGGGCGTCGTTCAGAATTACACGGGGTACTAGGCCGTGGAAAGCGAGACTTATCGATTGATCTCAAGGTCCCAGAGGGGCTTAAGGCGGTCCGAGAGATAATCGCTCATAGCGACATTGTCGTAGAGAACTTTGCACCTGGCACACTCGAGCGACTTGGTCTTGGTTATAACGACCTTAGAGCTATACGCGATGACGTTATTCTTCTATCCGCTTCAGGATTAGGTCAGACCGGACCCAACGCTAACGCTGTAGCCTACGGAACATTAGTACAGTGTTTCGTCGGGTTTGCGAATCAGAATGGGTACCCAGAACATCCACCTGTACCCGGATTCGCTTGGTCAGACCCTTTACTCGGTTTGCTGCTCCCTTTTGCTGCAACAACAGCTCTGTGGAAGCGCGATCGAACTGGAGTTGGGCGGCACATTGACCTAGCGATGTCAGAGGCACTGCTATGGACCATGCCTGGATCCCTTATCGAGATACAGCGCGACAACAAGCATCCGCAACGAGCAGGCAATACTTCAGACGACTTCTTCCCTCACGATGTTTATCGAACCGCCGGAAAAGACGAATGGTTAGCAATCGCTATCACGAATGATACGCAATGGAGTGCATTCTGTAGCATCGTCGATGAGCTTCGAGACATCTCCAACATTTCAGTAACACAACGACGAGAGCAATCAAACCGCATCAACGACACAATTTCCGAGTGGACTCGACATCGGAATGCCCGTGTTACGGCCGAGGAACTGCAAGCTATGGGTGTCCCTGCAGCTGCTTCCATGAACGCAACCATGCTTTTCGAAGACGAACATCTTTGGACCCGAGGATTTTTCGAGTCGATTCTTGGTGAGAGCAACGAAGCTCGAATCATGGTCGGTTTACCATGGCGATGGAGTGATGGAACACGACAACTAGGACCAGCTCCGAGGCTAGGAGCAAACAACATTGAAATACTTAGCGAATTAGCTGAACTATCAGACGATTCTATCGAACAGCTAATCCGGACCAATGCATTAGGAAGCTAAAAATCTCGACTCTGGTAAATCGAGTTCAAGCGTTCACGTTGCTCATCTGACATTGTCGGAAATGGATCGCCCTTCTGCCGAATTGCCCCCGTAAAATCGGGGCTACGCTTTTCGTTAAAGGCTCGACTTCCCTCGTCTCCATCGGCAGTGGTCTGAATCAATAACGTATTAATCAGATTTTGGACCTGCCATGCTTCATCCGTGGTGGTCTCACCAAAACGAACCACAAATTCTTTCATCATCCGAACAGCGATCGGTGGTAGTTTCGTGATGTGGCGAGCTATCTCCTCAGCTCGTAGCAAAATCCGATCATGCTCTACGATCTCGTTTACGAGACCAATACGTAGTGCTTCGTCTGCGCCAACTGGTTCATCTGTTAGAAGCATCCGCATCGCGTCGACGTAACGAAGCTGCTTCATCAGCAGTGTCGCTCCCGGTCCATTTCCCAGCCAGCCTTGTGACAACAAAGCAAATTTGAAGCGCGCATGCTCAGCCGAAGCGATGCGAATATCCGTAGAAGCAAGCAACAGGTAAAGTCCCGCACCAGCCGCCCAACCATTTACTGCTGCTATCACCGGCTTCCAGACTCTTGGATAATGATCTCCCATCCGACCATCGACACCGATCGTTGCACCGTTCACTGTGCCGGCATGTGGCCAGAAAATCTTCTCCGCACGAAGGTATTCACGTTCTTCAGGTGTCAGGTTCGGGTGTGGACTGATGTCGTGGCCAGCACAGAAGTGGCGATCTCCACTACCAGTGATAATACCGACACGAACGTCACGATCTTCCCAGACTTGCTTCCAAGCCTCTGAAAGTTCATCAGCATGCTTTTTGTCGAGAACGTTTCCCTTTGCCGTATTATCAATCGTGATGTATGCGACCTGATCACGGGTTTCGTAGCGAATAGACATCAGGCATTCCTCCGAAATCGATAACTCTCATCAGGGGAACTCTACGTTAAACAAATACTGACCACATCATGATCTGAGTAAAAGCATCTATTGCGATCAAACAGGTCTTTACCGCAATGTTCCGATTTGCTCTTCCAACTGAATATCTTGTTCTGCCATTTCAAGCCATTCGCTAAGGATCTCTGCGTTATCAGCCCCAACGGCGCGTGGGGCACGGTATTCTTCAACCGGTGTTCGAGAGAACTGCAACGGAATCCTCTCGAAAGGGGTGGCTTCGTTATAGGCACCAGCATCAATGGTCTTTCGAAAGAATCCGCTGTGCGACAGTTGCGGATCGCGCTGAAGCAGGTCTTTCCCCGTCTGGACTACACCGGCCGGTACGCCAGCATTTTGTAAAAGCTCTTGCACATCATATGCATCCAGTTTCATCGTCCAATCAGCGATACGGTTATTAAGTTCCTCTAGGTGTTCAACTCGAGCTAGAGCTGTCGCAAATCTAGGATCACCTGTCCATTCTGACCTTCCAATTGCAGTGCAAAAGTTCTGCCACTGCACTTCGGTCATCACGGTGATAGCAACCCAACGATCATTGCCTAAACATGGGTAAGTATCGTGTGGAGCAACGATTTCGTGCTGATGACGATTTCCTACCGGTTTCTGCACGTTGCCATTCGCGAAATAATCCAAGAGCGCTGTACCAGTCAATGCAACTCCGACCTCGTACTGGGCTAAATCGACTCGCTGGCCTTTTCCGGTCGTGCGTCTGTATTCGATAGCCGCAAGCATGATGGTCACGGCATGCAGCCCTGCCTGATGGTCATTGAATGAGTTACCGATACCGATATCCTCACGCCCTGGAACACCCGTGAGGTAGGTCAAACCAGCGAGAGCATGAACGGTGGCAGCAAAGGAAACAAAATCCCCCCAAGGGCCTCCATCACCCATCCCTGACATCTGGATATATATCACGCCAGTATTGCCCTTGGAGACAACGTCGTATCCAATACCCCATCGGTCTAGCACACCAGGTGAAAAGTTCTCAATCACGATGTCGGCACGCTCTGCGAGTGCGCGAGCAATCTCTCTCCCATGCTCCGTCGACATATCCAGAGACAGCGACCGTTTGTTCCGATTCCACATCCGATAGTAAGTACTATCCGGAGTATTACCGGGCCGCTTTTCGGACACCACCTTAACTACGTCAGCTCCTAGATCGCCGAGAATACGTGTCGCGTATGGCCCCGCCAACACGTGTGTGAAGTCCAAGACCCGGATTCCTTTTAGCGCACCTGTCACCTCTCTACCCAGCCGATCTTCTCCAACACTTCTCTCGTGTCTGCACCTACTTCACTGACAGAAGACTCTTTCCGAATAGGTTTCTCCTCAAGCAAATAAGGCGCACCTGGTCCACGCACGATATGAGCCCCAAGCTGATAGTTCATCCACCAATCACGAGCTTCAAGTTGAGGACTCTGAGCAACACGATCTGGTGAGAGAATCCATCCATACGGAAAGTGCCGCTCCTGTGCTTCAAAAAACAAATCTTCGACATTTTGCTGCGCAACCCAATCACGGAGTACTTCCATCATCCGCATGACCATCATCCGATGCTGTTCAGGATCGCCGTATTTCGGATCAAGCAGATCTTGTTCGACTCCCATCTCAACAAGCCAAGCAAGCTGTTTCATCGGATCAGGTGTCGTCGTGATCATGATCGAACCATCTGATGCGTCCATAACTTCGTACATGTCTGACCAGTGCAGCGAGCCACGGCGAGCTAGCACATCATCCTTCGCCATCGGGAGATCATTGTGAAACCAACCCCACATCAACACATGCTCGAGGCAAGAAGGAACCGCCTCGTGCACCGCCAATTCAACGACTTGACCTTCTCCTGTCTCACGTGCATGACGCAGCGCAGTCAACGAACCAATCGCAGCGTAAAGGCCTGTGGTAGTGAAATTGAGTTCTCCGTAGGCCTTGAGTGGCTGCGTATCGACATCACCGGTAGTCGCAACAAAGCCTCCGAGAGCTCCGGCAACCAAATCACTCGTCAAATATTCAGCCCACGGACCTGAAGACCCAAACGAAGTCACTAAGACAATCACGAGCTCCGGCTTCGCCTCGAGCAAATCGAACACATCGATATCAGCAGATGCGAGCGTGCCGGTGTCAATAACAACATCTGAGGAAAGTGCGAGTTGTCTGAGTGTCTCGCGTTCGCGGGCATTTCCTAGATCGATAGTGACAGAACGTCGGTTTGAACCGTAGTAGGCGTAATAAAGAGAGTGTTCTTCACCATCATTATCGGAAGCAAAGGGACCACGTAGACGAAGTCGATCACCGTCAGGTGGCTCAACACGAATAACATCTGCTCCTAAATCCGCGATCAACTTCGAACCATAAATTGCTCGTTCATCAGCGAGATCGAGAACTCGGATAGTTTGAAGAATACCTTCGGTACGAGACGATTCCATAGGCCGCATCTTACAAACGAACGACAAAAAATGCCGTAATGTTATAGATCAAGCCCTACAACCGCCCATATTCAATCTGGATCGGAAATTTAACTCTGGCGGATGCCCCAAAGCTTCTACCAAGCATCTATATAAGGACGCTTCTTACCCTCACGGTTCGGCGGTGGCGGAAGAGATGAAAGTAAACTTGCAAGCCACCGACGAGAATCAGCTGGGTCGATTGTGTCGTCAATACCGAAAACAGTCGCACGATTAAGTGCTTTGCCTTCCTCGTAGGCTTTCGCGACACGTTCCTCATAGGCTTGAAGTCGTTCTTGTGGATCTTCAATCGCTGCTAGTTCTTTGCGATAACCAAGTTTTACATACCCTTCAAGACCCATACCGCCAAATTCGGCAGTAGGCCACGCGACAGTGTAAAGCGGCTGCAAAAAGTTTCCACCGCCCATAGCAATGCCACCCAAACCATAGGATTTTCTAAGGATCATAGTGAAGAACGGCACCTCAAGATTGGCACCAATCAGGAACATGCGATTCGCGTGACGCACAAGAGCGGTTTTCTCAACTTCCGGACCAACCATTATCCCTGGAGTGTCACACAGAAAAAGTACAGGGATGTCGAATGCATCACAGAGCTGCATGAATCGTGCGCCTTTGTCTGCTGCATCGGAATCGATGGCACCGCCAATGTGAGCAGGGTTATTGGCAACAACACCTACAGGACGACCTTCAACACGTATAAATGAAGTAACCATCGCAATGCCGAAATTTTTCCGAAGCTCGAGAACAGTTCCTACGTCAGCTATCGTCTCGATCACTTGTCGGATGTCATATATGCGAAGGCGATTTTCGGGAACGATGCGCCGAAGCACACGCTGATCAGCTGTTTCCCATTCGCTGAGCCTGCCCTGAAAGTAAGAAAGGTAACGCTTCGCGACTTCGATCGCTTCGCTCTCGTCATCAACGGCAATGTCAATCACACCATTTGGTACCTGGATTTCCATAGCACCAATATCTTCTGGAGCAAAAACTCCGAGTCCACCACCTTCGATCATCGCAGGACCACCCATTCCAATATTCGAGTCAGCGGTAGCGATGATGACGTCACAACAGGCAAGCAGCGAAGCATTACCGGCAAAACAGTAACCGGAAGTAATGCCTACCATCGGGATCAGACCACTCAGCTTCGGAAAGTTAGCAAACGTTCGGCTGGAACTATTACCCGCACCAGAACCACTTTCGTCCGTGTCACCAGGTCTCCCGCCACCTCCTTCGGCGAAGAGAACCAAAGGAATTCGAGCTCGACCGGCAACATCGATCATGCGATCGGTCTTACGGTGGCTGCGTTGACCTTGAGTACCTGCGAGAACGGTGTAATCGTAGGCTATGAGTGCAACTCGGTCTGCGGGATTACTGAATCGGTCACTGTTAACTGATCCGATACCAATCAACATCCCATCAGCGGATGTTTTCTCAATTAAATCTTCAAGCGAGCGCCGTTGTCGTTGGGCAGCGAGCACCAGCTGCCCATACTCAACGAAGCTGTCTTTATCAAAGAGCAGCGCGATGTTCTCACGCATTGTGAGTTGCCCAGAACGACGGCGCCGTTCAACGGCCCAGTCTCGAGCATCATCAAGCGTAGCTGCGCGGCGTTTTTCGACTTCAGCGAGATCGGGACGAATCAGATCAAGATCAACTAGTTCTGGTTCGGATTCCCTTCCTGCACTAACTTCAGATTCTTCGATGAAGAGTAATGGTTGTCCATCGTAAATTGTGTCGCCAACCGACACGACAATGCGGCGAATCACACCCGTTTTCTCCACTACAATCTCATGCTCCATCTTCATCGATTCCATAACCAACAGTTGCTGCCCTAATAGAACTTCGTCGCCTTCAGTAACGTCGATGCTGACGATTGTGCCTTGGACAGGCGCAGTTACAGGAATTAGACCTTCAGTACGGGTATCCCCAATCGAGACTTCTTCCGAGTCAGTTTGAGAAGCCTTGCGTAATCGTTCCGCGCGAGAGGCAACACCGTGATCAAGAACGGCCAGAGGATCACTGGTATCCAAATCTAAACCGGCACGAACCGGAACAATGTCCGAAACAGTGGATTCTTCAAAGAAGAGTCGAGGGTGATCGGTAGACGTTTGAACTGAAAGATCCACAGCATTATCGTCAACAAAACGAGTGTAGAATTCGGTAGCAACCACTTCTGGATTGCGAACCAATTCTTGAAGGAACGGTATGTTCGTATCAACACCCTCAATGCGAAATTCACACAGAGCACGATAGGTCCGAACCAGAGCTTCATCGAAGCGATCTGATGGGGTATGCACTATCAATTTCGCAAGGAGTGAGTCATATCGAGGGGAGGTTTTATACCCGGCGTACCCGAACCCATCAACGCGTATACCAGGGCCAGCTGTAGGTTCAAATACGGTAATGTCCCCACCAGACGGGATAGTAGTACCGTCGGCACGCATTGTTTCCATATTGATTCGAGCCTGTATTGCGATTCCTCGAGCATCGAAATTTCCATCCAGAATTCCGAGCTCATCGAGGGAGTTGCCAGCTGCCAGCTCAATCTGTAGCCGGACAAGATCTACTGAAAACACCTCTTCTGTGACCGTGTGCTCAACTTGAAGCCTTGCATTAGCTTCGATAAAGGAGAACTCTGAATCAGGACCAAGATCAGATGAATCGACAAGGAATTCCACAGTCCCAAGGCTGTTGTAGCGTGTAGCTTTACCAAGATTAACTGCCGCAGCAATGATCCTCTGACGTAACTCATCAGGGAATCCAGGGGCAGGAGCGATCTCTAGCAACTTCTGATGGCGACGCTGTATCGAGCAATCACGCTCACCAAACTCGACTATGTGGCCACTTCCATCTCCAGCGATCTGTACTTCTATATGGCGTGCGTGGGAAACAAGACGCTCAACATAGACATCACCGTTACCAAAGGCTGCCTTTGCTTCGGAACTAGCCCTCTTATAAGCCTCATCAACCTCTGAAATCTTCGAAACGATACGAACTCCACGCCCTCCTCCTCCACCGACAGCCTTGATAATCATTGAATCGCGATCATTGAGTGAAGCGAGGAAATCATGAGCTTCTTCAAGCCTGACAGCATGATCTATGCCGTAGAGGACAGGAACTCCCGCATCGAGCGCTGTCTTGCGTGCGGCGACCTTGTCTCCAAACAATTCGAGGATCTCACTGCGTGGCCCCACAAAGGTGAGTCCCGCTGCGTCACAAGCTCGCGCTAACTCGGGATTTTCACTCAGGAACCCATAGCCCGGGTGAATTGCATCGGCTCCCGTAGATTGAGCAGCGTTGACTACTTGTTCAATATCCAAATAGGCCGGGGCACCGGACCCTGGCAATTCGTAGGTTTCGTCGGCTTTCCGATTATGAAGTGAGGCTGCATCATCTTGAGGAGAAATCGCGACCGTCGGGATACCGAGTTCAGCAGCGGCTCGCATTATCCGGATCGCGATTTCACCTCGATTAGCGACCAGTAACTTCGAAATACTCAACGAGTTCCTCCATACACCAAATTCGAAATTATGGAACTAATCGCAGTAGCCTCAGCATCGCGCCTAATCGGCGACTACGATCGTCAAGGGGCGTGCTCCCATATCTCACACCGTTTTTGATATGTCTGCCAAGCCAAATTAATGTCTGCTAGAAACGGGTTCAACTCGTCTATACGAAGAGCTTGAGCCCCATCTACAAGTGCCTCTTCAGGATTGGGATGGAAATCAGCAAGGACAACATTTGCTCCAGCTACAATCCCTTGTGCCGTCACATGAGCGATGTCCGTAATCCCGTCCGGTGCATAAGCTCGACTACCAACAGAGTGGGATGGATCGATGCAAACAGGCATACGAGTAAGACGTTTAACAATCGGCACGTGACCGAAATCAACCATGTTGCGATGTGGGGCGCCAAAATCGGTACGCATCCCCCGCAAGCAGAAAATCACGTTCGAATTACCTTCACTCGCAAGATACTCAGCGGCGTTTAACGAATCATTTAAGGTGATCCCAAAGCCACGCTTAACGAGTACAGGGTATGTAGATTGGCGACCGATCTCCTTCAGCAAGGAAAAATTCTGACTATTACGAGTACCGACTTGCAATAGGACTCCGGTCGGCCGGCCCAAGTTCTCAAGTGCCGTATCGATCTCCTCAATATGAGACTCGTGCATCACTTCCATGGCGATCACTTTGATGTCGTACTTACCAGCAAGTTCGAAGACATATGGTAGGCACTCACTTCCGTACCCTTGGAACGAGTATGGATTGGTACGGGGCTTATATGCGCCCATTCGTGTCAGATTGTGACCAGCGTCATGGACCGCTCTCATCATAATCTCGACGTTCTCCGGATTATCGACCGCACAGAGGCCAGGAAGCACGTTTAGAGTGTCCTGACTGAAATCGATACCGTTATAACTAAAGCCAGTTTGCCTCTTTTGATCGGCATGACGACCAAGTACTCGGTATTCCTCTGAAATGCGGATTGCACGCTCGACTGCAGGAAGTGCAGCCACTTGGTCCAAATCAACAGCGAGCGTGTCACCAAGCAAATAGATTTCTGTCAATTTCTGCTGCTGCCCTTGAATCGTGTTGACGTTTAATTCAATCCCAGGAAGTTGACTTAGGTAGTCCCAGGTTCGGCGATACTCTTCGCTATTTTCGTCAGTATCAGGGTGCAGAATCGCAAGCATAAGGACGCTCTCTTAATCGGTTAGATAGTCAATTGGCGATCGTACTGCGGTGAAGCCAAAGTGTCTTTCGGACCTCTTCAATCGAATCGCCGGTCTAAAAGATTACCTCAGCTGCAGTAAGTTTCACGATCTCCGATTCCGTGAGGCCAAGTATGTCACGGTAGACCTCGGTATCGTGGCCTCCCCATCTCGGTGACCTTTTGATCGGCGCCAATTTACCGTCAATCCGTGCTGGCTGTGCATGAGTTAGAAAAGTGAGACCATCATCATCTCCCTGAACTGGCACCAGATGCCGCTGAAGGTGCAGATCTCGAGTCACCATATCTTCAAGATCTTCAACCACTGCTGCCATTACAGTTTCTGCCTGCAGCTCATGCATTAATTCCCAGACTTCGCGCTCTTTGGTGCGACTGCCGATCTCATCTTCGAGAGCCTCCTCGTGCTTTAGACGATCAAAGTTCGTTGCGAATCGTGGATCATCCATCAATTCCTGAGCAGCAAGTACGTTAGTTAGTCGTTGCCAATCGTCATCGGATTCACAAGTAATCGCGATCCAACGATCATCGCCCAGACACGGAAACGCACCATGTGGAGCAACGTCACGTGATCGGTTACCGATGCGTGGTGGTAGATCTCCGTTACTAGCCGCCTCCATGATGCCTGTACCCATCAGGTTGATAGTCGCCTCAGCTTGAGAGAGCTCGATAAATTGTCCCACTCCCGTTTTCTCTCGGTAAAATAATGCTGACATCAACGCGCTCACGGCTGAATACGGTGCGGCGAAATCCGAATAAAGTGGCGCTATACCGACAGGTGCACGATCTTCAAATCCCATATTCGAGCTAAGTCCACCGTAAGCAATCACACCGTTGCCATAGGAGCCATAACCACGATACGGACCACTACCACCCATAACGGGCAACGTCAGCATGATGATGTCTGACTTGATCTTTCGTAAGTCTTCATATCCCAAACCCCATCGATCCATCCGATCAGGGGTGTAATTGTTCGTCACAATATCGGACTTGGCAACCAATTCTTTCGCGAGTTCAATGCCACGTGACGTGTTGAGATTTAATCGAATCGCCCGCTTATTCGCAGATGCATCGTTATAGACACCGTTGGTATTAATACTACCCGTCCCACTCGGTTGAGCACCCATAAGACGGATAGTGTCTATCCGAGATTCCGACTCAATTTTGATCACATCGGCACCATAATCAGCAAGCACTCGAGTGGTGAGTGGTCCCGCAAGCATCCAGGTGAAATCACAAACCCTAATACCTGCCAGTGGCCGATAGTGGTGACCCTTACTGACCGCTTCTGATCTTGCAGGACTTGCTATCGCGGGAAGGCCAGCTAGTATCTCTGCGCTATCTGCACCGTGCACTGGTGCAGATAGCCCACGGAGTGCCGGTGTCTCACTAAAACGATAGGGAGCAGAGACATCGATGACGTCGTGGCCACTCTGAGGAACAGTCACTGACGTGAAAAATTCTCGCACCTGAAGATGTTCATCTTCCAGCAAATCGCGAGCATCGTTTACAGGCATTGCCAGCATTCGGCGACGCTGACCTTCGGTAAAGATTTCTGACCTAGGGTAACGACCACATAGTTGTTCCACCAAACCAGACACAACATCAGGAGCCTTTGCCCGAAACGATGGGTCTGCGAAGCGCTCGTCGGATGACGCGATCAATCCTTCTTGTTCCATCCACGCTACGAAGTTAGGCCAAACTTTCGGTGCTCCGTGTGGCACGACAAAACTAATCCACTTACCGTCTGCACATTTGAAAAGACTTCGACCGCCTTGAGAAGTAGGAGCGATCCCAAAGCGTTTTGGAATCGTCCGATGCCATCCATATAAATTGGCATTTGCAGTCTGTAGAGTGCTGACCGATGCAGCTTCCTGAACCGAAATATCTATCCGATGACTATGCCTATCGGATCTTTCACGTCCGACAACTGCGACAAGGAGCGTAGAGACCGCCGCCAGTGAAGCCATATGATTTGCTTGCTCTGCTCCCGGCAAGTTGGGTGGATCTTCAGGGAATCCATTCAGATACATCAATCCGCTGGATGCGGCTCCAATTAAGTCGTTCCCACGGTATTCCGCAAACGGTCCATCCTGACCAAAGGGAGTGATGGTGACGTAGAGCATTTGTGGATTGACAATGCGCAATGACTCGAAACCAATGCCAAGCGCATCCATGAATCCAGGAGTCATCGACTCAATTAGCACATCAGCTGAGTGAACCAATCTTCGAAGATCGGAGACTCCACTATTGCTCTTGAGGTCGAGGAGGACACTCCGTTTACCAGCATTGAAATGCAAATGGTAGAGACTACGCTCGATATCCGGGACACCATCCAGAAAGGGCTGGCGCTTACGAGCTGAAGCACCTTCGGACGACTCAACAAGAATCACTTCCGCTCCGAGTTCGGCTAATTGCCGACCCGCGAACGCGGATGCTTCCCCAGCAATTTCAATCACTCGAACTCCGTGAAGTGGTGGATTTGCTTCTACTGTCACGTTGTCATCAGCTCCTCAATCACACCATCGATGTACAGGATCTCAAAAGAGCTCGCAATGACCGGTGCCACCTCCCCCAGTTGAATTTCATGCTCAGTCGACAGGCGTTCTATAATCTCCATGACTGAACGATTACCATCGGCAAGGGCAAGCGCAGCAGCGACAATCGGACTAACGGCGGTCCCCACCGGACGCTTTGGTGACCGAATTACATACGAGCGGACGAACATGCCGGATTCCAGCACTGGCTCGATCACAAGCTCCACGTTCTTGGCAATTAGCGGTACAGCTGTGGCCACTGCGTTGCGGTTGGCTTCAGCCACTTTCTGACGATCACTGACCTCTATTTCGCTTTCACGTACAGCTGCAACAAATTGCTCTGGTGCTTCAGCCCTGTCGATAACAACCCGCTCATAACCGGCTGCAGGCTGCCCAGCGACCGCTTTGATAAACGCCGTTCGTGCAGGAAGGTCGAAAGCTTCCGGCTGCAAACGACGTGCCTCCCAGAAGTAAGAATCAGCTGTACGGTTACTGGAATAGAACAGCTTCGCAAGCTCTCTAAAATGTTCATACTGTTGTAAGTACAAGCGCTCATATACAGGTCGCGACTCGACCGCGAGTTCCTCGTCTTCCAACAGGGTCATTACGTAAGCCGAAGCAAGTACACCTGCGTTCATCGCCAAGTGCACGCCGGAGGAGAAGAGGGGATCGATGAAGCAAGCCGCATCTCCAGCTAGCACGTAACCGTCGCCAACAAATGATTCAGCGACATATGACCAATCGCGAACCGCCTGAATATCTCCTTCAAGTGTCGCATTCGCTACAAGTGCAGCTGTATACGGTGCATTAGCAATATGTTCATTGAAAAACGTTACTAGGTCACCACGTTCAATTCGCTCACGCGCATTCTCAGCATCAACCACTACACCGACACTAGATCGACCGTCATGTAGTGGAATCGTCCAGCACCAACCATCACGATGTGCTTCAACAAGAATGTTGTTCTCATCTGGTTTCGACAGTCGTTCGGCACCTCGAAAATAACCGTATACAGCGAGGTTGCGGAATGAGTCGTCCCAACGTCGTAAATCAAGCGCGGTCGCAAGAAGTGCATGTTGACCACTCGCGTCGACTATCACTCGAGCGAAAGCCTCGGAAAAGACACCTTCAGCATCCTCGAAACTAACGCCGGACACGCGATCACCCTCGCGGAGTACATCTCTCACTCGATGTTCTTCACGGACATCAACACCTAAACGTGAAGCATGGCGAAGAAGTATCTCGTCAAATTCAGCTCGCACGACCTGGTAAGCATGAGGATACGTACGATTCGTCTCCTCGAAGTACCAGCTCCATGGATCAGGTGATTTACCCCAAACCATCGTTGCGCCATACTTCTTCAAGAAGCCAGCATCTTCAACCGCTTGTCGGACACCAAGCTCTTCGAGAATCGGTAGTGAGGCAGGTAACAGCGACTCGCCTACATGCTCGCGAGGAAAGCGCTCCCGTTCGAGTAACAGGACACGTGCACCACGTTTCGCAAGCAAACCTGCCGTCGTGGAGCCGGAGGGTCCACCCCCCACCACGATCGCGTCGAACTGATCAGTCGACGTCATGGGAGGTTAAAACGTCGGCCGCTACCCGCCTCCAGCGGCCTCCCCAAGCTGAGGGATCGGTTCGTTCGTTGCTGTATCAACCTCAAACGAGCTCTTCAAATTGAATTCTTCTGCCATTTCTCTCACGGCTGGCAACACCTCTGAACCCATGAGTTTGAGGCTGCGCATCGAATCTTCATGGGTCATCGCACCGTCACCGTCCCAAAAGAAGATGGTCCCCGGTCGCAGCTCATCGAGTACATGCCGAATCTTCGGTATGACAGTGTCAGGAGTACCGGTAATAATTGTGTAGTTTTCAAGCTGCGTATCGTAATCTGCCTGCATAGCGGGTGCATTCGGACCCCTTGCCGCTGGAATAACACCCTTTTCCTTGGCCGCATTATCCTTCGCAACTTGATTAGAATCATGACCACGTGATGCGGCGACGAAACCAACTTCGCCCGTCGGCAATAGATTCTTTCGGTCGGTGAGTCCAGGTAAATTCTGCAACACCGGTGAGGCCGTCCCTCGCGACCCTTCAAGGAAAATATTTCCGGGGCCATCGAGAAACTTTCGACCGACTTCATATGCAAGTTCTTCAGTTTCTTCAACGTGAACTTTGAAGAGATATCCGATGTGTTGTGGACCTGCCTCGTAGCCATTCTCTCTAGCCACTTCGCGGTAGTAGTCAAAAGATGCTTTTGTCGGCTCTATACGAGTCGAAAGCATAAGGTATGGGTACCGATGTTCAGCTGACCATTTGACGGTGTTCTTACTTACGACCCCTGGAATCATGATCTGCGGGTGAGGTTTTTGGTAGGGCCGCATCCATGGGTTCACATAGCGATAATCGTAGTGCTCCCCTTCCCAGCGGAATGGGCCATCTGTCGTCCATGTCTTAAGGATGAAATCGTGTGCTTCCTGAAAACGTTCCCAGTTGAATGGCGGCTGAGCGTTGTGAGCAATTGATTCGCGCCCTGTTCCACGTACCCAACCCGTAACAAGGCGCCCACGGGAAATCATGTCGATCGTCGCAAGTTCTTCAGCCAGCCATAGTGGATCATCCCAAATCGGAAGGACGTTGCCGTTGATCACAATCTTTACGTGATCAGTGATGCGTGCAAGAATCGCTGCTTCGGTATTAACGGTCCCGCCCATACAAAACGGTGTCGAGTGATGTTCGTTGAGCATGATGGCGTCAAAACCAGCTTCTTCAGTCGCCACCTGCTCGTCCAGGTACCTGTTATAAAGATTCGCTCCTAATTCACTGTCGTACTCGCTATTGCTAATCGACAGATCTTGGACAGACCGTCCAGTGGCACCAAAATAACCAGATTCTGGATCTTGGTAAGGGCGTTCAGTAAACCGTCCAATGAGCATAATTAATCCTATCCGTTACACGGCTGCTTGCGCAGTAATCATCTCGGCGAGCTGGTGTGGTTGATCCCATTCCACAATATGGCCAGCATTTGGAATCAGTTCCATCCGGCCTTGCGGCAGCATATTAGCGTATTGAATACCGCAATCGCGTGGAATAATGCGGTCATTTTCTCCCCAGATCACGAGTGATTGGGCCTTCACTTCGGAAAGCAAATGGGGAAGCTTCCGGCTAAACATATAAGGGCTCCATGACACTCGTGCAGTCATGATCCGACTGAATTCCCAAATATCCTTTACGTCCGGAGCGAGCTCAGAGCCAAAACGCTCCTCGAAATCAGCGTCGTCACGGAGTCCTTGACGAATATATGCCTCGTGTTCAAGCAACATTTGATCGACAATTTCGCCTTCGCGTGGCTTGAGCCCCGCGGCTGATACCAATACCAGCGACTTTAACCGTTCTTCGTTCGCCGCCGCTAGCTCAGCTGCAACAAACCCACCGAAGCCAAGACCGACAACTGTCACATCGGTAAGTTCGAGTCGTTCGAGTGTTCTAGCCATCAGCAGTGCAAGATCTCGCGGTTCCCGTGCCCAATCTGGACGCTCGGATTCTCCGTAACCAGGTAGATCCGGAGAGATCACACGGAAGTTTTCAGCAAGCTTCTCTTCAAATGAATCCCAACCAAGTGTGCCAATTGATCGGTGGATAACGAAAATAGGGTTCCCCTCTCCCCCTTCACGAAGGTGTAAATCGAGGTTCGCCACCGAAATTACTCGCCGGGATGTCGCGATTGCAGTTTCAATTGTCACGTTTTTTATACCGTCCCTTGAACAAACAGCTCAGAATCGGCATCGGATTTTCTCCGCTCCACGTGGTTGGATTGATTCCATTACCGTTTCGACACGCGAGCTTAATCAAGCCGACAATCTGTAGATAATCGTCGGAGCGGATTCTACAGGAATAATGCACGCCTGCGCACCCTTAGCGAATTCACCACCGGGGCAGCCTACGCCTCCGCTAAAGTATCGCTAGCATGCAATGCAACCAACGAGTACTGAGGAGAAACGAT
>DKLZ01000046.1:0-2230 GCA_002455955.1 Dehalococcoidia bacterium UBA6627
CGTCAGGAATTGAACGTTCGCGTCCAGCGGTAGGCTAGCCATATATACGATCGCATTTGCGACATTATCGATGTGCATCGTTGGTTCGACGGCAATGTCGCCACTAGCTTGCGGCACTCCGTTTGTCATTTTTGCCGTCATTTCGGTAGATGCGTTTCCAATGTCGATCTGCCCACAGGCGATATCGTATTTACGTCCATCTAAAGATGTTGCTTTCGTGAGTCCGGTAATCGCGTGCTTCGTAGCTGTATATGGTGCCGAGTTAGGACGCGGTCGATCGGCCGATATCGAACCGTTGTTAATGATGCGCCCACCCATTGGCTGTTGTGCTTTCATGATGCGGAATGCTTCCTGAGTGCAGAGGAATGCTCCGGTTAAGTTCACATCCACAACCTCTTGCCATTGTTGAGTGGTGAGATCTTCGAGCAGCACAGGTGGTGCACCTTTGCCTGCATTGTTGAACAGCAGGTCGAGGCGTCCAAACTCTGTATGCACAGATTCGAACAGTTGTGCGACGGCGGATGGTTCACTGACGTCTGCGACAATCTTTCGGATGTTCGATTCGTGCTTACCGGCCATTTGGATGGTTTCGTCGAGAGCTTCTGCACGTCGCCCGGCGATCACGACAACATAATTATGCTTGAGTAACGCAAGCGCAGAAGCTCTTCCGATTCCGGATCCTCCACCAGTTACGATTGCGATCGATTGTTGCGCAGTTGAGGTCATTTACAGGCCCTTTACGATTTATTTAGACCGATTCCGTAACGATTTGCCCACGTGAAACTGTCCGTATTGTCGGTTGGAGCATATTCGCATCCGATCCATCCTTCGAATTCTAGTTCATCGATCAATTCGAAAAGGTATGGGTAATTTATTTCTTGATGAAGGTCTGGCTCGTGTCGTCCAGGCACGCCTCCAACTTGGATGTGCGTGATCACGTCGAGGTGCCTTCGCAGAGATTGGGTAAGTGAACCTTCCATGATTTGAATATGATAAGCATCGAATTGCATGGCAACGTGTTCACTGCCGAGGGCATCGATTAGTCGTCGTGCTTGTTCTGAACCAGTTAAAAAATATCCAGGGTTGTCAGTATCATTCAGCGGCTCGAGCATTAATTGCACTCTATGAGCTGCGGCCTGCTGGGAAGCCCACTTCAGATTCGTTAGGTATGTTTCTTCTGCTCTTGGATCGCCATCGGTGCGACCAGCGACACAGTGGATCTTGTCACATTCGAGAACGTTTGCGTAAGACAACGCACGTTCGAGTGTTTCACGGAACTGAGAATCGCATTCAGGCACTGCGGCGAGGCCATCAGAAGTATTGATCAAAACTGCTTTGAGTTTATGGCGTTTCAACTCGGATGCGATTGACTCTGCTGACTCATCGTACGGATTCTGTATTTCGACGGCTTGAAATCCGGCGGCAGCAGCACGCTCGAACCGTTCGAGTAGTGGAACATCCTGGAACAACCATGAAAGACTAGCTGCGAATTTCGGCATCACTACTATCCTAGTGGCTACATCTCGCGGTAACGCGATAGAGACAACAACGTCCTAAAGAATCTCTCGAATGGAACTAACATGTCAGACAAAATATTGCTAGAAATTGCAAATCAGATCGCTACCGTCACCTTCAATAATCTGGAACGAAGGAACGCGATCACTTTTGAGATGTGGCACGAACTTCGCCGTATTCTGGTTGATCTCAGAGAGGATGCCGCCGTTCGAGTGATTGTCTTCCGTGGCATGGGAGATGAGGCGTTTTCTGCAGGTGCCGATATTAGCGAATTTGAGAAGCGGCGGAAGAATTCGGCTCAGGCGACGCTGTACAACGCAGCTTTCGATGCTGCCATGGACGAAGCCGAAGCGGTCGGCAAGCCTACCATCAGCATGATCAAGGGTGCATGTGTAGGAGGCGGATGCGAATTTTCGAGTGCTCTCGACATTCGTATCGCTGCAGACAATGCTCGTTTCGGTGTGCCGATAGCCCGGTTGGGCCTCCCAATTGGACATCGTGAAATGCGCCGGATGATTCGTCTGATAGGCCGAGCCAACACGATGGAACTGCTCTTGACGGCTGACTTGGTCGACGCAGAACGTGCGCATCATATCGGTCTTGTAAACCATGTAGTTCCACTCGATGGAATTGAGGAATTTGTTTATGAGATGGCTGAGCGTGTTGCAGCACTTGCACCAGTTGTCCATCGGGTGCACAAGCAGATCGCTACAAG
>DKLZ01000046.1:2530-37505 GCA_002455955.1 Dehalococcoidia bacterium UBA6627
GTGCACAAGCAGATCGCTACAACTGTGCTCGAAGATCCCAGTCTGCAGGGACTCACGGGAGAAGATCAGTCATTGGCGGTCTCGCCATACGATACAGAGGATTTTCAGGAAGGCTGGCGCGCGTTTCTTGAAAAGCGATCACCGGAGTTCAAAGGATATTGAACTGACTTAGTTTTGCTCGGTCACAATAGTCGTTAAAGCGTGGCTTCGAGAATGGTAGAGGGTTACCTCCATCATGATGAGTTGATTTCGACCAGAGGTACTGGAACTCCATTATGCGAAGCACTAATCAATCGACCCTCAACGATTTCGATATGGCGTGCAATTCCGGGATTTGGTGCTCCCTCGGTATGGCCTAACGGCACGATCTCCGCATGTAAGCGATGCTCTTCGATCTCAAGAAGAGCGACAGTTCCAAGTCGAGTCTCTTTATGATGGAGTAGATTGGGGCTTCCCGAATTTATCAGTACGACGCCGTCGCGATATTCCAATCGTTCAACGTGAGTGTCACCACCGATCACGATGTTGGGATCGAGGCCGGAAAAATCACGCTCCACGATTTCCGCCATTGGTCGATCTTCACGACGTAAATCGTGTGCCATCACGATCTTCCAGCCTTCTGCATCGAGTACCTGACGATCTTGCAGGCGCGGGTCATCAAACACGTCATGATTGCCACGGGCCGCACGTATCGGAGCGTAAGCTTCCATCCAGTCGAGGACGGATGGTCTCGAAATATCTCCGCCGTGCATGATCAAATCGACTGACGAAAGAAAATCGCCAACCTCAGGACCAAGCTCATCCAACGAATGGATAAGCGAGGGTAAATGTGTATCACTGATAAGACCGATTCGCACACCGTCACCTTTTCATGGACGGCGCTCAGCGTCGAGCTTTGCTTCATTCTGACTATACGTCGTTCAGAGTGGTCCAGTCGGATGTTTGTGGGAGTAACTTCCGAAAGGCTAACCACACTTGCGTGTTGTTAATTCCAATTAATTTTGATTGCGAGGTCCCTCAGGCCAGTTCTCCTCCTGCCAAGACCGTCGTTGGTTGTGGTCACTGAAACGTCCGTCTCTCCATGCCAGAGCTTCCTTAAGGCCTTGTTCACTATTGCGTGTCCGCCAGTCGTTCATTCCTGGCGATGTATGCATTCGGGCGTCCATCTCTGCGGCGATACGTTGCATCGTGCGTGCGCCTTGTAGTTCTAGTGCCAGATTGACGGAGCGCTTATTTCCCGCCAGGAAGTCGGGGTCGATCATGGCCAGCCGGTCAGCGATTTCCTCAACCGTTTCTTCAAGTTCAGCAGTCGGTACCGCTTTCAGTACCAAACCTAGACTGGCTGCTTGAGATCCAGAGATAAATTCGCCTGTAAGTAGCATATATTTCGCCCACTGTGGCCCAACGAGGTAACTCCACATATGCGCTGGTGGACCCCCCATTGCTCGCACTGGGGGAAAGCCGATTTGAGAGTCCTCTGCAGCAATTACCATGTCGCACAGAAGCACGAGATCAGTCCCACCTGCTACGCAATAACCATGAACCTGTCCGATTACCGGTTTGTGCATGTCAAAGATCGCCATTCGATCTCTCTGTGCTTCCTCCATGCGCCATGCGTCATCATCAAAAGATTGGGAGCTGCGATAGATGCTGGAATATTTGTCTGCCTCGTCAATCGTTTCGCCCGGTTGCACGCGATCAGGGGTCAGATCGTAACCAGCACAGAACGATCGCCCTGCCCCGCGTAAGATCACCGAATGGACACGATCATCACGGTCTGCGTCCCATAACGCCTCACGGAGCTCTGACTGTAATCTTCGTGAGAGAGCATTTAATTTCTCTGGTCGATTCAGCGTGATCCGTGCTCGACCACGTTCCTTCTCTACGATCAGAGTTTCATAGTCAGACATGGTGTTCCCTTTCCACAATGCCGCAGATTACTGCGAATTCTTAGGATATGCGCTATCTCGCCTTGAGTGAGATAGCGCGTTATGTCTACTACCGTGATCCAGGAGCCACTCCACGAACGACCGTTTCGAGACGGTACACACTAGTCTGAGCGGTTAAAAACAATGATGAGAAGTCTGGTCCCCCGAAGGTAAGGTTCGCCGCATGTTCACTGGTTTCGAAAGTTCCTAAGTGAGTGCCGTCAGATGCGATTACCCAGACTCCACCAACTCCTGTCGTCCAGAGCCTGCCGTCCTCGTCAACCTTCATCCCATCCGGGACTCCGACACCTTCAGCATTTCGCATGTCACAAAAGAGTGCGCCTCGACTGATTGAACCGTCAGTTTCGACATCGAAACGGCGGATCGTCTTATCTCCAGAATCACCGATGTACAGAGACGATTCATCTGGAGTGAAAGCAAGTCCGTTTGGTTGGTTGAAGTCGCTGGCGAGTAGAGTGAGCGTACCGTCGGGATCGACACGATAAACACCTTGATGAGGTAATTCTTGTTCAGCGTTAATCCCGTGTGGTTTCCGTAATCCATATGTTGGATCGGTGAAGTAAATTGATCCTGAGCTATGTACAACGACATCGTTAGGGCTGTTAAGTTTTGCGTTTTCGAATGCGTCGACGAGTGTCTCAGCCGGTTCACCGTATGCGCCTTGTGAGACACGTCGGCCAGTATGCTCGCAACTGAGTAATCTGCCGTCGGCATCGATCGTCAATCCATTGGAATGACCGCTTGGCTCGCGATAAACGGAAGTAGTATTGCTACCTGATTCCCAACGGTGGATACGATTCCCCGGGATGTCGCTGAAGAGCAGGCAGTTCTCTGAAAGGAGCCAAATTGGCCCCTCAGTAAACTCAAATCCGGTGCAAAGTAGTTGTTCCTTGGTGGAGGTCAGTAGTTGATCCACTCCGGCGTTGATTGTGATTTCCAAGAGAACCTCACTATCTTTTCTCTGTGTCATCCTAGCTCAGGTGATCCAGTAATTGCTTGAGTACGCTCAACACTGAAACGAATTATTTACTGGTCATGTTTATAAATGGATCTAATTCGACTACGAAGTGCTTCGAAGCTCAGGATGTTTCAATCCAGTGCCGGTATTGAACAGTATGATCTGCGCGTCCGGATCGACACGTCTTTCAGCAATAAGGTTTTGTAATCCCGCGAAGGTTGCGGCACCTTCAGGGCAGGCGTCGATACCCTCGGTGCGTGTTATGTCGGAGATTGCGGTTTGTATGGCGGTATCGGTCACGGCGATTGCGTCACCATTGGATTCGCGAATCGCATGCAAGATTAAATCATCCGCAAACGCTGCAGGGACACGTATACCGGGAGCTATCGTTGACGCGTGTTCCCATGGTTCAGCACGAGCTGCTCCCGTTGTGAAGGCGCGGACGATCGGTGCGCACCCCTCAGCTTGGACGACGATCATTCGAGGACGCTGAGGACCGATCAATCCCATCGCCTCAAGTTCATCGAACGCTTTCCACATCCCGATTAGTCCAGTTCCACCACCTGTCGGATACAGAATGACATCAGGCAACGTTCCATTGAATTGTTCCCAGAGTTCGAAACCCATGGTCTTTTTTCCCTCGACGCGGTACGGCTCTTTTAACGTCGCCATTGGGAACCATCCGTGAGCTTCGGATTGCTTTGTGATCCAAGCACCTGCATCCGAAATAAGGCCGTCGATCAATTGGAGTGAGGCGCCATAAGTGTGCACTTCGTGCATCATCGCTGGAGGCGTATCTGAAGGCATTGCAACATGAGCTGTGATACCGGCACGGGCTGCATATGCGGCGGTTGCCGAACCTGCGTTACCTGCAGTTGGCATGCCCACCTCAGTTATTCCGAGTTCTACTGCCTTCGATAATGCAGCTGAAATGCCGCGTGCTTTGAAAGTTCCCGTTGGATTAGATCCTTCATCCTTCACCCACAGATTTGTCGCTCCAATTAGCGCTCCTAAGCGTGGCGTTGCCAAGAGAGAGGTCATCCCCTCACCGAGTGTGATGATGTGTTGTGCGTTTCGGATGGGCATTAACTCTTCATAGCGCCACATAGAGCTAACACGTCCACCGAGAGACTCTAGGGTGAACGTTCGTTTCGCTTGTTCCAAGTCGTAACGTGCGACGATCGCTCGCCCGCATGCAGTGCAAGTTGTTTGTACTGTTTCAGGATCGTGGTGTTCGCCACAAATTGAACATTCGAGATGAGTTAGTTTCGTTTGAGTGTTGACGTCCACGGTCGCTCCAGGGAATGGTGTTGGTATTTGGTGAGCGTACGTTACTTGACGTGTTGGCTCATCTGACAATTCTCTCATTGATTAGTTCACGTGAAATCAACATTTCGGTAATCGTCGTAGGATTAATTGCTACTGTTACTCTTTGCAATGGCGAGAGGTGCTGGAGGGACACAATATGAAAATCGTTAATATTCATACCGGATCAGATAACGAATCTCATATTGAAATTCGGGACGAAATCGGCACTGGTGATGCGCGGATGAGCAGCGAACTAGAAGATGCTGCCAGTATTAAATTCGTTCATCGACCTGTTGGGAAAAGCGGTTATCACAACCCGCCAACCCGCCAATATGTCCTTTATCTCACTGCGAGGGTCGAGATCGGTTTAGGCGATGGTACGTCTGTGGTAATGAACCCTGGAGATGTGCTGCGTGCTGAAGATGTGACGGGGCATGGCCATACCTCGAACGTGATGCAAGGCGGTATCTGTGCGTTTGTCTCGATCCCGGATGGTGCTTTATAACATCATGGCAATCGATATCACATAGAACCTGTGACGCGTCGGAGACATATCTACCTATAGCGAGAGAGGCATGAAATGTCTGGATTAGATGGAAAAGTTGCGATTGTTACCGGAGCAGGTCGTCTGCGAGGAATTGGTCGCGCTACTGCTGTTGCATTAGCCCGCATGGGTGCCGATGTTGTTGTTACCGGGACAGGGCGAGATTCGGATACGTTTCCGGACGATGAAAAAGCGATCAACTGGCGCGATATCGAGAGTACTGCTGATGAAATTCGCGAACATGGAGTCCGAGCATTGCCTCTCGTTGCCGACGCCAGGAATATTGAAGATGCACAAAATACTGTCCTCGAAACGGTTGAAGCTTTTGGACGAGTCGACATTCTCGTCAATAATGCGGCTGCGGCGCGTGGTGTTGATCGAGTTCCGTTGCTCGATCTTGATCCGGAGGTCTTTCAACGTGTCCTCGATATCAAGGTTACAGGTACTTATCTGATGACCAAGGCATTTGTAGAACAGGCGATGGTCCATGGTGATGGTGGCAAGATCGTGATGATTTCATCGATCGCAGGCAAACGTGGCGGTCCCAATACTCTCGCCTATAACGCTGCCAACTTTGCGGTTGTCGGGATGACTCAAGGGCTTTCCCGTGAACTCGGTCCCATGGGATTCAATGTCAATTGTGTTTGCCCAGGTGCTGTTGACACACATCGGATGGACGATCTAGGACGAGGTGAGCAATGGCAGCAGATGGCAGAACGCACACCAATTGGTCGTAATGGTACAGATGAGGAAGTCGGAGAATTTATTACGTATCTTTGCACGGAAGCAGCTTCATGGATTCATGGACAATCGATAAACATCGACGGTGGAGCAGTCGTCGAGCATTAGGATTACGTAATCTCAATCGCGTCGATAGTATCTTCAGGTTTCGTACTCTTGAAGGTCGTAGCGCTCATGGAGCGAATGAATCAACGGTCACGGTCTATTGTTGGAAGTGATTCGCAACGCTATTTAGGTTGATGGATGTTGTCTAGATCGAAACCGTCGCCACAAGAACAGGAGTGCTGGCGGGCCTAGGATCAGTAATGCTGCCGGTATAAAAAACAGTACGAGCGAACGCTCCTTTAAATGAGATGTTGAGTAGAAATAAACGATGCTGATTAGTGTCCACGGCACGATACTTGCAATGTAGAACGGTACAAAGCGAAGTTGTTTAATGCCTGCTAAATAGCTCACGATATCGATGCCAATTGCTGTTATAGGCAGCATGAATCGTGTAAGGAATACGGTCCGATATCCCATCTTGTCGCTCAATCGATTCACTATCGCCACTTCTTTGCGCCCGGTAAGTAGCCGAATACCAGTGTGCCCGTATCGTTTTGCGACTACGAAATTCACGATAAGTGCCATCGTATGCGCCGCAAATGTTGCTGCCACTGACGTTTCAGGACTAAAGACAAGTGCTGCCACATTCACCGTTGCGACATCGGAAACTGGATTGAACGGTACGCTTATGCCGAGGAATAACACGATCGCATAAGCGATCGGGCCAAATACTCCGGCTTCTGCGACGGTGTTTTCAATATCTTGTACGGATATACGGACAGTCGACTGCAAGATCACGATCAAGGCTATTAGCAAACACGCGCCGATTACTAGCCGGCGCGAAGGCATCCGTGACAACAGTCGTCTCATCCTATGCTTTCTCGAGGTAGTTGGTGTACCTCAATGCTATCGTGCAGGCCCGCGCAGAAGGACTCCACCGTCTACTGGTAGGACTACTCCTGTGATGTAACGCGATTCGTCCGATGCCAGAAACGTGGCGGCAAGACCGATATCCCAACCCGTCCCTTCGATCCCTAGCATCGAAGCGTCTCGTCGTGCTTCGCGTAATGATTCGTTCATACCTCCGGCATAGACCATGGGAGTGTACATGGGTCCCGGCGCAATACAGTTTACGCGGATAGCTTCCCGGGCATGATCGGCTGCCATTGCTTGAGATAGTGCGATCACCGCGCCTTTAGAGGTTGAATATGCCGTCATTCCTCGTGGCCGCAGTGCAGCGATCGAGGAGACATTGATTATTGATCCACCATCTGATCTGATCATTGCAGGTACAGCATGTCGACAGGTCAGTACCATGCTTCGAACGTTCACATCCTGAACCATATCCCATTGTTCTAGGTCAGAATCGACGACGCTACCAACCGACATTCCGACTCCGACGTTGTTGTGTAATACATCGAGCCCACCCCAAGCATCTACCGGTATGCGCACCATCGCTGCGCAAGACTCTTCATCTGTTACATCACCTTCGAAAATATCTACGATAGCTTCTGGTTTTTGTTCGAGGATCAATGCTTGTGTTTCTTCAACTGCACTGAGATCACGGTCAACAAGTAGTACACATGCGCCTTCGAGAGCGAAAAGAATTGCTGCAGCGCGACCATTACCAATGCCTGCAGCACGTGAACCAGCACCAGTGACGATTGCTCTTTTTCCTTCTAATCGTCTGCCGGTTGTTTGAGGTACTGGCGGCATGGAAATATTCATTTCGGATTTACTCATCGAGTACCTCACAAGATTTGACGCTTAAAAACTTCACAACATTAGAAATATGGATAGTTTTTCTGGACTGCAATATCACGCGATGTGTGTTTGCGATCGAATCTTCATCTCCAGAACTTGCCTTCGGGAGCATGGAAATCCTCTCTAAGTGTTAGAGCTTTAAGGTGTGTTGCTACCAATGTTTGCTGCTCTACGGAGCGCTGTTCGAGTATCCCTTTAACAAGGATGAATGGATCAGTATGGACTTGATTGTGGAAACGCTCTGACAATTTCTTACTCACCAGAATATTTATAAGTCCAAATTCATCTTCGAGAAGTAGAAAGATAATGCCACTAGCAGTTGTTGGACGCTGTCGACAGACGACGAGTCCAGCTACCTCTACGTAAGTGTTGTTAGGCATCGAGTGAAGATGATGACTGGAAGTGACATTTTCTCCAAGGGAAGTTCGCAGGAATTGCATTGGATGGCCATCAGGAGAGAGTGAAAGTAATTCATAGTCAACTCTTATCCGCTGATAGTTTGTGAAGTCTTTCAACTGGATCTGATCTTGAACTGTGGAAAGAGGGAGTCTCAATTGCTGTTGTATTTTAGATTTGCCTCGATCGGGGTTACTCCCAAAGAGCCCAAGTTGCCAAATCAATTCACGTCTATTGAGCCCCAGTGAGTCGAAAGCACCAATGCGAATCAGATTTTGAACGGACTTGCGATTAATGCCTGTTCGTTGAACGAAGTCAAATAGTGACACAAATCTGCCATCGATTGACCGCTGGGACTCGATGTAATTGGCAATTTGTTCGCTAATGCCGTTCACATACCCAAGACCAATCCGCACTGTTTCATCTGCATGCCAAATGGATGGTGCATCGTGTTGACTCGCTTCGATAGTACAGCGTGTACGACTGATATTGATGTCGGGTCGCTTTACCTCGATTTTGTGGCGCTTGGCATCGTTGATGAGAACATGTGGTGGATAAAATCCCACTGGCTGGTTGTTGAAAAGTGCACAGAAAAACGGAACAGGATAATACTGCTTCAGCCAAGCAGTCTGATACGCGAGTAATCCGAATGCCGCACCATGGCTTTTAGGAAATCCGAATTTAGCGAAACCAAGTAGGTTTTGAAACATTCGAGTAGCTATTGCTTTAGGAACGTCTCGTTCATGTGCGCCATCCATAAATTTTTGCTCGTACCGCTTAATTGCCTCAAATGATTGCTTGCGACCCATCGCACGTCGAAATTGCTCAGCCTGACTAACTGTGAACCCTCCCATCTGGCGTGCCACTTGAATGACTTGCTCTTGGAATAGCACTACACCTAGCGTTTCGCTGAGCACTTCATCGACACACGCATGTACGCTTGGGGGCGTGTAACTTTCATCTAGCCGGCGTTGTTTTTCTCTTTCCTGTATGTAAGGGTTGACTGCCTTGCCAACAATTGGTCCTGGTCGAACGATTGAGACTTGCACTGTGAGATCCTCAAGAGTGCGAGGTTGAGTTCTCGGTAGCATAGCTATCTGCGCGCGTGATTCGATTTGGAACACCCCGATCGTGTCACCGCGGCAGATAGCGTCGTAAACGTGGCTATCGTTAAAGGCAATACGTGATAAGTCGATTGGCCTGTAGCCATGTTCGGCCGCGAGGTTGACTACCTCATCGACAACAGACAGCATACCGAGGCTGAGGAAGTCTATTTTTATCATCTTCGCATCGCTGATACTGTCCTTGTCCCAATGGCATAGATAGCGATTTGGCCATGCTGCTGGTTGGCATGGGACATAGTTGATCAATGGTTCTGAAGAGATCACCATTCCACCTGGATGCTGTGAAAGATGACGTGGGAAGCCGTCTAGCTCCCGAGCTAATTCGACTAAATGTTGCCAATCTTTTGTCTGGGCAAGGTCGACGAAATCTGATTGGTATGTGAGTTCTTCCGATAATTGATTAATACGACTAGGTGGGGCGATTTTCTTTGATAGACGCTTTAACTCTGTCACAGATAGCCCGAGCGCTTTACCAACATCACGAACGGCGCTTTTTATTCGGTAGGTAGTGAAAGCTGCAACAAGTGCAGCATGTTCCTTTCCCCATGCTTGGTAGATGCGTTCGATTAATTTGTTACGGATATCACGTGGAAAGTCGAGGTCAATATCTGGGAAAGTATGCATGTCATCGTTAAGGAAGCGATCAATTGTCAGATTGCTCTTAATGGGGTCGATATGTGAGAGCCCGATCAGATAGCAAGTTATCGATGCAACGGACGAGCCTCGTCCACGGCCTGGAGGAGTGGTTGCATGTTGTGGTGTGACTGTTCCACGTATTTCAGCTTCTACTTCTGCTGCTAAATGAAAAATTTGGTGATAAACAAGAAAAAATCCTGCGAGACCGTTTGCCTCGATGAGGCGTAACTCATATTTGAGGCGAGAAGTAGCGATTTCCCGAATGTGATCTGTTGCAGTGGCGTAGCGTTCATTCAATTGCCTGATGCAAATTGTTGCTAATTCTTCTGCAGACGTTTGTCCACTCTTGATTTTAGGTGCTGGTAGGCGATAACCGAGATCTTCCGTTAGGTCGAAGGTGCAGCGTTGAGCGATATGCACTGAGTTCGCTGCCGCATCAGAGTGATAAGCTCTAAAACGTTGCATTTGTTCCTCGGGCGTGCGCAAGTAAAACTCAGCATTCGGTCGTCGTTCCTGGTGAGATTCATCGAGTGACTTGCGATGTCGGATCGCTACCATCACATCTTGTAATCGATGACGGTCGCGATCGTGATAATGCACGTTTCCTGTTCCAACCACGCGAACACCAATCCGTTCCGCTATGGTTAGCAATGACCGATTCCGTGCCTGATCTCCGTAGACAAGATTGTCTTGTAATTCTACGAACACGTTTTCATGGCCGAACCACTGCACAAACTGTCGCAATACTGACTCTGACTGCTGGAAGTGTCCGTCTTCTATCAACTGAGTTAGAACCCCTTCACGGCAACCGGTAAGTAAAATCACTCCTTGACTGTGAGCCTTGAGCTCCTCGATCGGGACGCATGGGTCGATTCGCTTTTGCTGTTTTGCTATTTCGCTTTCTTCGTTCAGTCCGAAGGCGATACTTGAAAGTCGGCAAAGGTTGGCATATCCATGTTTTGTTTCCGCGAGTAAGGTCACATGTGAGCGTCCGGATGACCCAGCCCTCGCTTTTTTTGATTGAATCGTTTCGCGTCTATTTCTTTGTACTTGCTTGGTGTGCCTGTGGATGTCAGCAAATCGGTCCTCAAATTGCAGATCGCTGTATTTCGCATCTAAGACTGTTAGTTCAAGGCCGGTAATTGGCTGCAGTCCAGCTTCTTTGGCTGTACGTGCGAATTCCATGGAACCGAACATTCCGTTGTGGTCAGTGAGTGCGAGTGCCACATGTCCTTGTTGACGCGCTTTCCATACCAATTCTTCGATCGATGAAGCGCCTTCTAACATTGAATAATTCGAGTGCGCATGTAGTTCTACATAAGGGGTTGTATCAAGTGTTTTAATCTGGGCAGGTACTTCACGCATATATAGGTCACCTGAGCGATTCAACATTAATGCGTTTGTTCGAACCATTCCGTGCGGCATTTATCCTTTCCTGCATCGTTGCGGAATACTGTCATTATGTAACCTTCCTCTAATAGGACTCTGAAATACGTCCGTTGTATTGGTTGTATACGCCACCACTCATCGTCAATGCGCCACACTTCGATCACATTAGTCACTTTGCTCCAATAGGATTGTTTCGATGAACGTGCTCCTTCTCGGTTCTTGAATCTGTTAGAAGTTTTTGTGCGTGCTACCTGTGTGGGGAAGCCATCCTTATTGACTGTTACTTGCACTTTTCGAGGTTGCTTTAGGGGTCGTAATCCATGAGCGCGAATCGACGTTCTGGCAGTCTGCTTGATGATTCCACCTCCACTATTTGGGTCACTAGTGAACGACCAAAGCGAATCTGCAACTGTTTGACCATTTCCTCTAGATGTTGATTCTGTCGCTTATGCGTGAGAGAGAATTTGCTTTGATGGCCCTGTTCCACAGTCAGGCCACCTAATTCCAGTTCTAATTCAGCAACTGGTCCAGGAAATTTGGAATATTCAATAAGCGTGTGCAGCACGATAAATAGACGTTCTAGGTCTTCTGTAGGCTCATGTAATATTTGTGTTTTTTCCCACGAACGATCCCTGTCAGTTACTGCACGTAATCGTATAAAGCGTATTGAGCGGTTCGAAGCTTGCGGTTGTTGTTTTGCCCGCTGTAGCAGCAAACGAGCATGTCGAGCTACCGCATCTCTGCTAACAAGTGGTGATTCCATCTGGATATGTTCGATTACCCCCTTGTTGCTGATTGGTCGAGGAGATATCGGTGTGGGATCGTTACCAGTAGCTGCTAGCCATGCTCGATCTCCTGCCATTCCAAACTGTGCTGCTATTGCTTGTCTTGGAAGGTGCGCAAATTCGCCTATCGTTTGGATGCCTAATAGTGCTAATTGTTGCAGCGCCTCTATCTCTAGAGGGAGAAGTTGCGCTGATCGATCGGCCAGGAATTCGGCACTTTTGCCGGATACTACTTGTATCCAGTTTGCGCCTAATTCAATCGCTGTTGTTGGTGCGTTCGTACTGTCGAAAATACTTTGAAAGGCAACCGATTTGACCGGTGGTAGTACTGGCGATTGGTAAAATGATTTTGCTGTATGTGCGGCTGTGATTGCGGTGAATCGTTCCTCAGCTACTCCAAGGAACAACTGTAATTCATCTGGTATTGCGGCGTTTAACGCTGTCGCGAACGATCTGATATTTGGATACAAGCCTTTAAGCCCTATGAGATCGATGAGCATTTCGCCCGGAGCTAGTTCTTCTATAAATGGACTGACTTGTGCCACTGCTTCACTGAGTCGTTTTGCTGCGTGCGTGATTCGTGCTGGTTGTTGTTCAAGTACTAACAATGTGGGACATCGTGCGGTTGCCTTATGTAGAGGCATTCCTATCTGTACTCCAGATTGCAATGCTGGTGTAGTTGCTTCAGCTACGCGCAAATTGACTTGGTCAGCGAGTACGACGGGACGTTCGATAAGTTGTGGTCGCGTAATTATTGCGCAGGTGAGTGCGAATGATGGGATAAAAAAATAGGCAATTGTCATGATGCACCCCGACGAAGACGACGGCCATTATACAGAACGTATGTTCTGTTATACAAGAGTGCTCACATTGCAAACTGATGTGCTCCTTAAATAAAGGAAGCTTGTGCCGTCATAGATATGAGAGTTGCTGCGCTTTAGATTGCTTCATTGGAAGAAGTCGAACGCGTCTCTAGTATGTTATCGGAGTGATCAATCGCACTTGGTTCGCGTCATCGTTTAGGCAGTTTTCATTGAGGAATCCACAAATTGATACGAAACAATTTATGTTTCTGCGGGACGTTGTGGTTTTGAAATATTGCTCGTTACAAATGCCTAGCAATACTTACCGATGCGATACGTAACAATCTCAAAGGGAATATTGTTTTCGTTATACTGAGCAGCCTTCAACGCTATCGAAGCCTCACTAAGGAGTTCCTATGGATGCCTCAGTGGAAGAAGCCCTCAAGAATGATACGGTCATTGATATCACTACTACCGGTCGAAAAAGTGGTGAAGCGAGGCGTATTGAGATCTGGTTCCATAATCTCGATAGTCGATACTTCATCACTGGGCGACCAGGCCGTCGTTCCTGGTATGCGAATCTACTTGCGAATCCTGACTTCGTTTTTCATCTTAAGGAAAGTACGCAGGCTGAGCTTTCAGCCACTGCGCGTGCAATTACTAGTGACACTGAACGGCGTGAGATACTTGAACCGCTGATCGCTGGTATTGGTGATGATTCCGAGCGCCCTCTTGATCAATGGCTAGAGCGGGCACCACTGGTTGAAGTTACGTTCAACTAGATACTCTCAGCATTGAAAATCGTTTCAATACCTAGAGATGCATTGCTCTGCGCTGGTGAGTTCGAAATTCAGTCGCGAAGTTCGAGTAGGACGGGAATGTGATCGGACGGTTTTTCGATTCCGTTTTGAACCTTGCGATCGTCGCGGTTTATGACTACTGATGTGATTCGTTTTCGAAGAGTTTCAGTGACAAGCATCAAGTCTATTCGTAACCCTTTGTTGAAACGAAAGGCCGCCCTTTGATAATCCCACCAGGTGAATACGCCAGCTTCATCTGAGACTGCTCGTAATGAATCTGTTAATCCCCAATCTATGAGCGCTTGCAACTGATGGCGTACTTCATCGCTACTGATCGCACTGTTATGCCAGATTGCGGGGTCGTGAACATCTCGATCTTCAGGCGCGATATTAAAATCTCCTGCGACTACGATTTGTTCTGTAGGGTCATATCGTTGCTGGAGCCATGCGAATAGTGAATCTAGCCAATGTTGCTTATAGATGAACTTGGCGGTGCCGACTTGCTGACCATTCGGCACGTATATATTAACGATTCGAATACCTGCGATCGTTCCGGCAATTCCACGAGCTTCCGTATCACCTTTAAGAGGGAAGCCAGCCTCCATGTTCTCGATGGGTAATTTTGAGGCGATTGCGACACCGTTATAGGCGGGTTGTCCGTAGAGTTCGATGTAATAACCAAGCTTTTCGAATGGTTCGCGCGGGAATTCTTTGTCGACAACTTTTGTTTCCTGCAATAAGAGGACATCCGGTAAGTTTGCCTCGACCCACAGCATTACACGGTTTGTTCGTGCGCGAATTGAGTTCACATTCCAGGTTGCGATTTTCATTAGAGTGATACTGATCGAGAAGGATGACTAGCGAGTGTATTGTTAGTAGCTATTCGATTGATCAACGATAGCAAAGAGTTACGGTCGTAGTATTAATTGTTACTGATTACCGCTATTCCTTAATGGAGCGATGCTATGCCCAAATCGATGATTGTGAGCCTGCAGCCGGATGCCGTAGAAGCTGGTGCAAATATTCTTCGCGCGGGTGGCAATGCAGTAGATGCAGCGCTTACCTGTGCTTTTGTACAAACGGTTGTTGATCCGATGATGTGCGGGATTGCAGGTTTCGGCAGCATGCATCTTTACCTACCGGAAGCGGGTGTTCATGAATTTATTGACTTCCATGGGCGAGTTCCCGCCGGTGCTACAGCGGAAATGTGGCAAGACCGTGTGCTGGGAGAGACTGAGGATGGCTTTGGTTTTGTACTTGACGGCGCATTGAACGATATCGGTTATCAGTCAATTACTACTCCGGGCACACTGAAGGCTTTCTGGGAAGCGCACCAGAGATACGGTACAACTTCTTGGGCGGAACTGCTCCAGCCTGCTATTGAGATAGCTTCCAATGGTTATATGGTCACCCCCAGCGTCTACAGTTACTGGACAGGTGCCGGGCTGCCGGGTCGGGTCAGCGTAAAGGACAGGCTAGGCTATTCCGCCGATGGGCGGGAGATTTATTTTGATCAACGACAGGTCAAGCCTGTTGGCAGCATTGTTCGCAATCCAGACATGGCCGAAACCTATGTTCGAATTGCTGCTGCTGGTGCTGAGATCTTTTATAGCGGTGACATTGCACGGCAAATCGATGCAGACATGCGGCGTAACGATGCGCTGTTGACTGCAGATGATCTCGCCGAATACACAACGGAAAGACAGGAACCGTTGTGGGGTGCGTATCGGGGCTTAAGGGTAGCGACAAACCACCCTCCAGGTGGTGGCATCATGATTGTTGAGATGCTCAACATTCTTGAGAACTTTGATTTAAAGGCAATGGGACACAACTCCGCTGAGTATATCCGTACGGTCGCTGAAACCATGAAGATAGCCACAGCTGATAAAGACAGCCACGTCGGAGACCCTCGTTTTGTTGATGTACCTATTGAGCGTTTGACTAGTAAGTCTTATGCGAGTGAGCACGCTAGTGCTATCTCACAGGGAAAGAAAGCGCATGTTGAACGGCTGCAACTATCGGAATCTCCAGCTACGACACATCTTTGTACCGTCGATCATTCCGGGAATATTGTTTCGATGACTCATTCACTGGGCATGATGTCTGGTGTGATTACACCCGGAATGGGGTTTATGTATAACGGTTGTATGGGTGTATTTGATCCGAGACCTGGTAGGACAGGTTCCATTGCACCAGGCAAGTCTAGGTTCAGTTCACTTTGTCCGACGATTGTTTTTGATGGCGAGCAGCCACTATTGGCATTGGGGGCACCTGGAGGGACTCAGATTGCCATGGGCGTGCTGCAGGTTATTCTCAATGTGATTGATTTTGGCATGACCCCTCAACAGGCTGTTCTCGCCCCACGGTTCTCGGCGACCAGCGATGAAATTAGGGTTACCGCTCGTATTCCTCGCTACAGTTATGCAGATCTCGAGACTGATGGATATCGTTTTGTCAGGAGTGCGGCCGGTTACGACATCGCATCAGTGCATGCCATTGGCTTTACGGCAGATGGTGAACCAGCAGGGGGTGCGGACGTCGTTTACGGTGCTGGCATGGCGCTCGCAGTTTGATGACTGATAAGGCATGTCATCGCCGCCTTAATGGCTCCGTTCTGATTGCAGTTATGGCGTAACCCAAACTGGAATCGATGTCTAGCGGTACTGTAAATTCGGAGACAGACCAGGAGTTCGTTCTTTCTATAGCAGCTGATGATTGTGGTCTTGCTTGTGGCAGCACCTGACGAACACGCTTAGCTAGATTCACGTTGTCGATTTGTTGAGCGATGAGTAATCCAGTCAGTGCGACTGCACCTCCTCCGAGTGCGTCTATTAGGAAATGGTTCGCCGTAGCGACGATCGAGATCAGCATGGCGGTCGGAAGCAGCCACGCGATGCGTCGAGCATGCGTGTGGTCAGATTCTCTGAAGATTGCGGTTGCCATAAGCAAGCTCCAGCCGAAATGTAGACTTGGAAACGCTGCGTACTCGTTAGTAAAGCCAGCCGGTTGTAACAATTGCGCGACATTTGATTGGCTGAAAACTGTGTCGACAAGGCCTAGATCGGTGAAACGAGGCGGAGCTGCTGGAAAGGTTGCGAAAAATATTAATCCGATACCTCCGGAGATTAATAGAGCGTTCCGGTAAACACGATATGCTTTCGGTCGACGTGCGAATAACCAGATTGCGACACCACCGATAACTGGCCAGTGCCCCCAGACGTAGATCCAGTTGACTAGCGAGATAATGATGTCGCTTCCTAGTAATAGGTTCTGGATCCGTGGCTCGATGAATAAACCTAAATGTTGTTCTAGTTCGATTAGGCGTCGTGCATTTTCAAGTGCGATTCCTGTGCTCCCCTCACTAATCGTGCGCACTCCGAAATAGGCGAAGTATCCGCCGAGGATCAGCGAGGCTTCGTATAGGAAAGAAGACCGTCTCTTACGACCGACCAACCAGGCGCCAACCCCTAGCACAAGGATGATTGTGAAGGGGGTGACGGCACGAAGCATCGTAGGGGTTGTTATCAATTCGATCGCGAAGCTCCTCTTTCTTCGGTTGTAATAATTAGTTAATCATAAAACCTACACGGAATATTCCGCGCTGAGAATATATGACGGTAAAAAATCATCGATGGATGCATGTAGGTGCAAGCTTTGCGATTGGTAAGGAATAATCGAACAATACCGATAAGTCAGTGTCCGAAGTTCAGGATCGGTACTGAAGTTATGTCAACGGGCTCGAAATTAAGTACTTGTCCATAGAACGAAAGCTCAGATTCTAATGCCTTGATAATGGTTTCCGATTTGCGGAAACCATGCTGTTCACCTTCGAATGTCAGGTATGCATGTGGCAAGTCACATGCGTTTAATGCCACGATCATTTGCTCCGCTTGCTCTGGACGGACAATTTCATCTTCAAGGCCCTGGAACAAGATTACTGCGGCCTTAATTCGATCAGCGAAATGGATCGGTGAACGTGCGCGGTACGTTGCAGCCTCTTCCGGGTACGGGCCGATCAATCCATCGAGATAGCGCGATTCGAACTTGTGAGTATTTGTTAATAACGTCTCAGCATTTGCGATTCCAAAATAGCTTGCACCTGCGCGGAATACATCATGGAACGTCAATGCGCAAAGAGTTGTGTATCCGCCGGCACTTCCACCACGGATAGCCATCCGTTTTCCATCGACTGAACCGCGATTTGCAAGATAATTTGCTGCTGCGATGCAATCATCGGTATCGAATATGCCCCAAAATCCGTTGAGGGCGCGCCTATATTCTCGTCCAAATCCTGATGAACCACGATAATTCACATCAACTACAGCAATTCCACGAGTAGTCCAATATTGGATCGTTGCGTTGTAGGCACGAGTCGCAGCACCTGTTGGCCCTCCGTGACTCATCACCAATAGTGGTGGTTGTTCTTCTGAAAGAGCGTTAACGACGCTGTTTTTTGGCGCGTAGAACAATGCATGCGCCTCGTTGTTATTAGTGGTCGGAAATGTGATGTGCTCTGCGCGTGATATATCCGAAGTGTCTAGTTCGTCAGTGCGACTTCGCGCGATGACCTGCCAGTCTGATCCATCTAACTTTCCAGAGACTATAGATTCGGCGTGAGTTTCGGACGCTCCAAGAAAAAAGACCTGATCGTGGTCTACATGCAGGTAGCTGATTGAAGTCCATGGACATTCGATTGATGTGAGTTCCCGTTTGTTAGTTGTTAATGCAGCGAGTTTCGCACCTTCTTCAGTTTCGTAGGTACATATCAATGTGCCGTCACTCGAGAATCCATAAGTAGATAAGCCGAACACCCAGTCCGGACTTGCGAAATCCGCTGCCATAGGAGCTAACGCTGTTTGAGTGCCATCTGATTCGAGACGGTACAGGTTCCACCAAGAGCTTCGATCACTGATGTAATGTAGGGCGTCCTCCGGACTCCAGGACGGCTGGACTACACTCTCATTAACTCCACCACAGACTAACTGGATATTGTCGAGAGTACCGTCCGGACATATGGATGCAGTCCATAACTCAGTGCCATCCCAAGGCATTCTTGGATGGTCCCAGCTTATCCAAGCTAAGCGTGTTCCATCGTTAGAAATTCGAGGGGCGGAGACGAAATCTGTTCCTGAAGAGACTGCCCGGGGTTGCTCTGATCCATCAACTGCTAGGACTACTATTTCATTTATTGGTTCTTTGTTTTCGAAGTGCTGCTCACGTACACAATAAATTCGACGCCTGTCAGGCGTAACTTGCCCGTCTGCGTAGCGAGTATTTTCGGTGGTGAGTGATACGTCAGTGATCGGATGGACCGCACCGTTGTTGCTGATGCGGTATAACCGTTGGTCTTCAAAGCGTGCAGCAAAAACAACGTCATCGTCCACCCAGTAGGACCCGCCGCCGTACTCATGAACACGCGTACGTGCGTTGAAAGTTCCAGAAGAAATCTCTCGAGTGCCACTTCCTAGAACGTGCTGAACGATAGCCTGTCGCCCGCCTTCTGACGCGCGTCCTTCGATCCAATAGAGGATGCCACTGTTTACCTGCAGGTCGAGTAGGCGCGTGCTTTCGTTAGCTACCTGCTTGGCACTCAACGACGATGGCCATGTGCCATACGGTAGCGCCTGTACCATCACAACCCTCTTTCTAACAGGAAAAGATTACGTTGATCGCGCTGCACTCGCAGTAATCGATCGATGGAAGAACAGAGTAAGCAAGCTTGATTGTTTTGACGCCCATTGGGGGTTCGGCTGCTTGCGGATTTGCCCCTGGTGTGATTACTGGTCAACTCTCAGACCCTGTTACAGTCAGGATAAGTGAATAAGAAAGTGAGGGCTCCTATGTTTAAGGGTGTCGACCATATCGTGATATCCGTGCCGGACATGGCTAGTGGCCTTGAGCAATACGGCTCCATCTTCGATCGTAAGCCTGATCGTACGGGTGAGATGCCTGAAGCAGGCATGTTAACGGCTCATTTTGACTTCGAAGAAGGAACCGTTGAGCTTGTTCAGCCCACTAATGATGATGGTCCGATTGCTAAACACGTAGGCCGTACTGGTGGCGGTATGTATCTGCTTGCGATGAAAGTCGATGATATTCAAGGCACTCTTAAGGAGCTTCGTTCAAAGGGAGTCAGATTGATTGGTGATCCAGGTGAAGGAAACGAAGTGACGGGGCAAGTCTTTATCCATCCGGGTTCTACAGGAGGCGTGCTCCTACAGATTGTTCAAGCATGATCACGCTAACCGAATTACGATTCTGGAAGGCTACGCCTTAATATTCGTAGGATCGTAGCCAGTTTTGATTGCGATTTTGACATTGACTATGTGACACGTGCCCGCGCGATGTGTCAGGTTCGAAACGCGGCTGGCAAACGACGCTTCTCTTCGATCTCTAAGCATTCACCGTCCCGGACATCAAAAACACGTGTGGCTAGAGTGTCGAGGATTTCCGGGTCGTGACTCGCACAGATTACTGTTCCTTCGTAGCTCCCGAGGGCTGTGATTAACTTGCGTTGAGTTGTGCGGTCAAGATGGTTTGTCGGTTCGTCTAGTAACAAAACGTTTGTGGGACGGATGAGAAACTTTGCAAGTGCGACACGGCTGCGTTCACCGCCTGATAAAACTGATACAAATTTATGAACATCTTCCCCACTGAACAGAAAGCGGGCTAACACATCACGTAGTACAGCATCTGCTTGACCAGCGGCGACGCCTCGCACCTCGTCAAGAATTGTGAGCGTCGGGTCGAGTGCTTCATCTTGATGTTGGTCGTAGTAGCCGAGTTGAACGCGTGACGCCCATTCAACTTGGCCGTGACTAGCCGTAATTTCACCAGCTAGAATACGGAGTAATGTTGACTTTCCTCCTCCGTTAGGACCAACGAGTACGACGCGATCACCGCGTTCGATTTTTAAATTTGCATCAATTAGTACAACGTCATCATTGTATTGATGGCCGATATGTTTGGCGTTGAGTACCGCACGTTCAGTGCGTCCCGATGCTGTTAACTTAAGAGCAACTTCACGTTCGGTACTGGTGCGTTCAATTCGCTTAATTTTGGTGAGAGCTTTCTCACGGCTGCGAACCTGTGTTGCCTTTGTCGCCTTCGAACGAAACCGTTCAATGAAACGCTCTTGTCGTGCAATATCGCGTTCTTGGCGTGCAGCCGCTGAATCTCGTGCGGCTAATGTCTCAGCCTTTTGTTTTTGGTATGAGGTGTAGTTGCCGCTGTAGCTTGTTAACAAACCCTCTCGCAGATCGAGCACTCGTTTCACAACATGGTCGTGGAATAATCCATCATGCGTGACAAGGAAAATTGTTCCTGGGTACGAGACTAGTTCTTCTCCTAACCAGTCTTGTGCAGCCTGATCGAGATGGTTGGTAGGCTCGTCCAACAGCAAGTTACTAGGCCGATGGACGAGTACTTTGGCTAGTGCAATGCGCATTCGCCATCCACCCGAAAAGTCGCTATACGGTCGGTCAGAATCGTTAGTGGCAAAACCCAGGCCCGCAAGAACGCGGCCAATGCGTTTATCGATTCGATATCCATCGAGAGACTCGAAATGCTCAAATAGTTCAGCTTGACGAGAGATCAATTGATCGAGGTCGCTAGATCCTTCCGCGATCTGTTTCGCTAAACGTTCGAGCTCTTGCTCAATGCTCTCGACGTTGGGGAAGGCGGCCCACATTTCCTTTTGAAGTGTATTTGTGCCCTGGATATCAACTTCTTGCCGAAGAAATCCCAGGTTTCCACCTCGATGGCCTGCCTGTCCACTGTCAGGTATGTCGTCTCCAGCAATGAGTCGTAACAGGGTAGATTTGCCCGATCCGTTTGGTCCGACGAGGCCAACTCGCTCGCCGTCACCAATAGTGAATGAGAGGCCAGAGAGGATCTCTTGACCGCCGAACGACTTCACGATCGATTCCGCATAAAGCATAGAGTTCAGAGGCTAACTGAGGTTCTTTGCCTAGGGAATGCGAATGATAGTTAACATTGCTTTCGCAGTGCGTCTCGAGTGTCACATCTATTCAATCTTCACTTGAAACGGAGCTGTTAAGCGAGGAGCACTGTCGCATCAGATCGATAGTAGATCGAAGTCGCAATAGGCGAGGCGCATCGTCATTTTGACGCATGATCTAGATGCCCGCTGAGTTCATCGATATAAAGGGATCCAACTCGTATCTATCACTAGATGATCAGAAGGAAAGTTTACTTAAGCATCGATTGCGCTAAGGAAGCCGATGTCAGCATTTCAACTCGAGATTCCTGTGGACCAATATTCACTCGATAACGGGCTTCGCGTGGTGCTATCACCAGATACAAGTGCCCCGGTGATATTGGTTGGCGTCTATTACCATGTTGGAATGCGACTCGAGCCGCGTGGACGTACGGGTTTCGCGCATCTTTTCGAGCACTTAATGTTTCAAGGATCCGAACATCTCGCGAAGATGGAGTTAGTTCAACGGGTGCAGCAAAACGGTGGAACACTGAATGGATCCACCAGGCTAGATTTCACTAACTATTTCGAAGTGTTACCAAAGCACACATTAGATCTCGTCCTTTGGATGGAAGCAGATCGTATGCGGGGTCCCGTGATCTCGGATGCTGAACTTGATAATCAAAGAGACGTTGTTAAGAACGAGATACGAGTCAATGTTCTGAACCAACCCTATGGTGGCTTCCCATGGATCGACATGGCAGAGCGTGCTTATTCCAACTGGCATAATGCCCATAACGGATACGGCGATATGGTCGATCTCGACGCTGCGACCCTAGAAGATGCGCGTCGTTTTTTCGAAACATACTATTCACCTTCGAACGCGGTACTTGTGGTCGTTGGTGACTTCGACCCTGTCGCGGCACGGGCTGTCGTGAGCCAGTACTTTGAAGGTATCCCAGCTACACCCCCACCGGAGGCGCCGGATGTGAGTGAGCCTGATTGGCACGAAGAACGTCGTTTTACGAAGGATGATCCGTTGGCAACTCAGCCAGCGATTGCGATCTCTTATCAAACTCCAAAACGGAATGACCTTGAGTATTTTGCGATGGGGCTTATTGATCAAGCCTTATTGCAAGGTGATGACAGCATGCTTCATCAAGAACTAGTAAATCACCGGGGGATCACCGGAAGCATCGGTGGTGGTATCAATTTCTTAGGGAACATGTTCAATGCTCAGGATCCACTCCTGTGGACTGCATCTATGATCTATGACGAGAAGTTTGAGGTTGATGCTGTTCTGGACGCGTTCGACGATGCACTCGAACCGTTGCGAAAGAAACCTTTGGACACCGCCACGTTTGAACGCACCGTCACAAAAGCACGGTCGGCCTTTTATGATTTACTCACTAGTACGGTTTATCCTGGTTTTGGCCGAGCTGATTTGCTTGCCTCATTCGCATTGATAGATGGTGACGCAGCACGGATTAACGCAATCGATCAACAGTTCTCGGCGATTACGCCTAAGCTTGTGCAAACTGTAGCACGCAATTACTTGCGGCCAGATGGCCGAACAGTGCTTTCGATTAATCCCACTTCTGAATCTGTAGCCCTTGACGATGGAAATGCAAAATCATGAGTTCATTTCCCGACCCACCTGCCGCCGGGACTATTGCCCCATTCTCATTACCTGCTGCCGAACGGAACACGTTAGATAGTGGGCTATCCGTTATTTCGATCCCGTCCGGATCGATTCCAAAGGTGTATCTCCGTCTGGTGCTTGGTTTCGGAATGGCGAGTGAAAATCCAAGTGAAATCTGGCTGACCCAATTGTTAAGTGATTACCTGAAGGAAGGTGCGGGCGATCTCGATGCGGTGTCGATCGCAAATGAAGTCGGGAAAATGGGTGGGCACTTGAATGTCACAGTAGACGATACCACTACGACGATCAGTGCTTCGGTACTGTCAGAGTTTGCTCCAAATCTAGTTCGAGTTCTCGCGAAAATTGTACGTGAACCACTTTTCCCAGAGTCCGAGCTGGAGCGTCTTATTGCCGATATGTTGCGGCGCCTCGATCTCGCACGGTCGCAACCTGGCATGCTAGCTACAGGCGCTTTTCTGCAATCGTTGTATGGAGATCATCCGTATGGACGATTTCTGAGTACAGCCGACCTAATTAAGCAGTTCACCACCGCGGCTGTTCGCGCGATGTTTGAAGGGCATGCTGGACCTCAAGATGCGAAGTTATATGTTGCCGGTCAGTTTGACGAAGCAGCCGTCCTCGATGCTGCTAATGACGCATTCGCTGATTGGGGAGGTAATGCAGGGAGTGTTAAACCTCCACAGGGAGTGACGAATGAGCGCTCCCTCTTTTTGGTGAATCGGCCGGAAGCGGAGCAGTCGACGCTGTCGATCGGGCTGCATGTGCCCGATCCACAGCAGCATGATTATGTTCCACTCGTGGTGACAAACGCCCTACTAGGAGGTTCGTTTTATTCTCGGATCACACTAAATATTCGTGAGGATAAAGGGTTCACATACTCACCACGTAGTCAGGTTTTTAGTTATCCAGGAGCGGCATACTGGGTTGAGAGCGCAGATGTGACTACAAACGTGACAGCAGCTTCGATTCACGAGATATTTTTTGAAATCGACCGGCTAGGGTCCGAACCTGCATCGTCCGAAGAACTCGAAGGAATTCAGCAATATGTCGCTGGCAACTATATTCTTCGCCACGCGACTCCAGGCGGGATCATTGACCAACTCGAATTTCTTGAGTTACATCATCTCGATGAGCAATGGGCGATTTCCTATACGGACCAAGTCTTAGCGTTGACCACCGACGATATTCAAAGAATAGCGGAACAGCACCTACAATCTTCAGACATGCGAATCGTGATTGTCGGCGACATTACAGCGATATCTGAAGGTTTGCTTCAATATGGGAACGCTATAGAAGTGCACCCATAGATTCATTTACGCGTATGAAGATCTTCTCTAGTTTGTCTTGCAAACCTGTAGTGTCTTTGCAGCGGACTATCCGGGATGGCGTCGCCGTAATGTCTCCGGAGCAAGGCTCGCCATTACTGCCGCACCCACGATTCCTATTCCACCGGTTGCAATGCTTGCCAGACCAAGAGTTGAAATTGTAGCTATGCCAGCAACCAGAAAAGGTCCGCCACTTGTTCCTATGTCGGTTATAAAGCGCCATACGCCAAGGAATTCTCCTTCTCTTCCCCGTGGTGCAAGGTCAGCACCGACTGTCATCATGATTCCAGAACCCAACCCATTGGCGAAGCCTGAGAGCAATCCCACTAAGAGTAATGTTTCGAAACTGTCCGTAAATGGAACGATTAACAAGCTGACACCTAGAAGTGACATACTCGGTACAGCCGACCACTTACGTCCGAAACGATCCATCACAATCCCTACTGGATAGAACAACAGCATGTCGAGTGACGAAGCAAATCCGATTACAAGTCCGATTTCAGAAGGGCTGAGCCCGAGTTCGTCAGCCCAAAGTGGGAGTATTACCTGACGGCCTTGGCGTACCAATTGCAAAATTACCATCGCGATACCGGTTGTCAAAAAGCTCCGGCCATGTTCGTTAAGTGTTTGCCTGACCTCGAGTGGTAAGTGCATCGTTCGATCTCGCACTCGATTCTTTTCCTGCAAAAATGCGAACACAAGGATCAGAGCCGCTGCAGCGCCAAATGCCTGAATTAGGAGTGCAGCTTCCAGCCCAAATCCCTCGGCAGCGAAACCACCGATTGCTGGTCCGGCGAAGGCCCCAATCCGATTCGAGCCACCGATCAAGGACATCGTTCGCCCGCGCTGATCTATCGGAGCACTTTCGGAAATTAGGCCAACACCTGACACCATCCACAACGATGTGGCGCCACCGACTGCGAATATTGCTAGACCCAGGACTATAGGGTTAGGGCTGAAGGCAGCGACTATCGAGAATGCACCCGTCAAGATGATGGATATAAGCATCGCCTTCTTGGGGCCAAACCGTGCAAGTGCGAGCCCTGCCGGAATATCGAAGACCATCACTCCCAGACCGCGCATAGCAAAGATCAATCCTGCGATACCAAGCGATGCACCAAGATCACGTGCGGATAACACCACAAATGCAAGGACAGAGCCTTGGCCAATGGCCATCAACAACGTTGGCGCGTAGATCGACAACCCGAACGTTCGGATTAGCAACGGTTTGCTTGTTTCCTGATCGCTCATTGCATCATGCTAGTGCTCAATGCGTTCCAGGCCATAGCTTGGCGTTGATATTGTCATCGTTTTAGGAGGCCAGTTATGAGTGCCGAAGCATCTTCGCTCGTCGAACCCCTACCACTTGCTCCATTCATTGATGGTATTCGGAATGGCGAGATTTCGGTCCATGATGCAATTAATGAGACGTGCGATCGGATTCAAAAAGTGGACATGCTTGTCCGAACAGTGCTCCCCGAAGACGCTCGACGTGAACGTTTATTGCGAGAAGCAACAGCTCTTGAGAGTCGCTATCCGAACATTGCGACACGTCCACCTCTTTATGGCGCTCTCTTGGGGGTAAAGGACATTATTGCGGTCGATGGATTTTCCACCAGGGGTGGCTCTGCCCTTCCGCCCGAAGTATTGGCGATGCCAGAGGCAACGGCTGTACTTCGGATGCGTGAGGCCGGTGCTTTGATTCTCGGCAAAACGGTGACGACTGAGTTTGCCGCACGTGAACCTGGAGCGACAACAAATCCGCATAATCGTGCTCATACGCCTGGCGGCTCGAGCAGTGGGTCTGCAGCGGGTATTGCAGCGGGCCTGTTCCATGTTGGCTTTGGTACGCAGACGATCGGTTCCGTAATTCGCCCTGCGAGTTTTTGTGGAATCGTTGGCTTCAAGCCAACCCATGGACGTATTCCACGCACAGGTGTACTGACCTATTCAAATTCGGTTGATCACGTGGGGCTTTTCACGGCCGATGCGGAAGGTATGCGTATCGCTGCGGCAGCCGCGTGTGTTGATTGGGATACGAACATTGAGTTGACCGGACACGACATGCCCAAGATCGGGGTCACGGAAGGACCGTATCTAGATCAGGCAGACGAAGAAAGTCGAGCAACTTTAGAGGTTGCGATCGGAGCTCTTCAAAGAGCAGGGTCAACGATAGTTCGCTTATCTATGTTCGACAACATCGGGAAGATTAATGAACGTCATCAAACGCTGGTTGCGGCTGAATTCGCCGAAGCACACCGTGATCGATTCGAAAAATGGGGATCGCTCTACCGTCCATTTAGTGCTCAGCATTTTGAGGAAGGTGCGACAATCTCGCACGCTGACGTTATCGCAGGGCGTAATAGCTGCCTAGAATTGCGTGCAGAACTCGACAATTTGTTCAAGGTACATCAACTTGATCTTTTGCTAAGCCCAGCATCGACAGGTGCCGCACCATTGGGACTTTCATGGACTGGAGATGCATCGATGAATCTTCCGTGGACTCATAGTGGTTTACCAACGGTGACTTTACCTGCGCGCAGAGCATCGAATCAGCTTCCCATTGGAGTCCAGTTTGTTGCTCCATTCGGAGGTGACGAACAACTTCTTGCATGGATGACCTATCTCGAAGGCATCGTTACGAGTGAATAAACCTCGTGGCTGCCGAGAGCTGCAGTATCCATCAGCACGGCGAGAACGATCCGAGTAAGATCAGCCCTAATACAGGTCCGGAGGTTCGATTTATGGGTGCTCTCCAAGGGATGCGCGTCCTCGATATGACGCAATACGAAGCAGGTACATCTTGCACACAGGTACTTGCATGGCTCGGGGCTGATGTCGTTAAGATTGAACCTCCGACCGGTGATCCGGGTCGTGGTATCGGGAGAGCGGCATCAGAAAATAGCGACAATGAGCAGCAATATTTCATGAACTACAACTCAAATAAGCGCTCAGTAGTAATTAATCTCAAGTCGAAAGAAGGTCGTGCCCTTCTTCTTGATATGGCATCTCACTATGACGTGTTTGTAGAGAACTATGGGCCCGGAGTTATCGAGAAACTTGATATTGGTTATGACGTAATGAGCAGTATTAATCCAGGGATAATTTACGCTCGGTTGAAGGGGTTTGGACTATCCGGTCCTTATTCTGATTACAAGTCCTATGACATGATTGCTCAGGCAGCTGGCGGCGCTTTTTCAGTGACCGGCGAGGCAGATGGTCCACCAATGAGGCCAGGGTACTGCGTCGGTGATAGTGGAACTGGCATGCAACTTGCTTTTGCCATAACGTCAGCGTTCGTTCATAAACTTGAGACGGGTAAGGGGCAAGAAATAGAGATATCGATGCAGGAGGCTCTTACATACTACATGCGCACTCCAATCGCCAATCGTTCGAACTGGGGAAAAGAAGTTGTCCCGAGAAGTGGAAATCGAGCAGTTGTTCCTACCGATCTTTTCCCTTGCAAGCCGTTCGGTCCAAATGACTGGGTGTACATCATGGTGCAGACTTCACGTATGTGGGACACATTTTGTGCCGTATTGGATCGTCATGATTTCTTGACGGATCCCCGATGGCAGGACGTTGAAGGTCGTCGTGAAAATGGAGACTCACTTTATGCGGAGGTTAGCAAATGGACTAGCCAACGCACTAAGAAAGAAGTTATGTCAGAGCTAGGTGCAGCAGGTGTCCCTTGTTCGGCCGTCCTTGATACGGTTGACTTGTTCAACGATCCACATCTTTTGGAAAGGGATTTCATTAAAACCGTGCCACATCCTACCGAAGGTGATCTCACGCTCCTTGGATTTGCTCCTCGGATGTCCGCGCATGAAATCGAGTTCAGAGCTGCACCTTTGCTTGGGCAGCACACAGCTGAGGTGCTACAAGAAGATCTTGGTATGAACCATGATGAAGTTGAGAACCTAGTATCAGAGGGTGTGGTTGCAGAGCCTCCCCGAGATCTCTCAGAGATTCCTACGGGTGCTCCCAACAGATACTAGTGTGAGGGCATCAGTTCACTAGTAGCTTAGTCTCGTCTATCTGGTATAGATCGCGGACATTCTCCCAGACCATTTTATCTCTGGAAGCATCAGGTACTCCCTCCATGATGGTGTTCAGTATGTCCATTGAATTCGGCCAGATTGAATCATGATGGGGATAATCATTACCCCAGAGCAGATTTTCTGGTCCTAGGTGATCTAGTGTTCGCAGTCCGACTTCATCATCTTCAAATGTAATCATGAAATTTCTTTTAAAATATTCGCTTGGCAGCATGGTGAGATCGGGTGATGCAGCCGTTCGCGAACGATAAAATGCATGATCCCATCGCTGTAACGTGTGAGCTACCCAACCAGTCTCCCATTCGGCAACAACGAACTTCAGGTTAGGGTGCCTTTCGACGACTCCAGAAGTAACAATATTACTCACGGAATTCCATATTGCTGCGTGTGAAAGAGTGTATGCAACGATAGGATCCCAATGCTGTGGCAAGGCCATCGGCCAGTCAGACCCGCTAAAGATATGCATAGTGAGTGGAAGGCCAATCTCATTTGCGGCTTCCCAAAACGGCTCGTAGTAGGGATCGCTGTAGGGTCGGTCTATTGGTGCGGTACAAGGGATGGCGACGCCTTTAACTCCCATCTTGGCCGCGCGGTGCAGTTCACTAACTGCTAAATCAACGTCCCTCAGGGGTACGCAACCGATTCCGATCAGTCGATTGGGATTGGGGCTGCAATAATTAACAATCCAGTCGTTATAGTTTTGGAACACGGCATTTGTGACTTCTATATCCTCTACTGAGTATGTAAGGAGATTAATGCTTGGATACATGACCTCACCTACGATGCCGTCAACCGTTTGTTCGTCCAGACGGGCAACAGGGTCACGGACTCCAGGGTTCATTCCGTCCCACCCGAGTTTTATTCGCTCATGGGTTTCCGGATCGTCGAGGCTATGGCCAGCAATTCCCCATCTGCCCACCGGGACCACTCGGTCGAGAGCGGGCCAAGCAATCCATACACCATCTCTATCTTTCCATCCATCAACAGGGCGTGGGGCCCGATCACCAAATCGGTCAATGAGACCGTCGAATACCTCTGGTGGTTCAACAACGTGCGAGTCGCAGGAATAGTAGATAGTCATAGTTATGCCCTCTTTTGCATATGAAATCACCCCAAGTGTATTGGATAGGTCAAGGAATTACAAAAGTGGAGAAAGCTATGAGCACCCAAGTGCTGTAGCTAATTCATGAAAGTCATGCGTAACGTAATCGAAGGGAAGATCTGGATCGAAGCCCTTCCCCCCATCGGGGCCCATCTCGTCGGGCCGGAACACATACGCAGTTTTAAAGCCAATAGCTTGCGCGGCTTTCAGGTCACCCTCGTGTGCGGCAACCATCAGTATTTGCTCGGGCTTTAGATCCAATAATTTTGCCGCATTTCTGTAGCAATCTGGAGTGGGTTTAAAGCTACCAACGATCTCAGCGGAAAGTATTACATCCCAGTGAAGTTCGGCAAATTTTGCCATATTGGTGAGCAGTGCAACATTGCCGTTTGATAGGGTACTTATAACAAAGTTGGTTTTTAGTCTGTCTAGACCAGTACTAGAATCCGGCCAGGGATGCAGACGGTGCCAAGCCTGATTTAGGTGTCTCACAGCCTCAGTGTTATTCTCCACAGGGAAATCGAGTTCATGAAGCAGTATTTCTAACATTCGTAAATGTAGTTGGTCAGCTGTTTGAAAAGGTAAGGATTGTTCGGACACAAGTTTAATGCCACCAATATATCCTTCGATACGCCATCTATCAGCAATACCTGGCCAATCGGCAGTGAGGGCATACTCTTCTCCGAATCGACTAAGTTCCTCAATGATCGAGGAACGCCAATCAACGACGGTTCCGAATACGTCGAAAGTTAATGCTTTGATTTCGGTACTAGATTCAATGGACATAAATGCTCCTTAGTGTATTGCTATATATATCTTTCATTTTTTGGCGGTTCGTGTCTGGTTGATCGATTTGGTCGAAGAAATGTTTTACCGATTTGATTCAATATCCCTATGATTAACGCAGCAGCTAGCGCTGACCCGATTCCTTGAATTTCAAATGCCAATCCTAGTGAACTGGAGACAGAGGAAGCCAGTAGGAGCATTAACGCATCTATCACAAAGATGGCAAGTCCGAAAGTTAGTATCACTAGACAAAAAGACAGGGCCACCGCCAGAGGGCGCAGGACAAGTTGGACGAGACCTAATACCGCAGAGGCAGCGAGTAGTGATAAATAATCACCAATCAGCACGCCTGATAACAGTAAATCCGATAGCCACAGCCCAGCCACGATCGATGCAAATCGTACACTTAGACTTTTTGCACTGGACGGGTCAACCGAATTGCCGCCTATTCGCCACACAATTGGTCGTGTGTGCATGAGACGCCCTTACTCATTGGTACAAAACTATAGGTCTAGATTCCTGTCCAGTTTGGTGTCCGTTTTTCACTGAAGGCAATTGGCCCCTCTTTTTGGTCTGGTGAGGAATTGTGCCTGTTGAGCCAATAGAATGATCTACTCATCGCAGATTCTAGAGGGATTTCAAGTCCTTGCATTGCACCTTGTTTGGAGCCTCGTACAGAGAGTGGTGCACATTCCAAGATCTCATTGGCCCAATTTTCTGCGACAGTCATGAGATCATCATGCGGTACTACTTCATTCACAAATCCATATTCCTTACCAGTCGCGGCATCTAAATTGCGACCAGTCAAAATCATGCCCATGGCAAGTTTCTGAGGGATCTGTCTTGGGAGTCTGTGAATTCCGCCAGCTCCAGCATATAATCCGACTCTGGGTTCTGGCAGACCGAAACGCGCATTCTCTGATGCGATGATGATGTCAGACGCTAGTGCCATCTCGAATCCACCACCCATAGCCCAGCCGTTGACTGCGGCTATTACAGGTTTATGCAGATCGAATCGACTCGTGATACCGCCGAAGCCACCCTGCCGTGCAACGATCCCAGGCTCGAGCCGCCCGACTCCCGCTGCTTGAGCTTTCAAATCATTTCCTGCAGAGAAGGATCGCGATCCCGCACCAGTTAAAATAGCAACCCAGAGATTATCGTCCTCTTGGAAGTCATCCCAAAGAGCAGCTATTTCATGTGAGGCGGCAGGATGAAGAGCATTCATAACCTCTGGCCGATTAATAGTTATAAAGGCTACATGTCCTTTCTTTTCATACAGGGCGTATTCGGTGGTGGGTGTTGCCATTGCTAGTCTCCTTATATATTTCTTGGCACAGCTTAAGGCATATCACCTTAATATTTCAGCTCTTTGTAATTTTTTTCTTCCTTGTACTTCCCGGTAGATCGATCCTGACGGCACAAGCCTTATATTCTGGGATGCCACTCGGCGGGTCAAGAGCATCATTAGTGAGGATGTTCGCTGCGACGCCTTCGAGAGCTACGAACGGAACGAAGATGTCGCCTCGTTGCATTCTTTCGACGACATGAACTTGGGCTATGATTTCGCCGCGTCGTGAGCTTATCTGTATATCTTGACCGTCTGATATCTCTAGTTGTCGTGCATCATCAGGATGTATATCGACTGTCACAACTGGTACCTTCTTGAGAAGATTTGGTACCTCTCTCGTAATAGCACCGGTATGCCAGTGGTACAGAGATCTCCCTGTTATTAGAGTGAAAGGATATCTGCGACTAGGTAGTTCGGCTGCTGGAGGTCCCTGGTCTACCGCGATAAATAACCCGCGTCCTCTCGGGAAGTCTGTATCGAAGAGTCGTTGAGTACCGGGATGCATGTCATCAGGGCAGGGCCACTGTATTCCGCCTTCACGCTCTATTCGGTCGTGTGATATGCCACCAATGATCGGCGTGAGCGATGCCATTTCGTCAAATATCTGCGCAGAGTCTTGATAGTCAAATTGTGTTGACGGGCGTTCGAGTCTTTTCATTACCCGGCGTGCAATATCTGCAGTGATGTCCCAGTCATGGCGGGTATTTCCCACAGGTTCGATAAATTGCCTGGTGAGTTGTACGCGTCGTTCAGAATTTGTGAACGTACCCGATTTTTCGGCAAACGATGTTGCTGGTAGTACAACATCGGCTATTTCTGCCGTTTCATGCATAAATAGGTCTTGCACCACCAAAAAGTTCAATCGGTTAAATGCTTCCCTTGCATGGCTCAAGTACGGGTCTGAAACCAAAGGATTTTCTCCTATTACATACATCGTAGTTAGAGTTTTATCTAGCATCTTTTCAATCATCCGAGTTGACTGAAGTCCATTCGTTCGAGGAATCAGCGACTCCCAGGCATGCTCCCATTTTTCGTGAGTATTTCCACCAATGGCTTCATACCCAGGGAATATATTGGGGAGACAGCCAGAGTCCGAGCAACCCTGTACGTTGTTTTGCCCTCTGAGGGGTGAGATTCCGCTTCCAGGCTTTCCCACTTGGCCGGAGCTGAGCGCAAGGTTTATTAGTGCGCGGGCATTATCAGAACCGTTCGTATGCTGTGTGACCCCCATACCCCAGATGAGACAAGACCCTCTTGGATTTCCCGACGCGTCCGGTGATGGATTGGCATAAAGGAAAGCAGCCTTTCTGATATCAGCAACTGGCACTCCCGTTATTTCCTCAGATTCTTCCAACGAAACTGCGAGAATTGATTCACGCCACGAGTCGAATCCTTCTGTCCTCGCCGCAATAAATTCTTGGTCCTCGAGGCCTTCCTCAAGGACTACACGCGCAATCGCGTTAAATAATGTGACGTCAGTACCCGATTTTGGTTGTAGATGCAGAGTTGCTGATTCACATAAATCGATCTTGATAGGATTGACCACGATTAGGCTCGCGCCGTGTTCTTCAACAGCCATGCGGATTCTTGATCCGACAACCGGATGGTTCCGTCCGGTATCGCTTCCAACTACTAGAAGGGTGCCAGCATTGTCATAGTCTTCGTAGGAGTTTGAGGTTGCACCTGAACCAATCTGCTCCATCAAAGCAACAACTGATGGTGCATGGCACAAGCGCGAGCAGTGATCGATGGAGTTAGTTCCCATGACAGACCGGACAAATTTTTGCATGACGTAGCCGTCTTCGTTACTTGCTTTCGCCGAAGCAATTCCACCGAATGTTTCAGATGGATTGGTTGGATCTGTCGATACAACTGACGCGAATTTGTCAGCTATTAGATCTAATGCTTCGTCCCATGAACTCTCCGTAAGCTTTCCATTCTTACGCACCATAGGTTCGGTAAGGCGTCGAGGCGAGTCCACATAGTCGAGGCCGAATCGTCCCTTCACACAGGTCATTCCGGCCGATGATCCATTCTCAGGTACACCGTCAACCCACAGAATTTCATTTCCTTTTGTGTGAACTCTCAGTCCGCAGCCCACTCCGCAATATGGGCAGGTCGTTTCGGTGACTGTATTGTCCTGAGCTGTTTGGAAGATTCTGCTTGGTTTATCGCGGATATTTTTAGCAGAGATGACTGGAAGTTCAAGGCTGCTGTTGAGTGCTCTGGGAGCATACTGGTTCACGGCTACTAGGGCGCTTGTCGGGCATTGTGAGACACACTGTCCACAAGAAGTGCAGGTTGAATCCTCCCAGACTGCATTAAATGCGGACCCGATTACTGCGTTTTGCCCTCGACCATTAATACCTATTGCGCCTATATGTTGGGTATCTTGGCAGGCGTCAATGCATCTTCCGCAGAGGATACAATCAGCCATGTTGAAACTAAAAAAAGGATTAGAATTATCAACCCTCTGACGGGGAGCCGGGACATAAGTTGATTTTTCGAGATCATGTCGAGATGCGTGAAGCGTGGCTAATCCCTTTCCTTTTCCGTCCGACGACATACCAAGTGTTAAATCAAGTACTCCTCTGCGAACTCGCACTGATTTGTCACTGTTTGTGAGTATTTCCTGACCGTCAATCGCTGGTGTGTGGCATGCTGCAGTGAGACGAGGGCTACCTGAGATTTCGACGAGGCATGTTCGGCATGCGCCCAACGGTTCGCGGGCATCAGGCTTGCAAAGATGCGGTAGCGTACCTTCCGCAGTTTTGATTGCGTCCAGGAGAGAGGAACCCTCAGGAACCTCGACCAATTGACCATCGATTTGGAGTTTTGGCACGCTTAATGCTCCAGTTTTTTGTAGATTACAATATTAACAAGGGTAAGTTTATCAGCTATGTGCCGGCGCAATTGAGTCACTGAATGGCTTAGATTATCCTCTGGAATTGAGGTGCGTTAGGGCGCAGGATAGGAAGGACATGAGATGTCGGAAAAAAACGTTAAATTAGAAGGTGAACCGTTCTATCGAATCGATGTTGAAGAGGCGAAACGCATGATCGACAACGAAGATGTCCAGGTGATTGATGCAAGGGAAATTCATGAACACGCGGAAGGACACGTTCCAGGTTCATTGAGGATCCAGCATATGGCTGTGTTGGCTAACGCTGAAAAACTCGTTACAGATAAACCAATTTTATTTATTTGTAAAAGTGGACAGCGTTCTGCAGTCGCCGCAGAATTCGCAGCGTCACTCGGTCTTGAGGACTTGTATAACGTTGAAGGTGGACATGAGGCCTGGGCTGAAGCTGGATATCCGATGGAGTCCTAGTTTTGGTGAATTCCACCGATTCTTGTTGCATCCAATAGCCTCAATTGTCGACTTAATTTGTGGATAGCTTGATTAAGAATACTGTTCGCTACTGGGATCCGATCCTTTGCTTCGTATGTAGATAGGAGATCCTGTCGTAGGAGGTCCGAAGCATAGCCCTCCGTATATGCACCCACTG